>CAVLCS010000052.1:0-18736 GCA_963661675.1 Bulleidia sp.
GTGAGCGGTTTGCCATGCGGCGATTCGAGAATCGGCTGTGCGTCACGCTGGATGGCCGTCCGGTGTTTGCGGAGCATACGCTCGTGCAGCCGGAGAAGCGCAGCTACACCGGATTGGGTCAGTGGCAGGAGTTCACGCATCAAGGTGTGCTGTACGCGTATGCCCCCGGAAAAGAGGACGAAATCCTCGCGTTTGCGCGGCAGAAAGACGTTCTGCCGGATGGCATCGTCGGCACAAGCCGAGCCGTACAAGGCGTGTGCGTCCGCGCGCTGGCCATGAGCGGTGACACGCTGTTCCGGTTCTTTGAGCGGTTCGCAAAAGTGATATAAACAAAAGTATCCACAACCTGTGGATACTTTTGTGCATTTACCTTATATTAAAAAGAACCAGTCTTTCGACTGGTTCTTTTTCGTTAATACCCGTTTTTCAGCATCTCCCGCGCCTTCTGGAACGCTTTTTCCTCACCTTCATCTCGCAGGATGCGCAGCAGCGATTCCAGTGCGGCGGCCGTATCCGGATGGATGATGTAATGATCGACCGAGTGCGCATAGTAATCATACGGATCGCTGTCGCAATAGGCCGACCCGCGGTAGGTCTTGCTGGCGGCCACGCGGTCGCAGAACATCTCGATCACATACTTGATGGGCATTTTCATGCCGCACATGCCGGAGCCGTCGGCGGCATAGTCGATCCAGTATTCTAAATGGTGCTTGTTGCGGCCCTTATGGTGCAGCCAGGCCGCGCTGTAACCCTTTTCGCGGCGTTCGATCTCGTTCGGGCTGCGGTTGCCCTGATAATATTTTGCACCGGCGGAAAACTCCACCGGACTGAACTTGCTCAGATCGTGCGTCAGTCCCTGCCAGTATAATCCAACGCGCCAGCAGTGCCGGAGCACCAGAAACCGGTGGTGCTGCACCGTGCGCAGATGTGAAAGCCATTTCATGGCATGCGCCCTCCTTTTCAGACTGATAGTATTCTACCATGCCGTGCGAAAAAAGAAAAGCAAAACAATGAGAAGGGCGCTTCACAACTCACGCTTTACGTTTGGCAGGCGTTGTGATAAACTGGTATAAGAGAAATTACGTCTATACGCGAAAACACACAAAATCAGCCGGTTTTGTGCGATTAGAATGAGAGACAAAGGGGAAACACATGAAAGTATACAAGCGATTGATCGCCGGAGCGGCAGCTGCGGCTCTGCTGGCGCTGTCCTGCGCCGGTTGCGGTGCGAAAAAGGAGCCGGTAACGCTCACCATCTGGAACTACTACAACGGCGAGCAGCTCGAAGCCTTCAACCAAATGGTGCAGAACTTCAACGACACCGTCGGCAAGGAGCAGGGCATCACGGTGGAAAGCGCCAGCCAGGGCAGCGTAAACGATCTGGAGACCAACGTCATGAATGCCGCCGAGGGCAAGGTCGGCGCGGAAGAACTGCCGAATATCTTTTCCGGCTATGCGGATACCGCATACGCGCTCGATCAGCTGGGTATGGTCGTTGACCTGAACGACTACTTGACCGACGACGAAAAGAGCGAGTACATCGAAGGTTATCTCGCCGAGGGCGATTTTGACGGCGACGGCAGCATCAAGATCTTCCCGACCGCCAAGTCCACCGAGGTGCTCTACCTGAACGACACCGACTGGCAGGCGTTCTCGCAGGCGACCGGCACGACCTATGATGATCTGGCGACCGTGGAAGGTCTGACGGCAGCGGCCGAGAAATACTACGACTGGACGGACGCGCAGACAGAAACGCCGGACGACGGCCGTGCGCTGTTCGGCCGAGATGCGATGGCGAACTACATGCTCGCCGGTGCAAAGGAACTCGGCTGCACGATTTTTGACGTGCAGGACGGCAAAATGACGCTGAACTTCGACAAAGACGTTGTCCGCAAGCTGTGGGACAACTACTATGTGCCGTTCGTCAAGGGCTACTTTGAGGCGACCGGCCATTTCCGCAGCGATGACATCAAAACCGGCACCATCCTGTCCTACGTCGGCTCCAGCTCGAGCGCGACCTTCTTCCCGGACAGCGTGATGACGAATGACAGCGACAGCCATTCCATCGACCTGAAGGTGCTGCCGAACCCGCATTTCGAGGGCTGTGATCCGGTTTCCGTACAGCAGGGTGCCGGCATGGTCGTCACCAAGGGTGACGAGAACGAGATCGAAGCCAGCGTGACCTTCCTCAAGTGGTTCACCGCACCGGAGAACAACATCCAGTTCTCGATCGGTTCGGGTTATCTGCCGGTCACCAAGGAAGCGAGCAAGGAAGAAACGCTCGAAAAGAGCGGTGTCGATATGACGCCCGAGGTCAAATCTGTTCTGCAGATGGCTGCCAAGACGGTAAGCGAGAATACCCTGTACACAACGCCTGCGTTCTCGCAGGCCAAGGACGCCCGCAAGGTACTGGAATACGCCATGAGCGACCTCGCCGTAGCGGACCGCGAAACGGTCGAGCAGCGTATCGCTGCCGGACAGACCGCCGAGCAGGCGGAAGCGGATTTCCTGACGGACGCCTACTTTGACCAGTGGTATCAGGATACGCTCACGCAGCTCAAGGCATTTGAGGGATAACTTCTACAAAGAAGGACAGGCGATGCGGTATGAAAGCTCGCAGAAAGTCAACTGAAAAGCGGGAAAGATCGGTCTTTTCCACCATATTTTTCTCGGTGCTTGTTGTGCTGGCGGTCGAGGTCGCGCTGCTGGTCGGCTCGATCGCGGTCAGCCGTGTGCCGCAGCAGCTGAACCAGAACGCAGAGGACATCTTAGCCAAGCAGGTCGAGAACCGCAGCAGCTATCTGGAGAATTTCCTCGTGGATGCGCAGAATCTGGACGACCTGCCGACGCAGATCAACGCGAAAACGCAGGAACTGCTCGAATCCGGCAAGATCTCCAAGGATACGCTCGGCAGCAACAGCACGGCCAGTGAGCCGCTGCTCGAAGCCATTTCGGACGATCTGGTAACGCAGCTGCGCCGCTCGTCGGTCACGGGCGTGTTTGTCGTGCTCAATACGCGCGACCTGGATTCCCGCCGGACAAACGAACGCCTGCCGGGCATTTATCTGCGCGATCTGGACCCGGATGCCGCGGCTTCCGAGCGCAACGAGGATCTGATGCTGTCGTTTGCACCGGCAGCGCTCGTCAAGTCCATGCGCATCTCGACGGACTCCTGCTGGCAGCCGGCACTGGACTATGAAGAAGTCGGCGATTTCGTCTATCAGCCGTTCGAGGCCGCCTATCAGGACGGCGGCAAGCTGCTGATGGAGCAGTACGGACGCTGGACGACCGAGCCGTATACGCTGCCGGGTGATAAGCGGGAAGCGATCGCGTATTCGCAGCCGCTCATCCTGCCGGACGGCACAGTGTACGGCGTGGTCGGCGTGGAACTGCTGACCAGCTATCTGGAAGAACAGCTGCCGCTGACCGAACTGCAGAATGACGGTACGGGCGCGTATCTGCTCGCGGTAACGACCGGCGACAAGCAGACCGGCAGCATATCCCTGCAGCCGGTGACATTCTCTGCGCAGGACCGCACCCTGAAAAGCAAGCAGACCATTGCTCTGCAGGGAGACGGCTCGACCGGCACCATTGTCGTCGATAAGGCGAAATACTTCGCCTGCGCCGAACCGCTGACGCTGTACGACCGCAATGCACCGTTCTCGGATGAACACTGGCTGCTGCTCGGCATCGTGCCCAACAGCACACTGTATAAAATCTCCAACGACATGCAGAGCCTGCTGCTGCTGGCTGTGGTGCTGACACTGGGCATCGGTCTGGTGTGCAGCTATCTGGTCAGCCGCGGACTGGCGCACCCGATCAAGCAGCTGTCCGACGAGGTGGCCGCCGTGCAGGATAAGAGCAGTGCTATTCCGCAGCTGTCGCGCACGGGCATCCGGGAGTTGGACGGCTTTTCCACTGCGATAACCCAGCTGAGCCAGGATATTCTGGACACGTCCACCAAGTTCCTGCGTATCATGGATATGGCGAGTATCGAACTCGGCGGCTATGAAATCCGTGCGGACAGCGATAAAGTGTTCGTTACCGATAACTTTTTCTCCATGCTTGGTATGCCGGAGAACGACCCGAACGACATCACCGAGGAGCAGTTTGAGGCTTTGATGGAAGATCTGGTGCTGCAGCACGAGAGTTTCGGTCTGCGGGACGGCGGCTGCGTGTTCACCATTCCGCAGAAGGACGGCAGTGAGCGGTACGTCATGCTGCGCATCACCTGCGAGGACGATGTGCAGGTCGGTCTGGTCGAGGACGTGACGGTGACAACACTGGAACGCCGCCGTATCGAGCACGAGCGCGATTACGACGTGCTGACCGGTCTGTACAACCGCCGGGCGTTCGACAGCAAGTCGAAGGAGCTGTTCCGCACGCCGGATAGGCTGAAACACGCCGCACTGCTCATGATGGATATGGACAACCTCAAGCACATCAACGACACGTTCGGTCACGACTGGGGCGACCGCTATATCAATCTGGCGGGTCAGTGCTTTGCACAGACGCTGCCGAACCACACGATCTGTGCCCGCCTGTCCGGCGATGAGTTTATCGTGCTGTTTTACGGCTACGACAGCAGCGACGAAATTCGTCAGGTGCTGCACGAGCTGACCGAATCCATGAAGGAGCGGACGGCGCTTCTGCCGAACGGCGACACGATGCACATCAGCATTTCCGGCGGTATCGCTTGGTATCCGGACAACGGCCGTGACCTGCCGACGCTGAAAAAGTACGCAGATTTCGCGATGTATCAGGTCAAGCACGCCGAAAAGGGGGCTATGGGTGAATTTGACATCGGTGCGTATAATCAGGAAGCCTACGCAGTGCAGCTGCGCAGTGAATTCCTGCAGATGGTACGCGAGAGCAGCGTCAATTACCATTTCCAGCCGATCTTCTCGGCGCATACCGGCATGGTAGCGGCATATGAGGCGCTGATGCGTATCGAAATGCCGATTTTGAACTCTCCGCTGACCGTGATGAAGCTGGCGCGTGAGATGGACAAAATGTACGAAATCGAACGGCTGACCGTCTTCAAGGCAACATCCACCTTTGTGATGATGCAGAGCCGAGGACGGCTGCACAAAAACGCCAAGCTGTTTATCAATTCGATCGCCAATGTCAGCCTGAGTGATGCGGATCAAGCGGAATATCGGTCGAAATACGGCGATTTGATGGATGATTTGGTTATCGAGATCACCGAGGAAGAGGAGATCAACCACGAGGCACTCGAGCGCAAGCGAAACGCACTCGGCGGTCAGGGCGCACTCGCACTCGATGACTGGGGCAGCGGTTACAGCAATGGCAACAGCCTGCTCGAGCTGTCGCCGGAGTACATCAAGGTGGATATTACCATTATCCGCGGCATTGATACGGACGCGGATAAGCAGCAGCTGGTCAAGGGCATTGTGGATTATGCGCACGGACGCGGCATGAAGATCGTGGCCGAAGGCATCGAAACCGAGGCTGAGCTGCGCAAGGTGCTTGAACTAGGCGTTGACCTGCTGCAGGGCTACCTGCTGGCGAAGCCGGCAGCGTCTCCGAGTGAGATCGCGCCGAAGGCTCTGGGGATTATTCAGGCGATGAATCCGTGAGTGGTCGCTTGGAAAGCGAGAGAATCTTGCCTGCCCGGCAGGGGCACAAGAGGGTAGACAACCTGCGGTTTTCCACCCTCTTGTGAATCACCCCTTTTCCCTTTGGGAGGGCACGGCGAAATTTGCAGAGCTGAGACTATAAGGACGCGGCAGTCGAGTTACTCTTGCGTTTGTTTCGCAGCATATTCGCAGTTCACAGATACCTTACTGCTACACATATGGTTTGCTCTACGCAATGGGCGGCATGACAGTGCCGCCCTAATTTTTTGCGCGTTGTAACAGATAGCACCTGCGGATATAATTCGCAAATTTAATGTTATCGTAGGGCGGGATGAGGTCATCCCGCCCTACAAGATAGATTGTATAATAGATGTAATTCGTAGGTGCAGGACGTAGTCTCCAGGAAAACGAGTTGCGCGGCACTGTCATGCCGCGCCTGCGGAGATGAAACCGTCTGTGTAGCAGTCAGAAAACAGCTTGAGCGGCTAAGGTAGAGAAATGGGCGGACACATTGGTCCGCCCCTACGGAAGATGAGAGGTACGGCCGTTTCCTTTGCGAGTCTCAGTTCTCTGACAGCCGCCGTGCTGTCCCCAAGGGAAAGGTAGGAGTTCAAAGAGGAAGGGAAACCGCAGGTGTCCCTTCCTTTTTGCCCCAGCCGTAGGTACGGCGTCGTCCCTGCCGTCTGCAGACGGCAGCTCCCTCGCTGAGGTTCAGCGAAAAACTCCCGATTTTGCAAAGGATAGAAAGACATCTGTCCGCCGGTCGCTTGTTTTTCAACAGAATTACCAAAAAACATAGGCAAAATTTCAACAAAGTAATTGTTAAAAAATCTACAAATACCCTTTGCAGAACGCCCTGTTTATGGTATTCTGTTAGAAGAACACTTGCGCTCTGCCGGGAGCGCTCATTAAAGATAGTATGAAGGGACGACCCATTTGCCGGGTCGAGAAGGATTTTAGGAGGAAAAAAGACACTATGGCTATGAGAGGTGTAGAAACCCGTATTCAGGAGATCCGTCACCGCATTTTTACCGAAGTTGCCCGTATGGCCTACCACACGGAGTGGCCGACCGACCGCCGAATCGAAGCACTCCCGTATGACATTATGCCGGGTGAGGTCGGCAATATCCGCAACGATATTTTCCTCGAGCGCGCTATCGTCGGCGAACGCCTGCGTCTGGCAATGGGCCTGCCGTGCCGCAGTGCCGCCGAGCATGCACCGCTCTCGGATAACATTGAAGCCGCGACCCGCGAGGAAACCTACTACACGCCGCCGCTGATCAACGTCATCAAGTTCGCGTGCCATGCCTGCAAGGAAAATGAGGTCATGGTAACGAACGCATGTCAGGGCTGTATGGCACATCCGTGTATGGAAGTCTGCCCCAAGGGAGCGGTATCGCTCGACCGCTTCACCGGCCGTTCGATCATCGATCAGGAGAAGTGCATCAAGTGCGGACGCTGCATGGATGTCTGCCAGTATCACGCCATCATCCGTCAGGAGCGCCCGTGTGCGGCTGCCTGCGGCATGGACGCCATCCACAGCGACTGCAACGGCAGAGCGGATATTGATTACGATAAGTGCGTTTCCTGCGGCCAGTGTCTGGTAAGCTGCCCGTTCGGCGCGATCGCCGACAAGTCGCAGATCTTCCAGATGATCCGTGCGATCCAGGCAGGCGAGCGCGTTTACGCAGCCGTAGCACCGGCATTCGTTGGCCAGTTCGGCCCGAAAATGACCCCGGGCAAGCTGCGTGCAGCTATGAAGCGACTCGGCTTTGCCGATATTATCGAGGTAGCCATTGGCGCCGACCTGTGTGCGGCACAGGAGGCTGAGGACTTCGTGAAGGAAGTGCCGGAGAAACTGCCGTTCATGGCAACGTCCTGCTGTCCAGCGTGGTTCGCGATGGCGAAAAAGCTGTTCCCGGATCAGGCAAACTGCATCTCGATGGCCCTGACGCCGATGACCCTGACCGCTCGACTGGTCAAGCACCATCAGCCGGGTGCAAAGGTTGCGTTTATCGGCCCTTGCGCGGCAAAGAAGCTCGAGGCAATGCGTTCGGACGTACGAAGCGAGGTCGATTTCGTGCTGACGTTCGAGGAGATGTCCGGTATTTTCGCCGCACGCCATATCGACGTGGCAAACCTCAAGGAAGACCCGCACGGCATCAACGACGCCTCCACGGACGGCCGTAATTTTGCGGTATCCGGCGGCGTAGCAAATGCTGTCGTTAATGTCATCAACGAGAAGCATCCGGACCGCGAGATCAAGGTGGCAAACGCCGAGGGTCTGCGCGACTGCCGCAAGCTGCTGATGGCGGCCAAGGCCGGCAAGTACAACGGCTATCTGCTCGAGGGCATGGCCTGCCCGGGCGGCTGCGTAGCCGGTGCCGGTACGATGCAGTCCATCAAGAAGTCTGCCGCAGTGGTCGGCCTGTACGCAAAGCAGGCAGAGCACCAGACCGCGACTGGCACGCATCATGTTGCCGAGCTGGATAAGCTGGTTGATTAAACAATAATGAAAGAAAAAAGCCACCGTATCGACTGATACGGTGGCTTATCTATAAGCGGGAAAGGTGAATGTAAATGAAACACAAGGTAAAAGTAACCGTTCTGGACAAAAAGCTGTATCCGGAACTGCAGCAGCAGTATTGTGCTGACCCTTCTTCCGGCGTGTGTCCCTGCTACAACGTAGGGGATGAATTCGAATTCTATCGGGATGATGAACGGGACGATTTCTGGCACATGGGCGTAAATACGCTGACCAAAACCACAGGAGATGCGAATACTGTTGCAGGCGGTCCCAAACTGCCGTTCTGCTCTGAGGCATGGGACGCGATTGCACGCTATATTTACACCGGATTGCAGGGCGGTTTCATCATGAAGGGCTGGATGAAGCACGAAAACGAGATGATAACCTGCTGTTCGGATGGTACGCGTCCGGTTATCTTCAAAATCGAGCGAATCGACTACGAATAAATAGAAAAGCGGCAGAGGTATCGTCTCTGCCGCTTGTTTTTACTTTTCCGGCGGCGTAATTGCCACCTTCATAACGCCATCTCGGCGTTTTTCGAACAGATCATACGCCGCTTCGATCTCATTGAGCGGGAAAATATGCGTGATAAGCGGTGTGGTATCCAGTTCGCCGTGCTCGATCAGCCGCAGGATTTCTGCGGTGTCGCAGCCGTCCACGCCGCCGGTCTTGAACGTGAGGTTCTTGCCGTACATATCGGGCAGCGGCAGCGTCTGCGGCTTGTCGTACAGCGCAACGACCGTGACGATCGCATTCGGTCGGGCGCACTCCCACGCAAGGCGGAAACTGGTATCCGAGCCTGCCACCTCGCAGACCACATCTGCACCGCCGTGCGGGCTGTTGAGCTGCACGAACTCCTGCGCATGCTCGGGCGTGATGGTCAGCACATCGGGATAGCGCTCGCGCACAAAACGCAGCCGTGCCGGATCCGGGTCGCAGAGGATAATGCGGTGCGGATGGTGCAGCATGGCACACAGCAGGGTGCAGATACCGGTCGGTCCGGCACCGAGGATGAGGACGGTGTCGCCCGGCTTGATTTCGGAAATTTTGGCCGCCCAGTAGCCGGTGGCGAGCACATCACCGGCAAACAGCGCCTGTCGGTCGGAAACGCGGTCGGGAATGACGGTCAGGCCCTGGTCAGCATAGGGCACGCGGATGAACTCCGCCTGACCGCCGTCAATGCGGCAGCCGAGTGCCCAGCCGCCGTTCGGGTCGGTGCAGTTGTTAACAAAGCCGTGCTGGCAGAAAAAACAGTGCCCGCAGAACGTCTCGACGTTGACAGCGACACGGTCGCCGGGCTTTACGGTCTTGACTGCCGAGCCGACCTGCTCGACCACGCCGACCATCTCATGGCCGACCGTAATGCCGGGTACGGCACGCGGCACCGAGCCGTGCTTGATGTGCAGGTCGCTCGTGCAAATGCTCGACATGGTAACGCGCACAATCGCGTCTCCCGCATGGGTGAGGACGGGTTCGGGCTTGTTCTGCAGGGCAAATTCCCCCTGTTTTAGATAAGTGTAAGCGAGCATAGTCCACGGCTCCGTTCTTTCAATGTAGTGTCTATATTATAAGGGAGCGGGAGAATAAAGTCAAATATGGTCGAGTTTACAGCGTGCCGAGCACCGGAAAGAACCGGGCCAGAAAGAAAAACAGCACCGGCAGGAAGATAGCGGGCAGCAAATTGCCGACACGCAGTTTCTTTTCGACGATCATGTTGTAGCCGACGGCAAAAATAAGCACCGAGCCGATGCAGGACATCTGTCCGATGAGTGCATCGGTCATCCACGGACGGATAAACCGTGCAAGCAGGGTAATGCCGCCCTCGTACACGAGCAGCGGCAGCGCCGACAGATACACGCCCTTGCCAAGCGACGCGGCAAAGATAATGCACGCAATGCCGTCCAACACGGCCTTGGCGATAAGCGTAGACGGATTTCCGGTCAGACCGTCCTCGAGCGAGCCGACAATGGCCATGGCCCCAACGCAGATGATCAGCGAGGTGGTGACAAAGCCGTCCACGAAGCCGTTATCGCCTTTGGCGAACTTATTCTGACAGAACGTGCCGAAATCGGTCAGTTTTTTCTCGATATTGAGCGCTTCACCGATGAGCGCACCGAGCGCAAGGCACAGAATGAGCAGCATGGTGTGCTGCGTGCCGACAGCACCGTCCGTCACGGTGAGCATGCCGCTGAGGGCACCGCCGATGCCGATGAACATCGTGCACAGACCAAGACCCTGCATCACCGTCTGGTTAAATCGGTCGGACAGACCGTTTTTCAGCAGTATACCGATGGTCGAGCCGACAACGACCGCGCCGGCGTTGATGACCGCACCTGTTCCGATCATAAAAATCCCCTCATTTCACTTTACAAGACTAAAGTTATTGTAAAGCAAAGGGAGGGGATTGTCAATTCAGCGCAGGCAGAACGGCGTTTTGCGGAAATGTCCGCCGCCGGTTCGGCGTTCCGGATTGGGAAGGGCAAGCGCAAACAGATCGTCTGCGAACGCATCGCGGCGTAAATCGGGCTGCAGAGCGTCGGAAAGCCGCTTTTCCGTCACCGGTTTGACGATTACGGGAAGCGTCGCCTGTTTGAGCACCGCACGTCCGCGCACATCGAGCGCGAGTACACGCAGGTAAGCAGGGGAGACGGACACATCTGCTTCCACGCCGAGCACGGTACGGAGAAGCGTTCGGCGTACTCGTGCCGCCGGAAACCGGCGTGTCCGGGCCTTTTCCACGGCATCCGAGAACGAATTTGCCGTGTAGACCGCTTTCTGCAGCCGTTCGTCAAAGCCGTCTGCCGAGCCGGTCTGCAGCCTGCCTTGATAGAGCGCTGTCCGCAAAAGCGCAAGCAGCGTTTCCTCCGGCAGAGCGACCGGTGCGTCTCCGCGGTCTACGGCTTCGTGCCATACGGCTCGAGCCGCAGGCGGCAGAAACGGTTCGCAGAATGCGAAATCTCCGTTTCTCAGGTGGGTTCGGAGCAAACTCGCCGAGGCAAAGCCGCTGTGCGGCGAATCTGCATCATGGGCCGCACCCTGCCGGAGCACGGCAAGCGGGCGCATCCCGAGCGGAAGCATCACGCGGCAGTATTCCACGGCAAGCGTGTTGTTCGGGTTGTCCAAAAGAGCCGCCGCCTGTTTGTTGACTTTGCTGAGTTCCTCCTGCCGTCGGGCGGCGTAGGACAGGTGCGGCACACCGGAGTCGCCCTGCATCGGCAGGGCGTTTAAGAGTTCCGCCGCCTGCAAAAGCAAATCTGCGTCCGCGGTCTCTGCACCGAACGACACCGTATCGCATCCGAGCGCGTGCAGCGTCTCGACCGCACCTTTCGCGAAGCCTTCCGCCGAGGACAGCGCCGCCGCAAGCGGTAGCTCGACCACCAGATCTGCACCGCAGCGGACGGCCATTTCCGCACGGGCGTACTTATCGAGTACGGCAAAATCGCCGCGCTGCACGAAATTGCCGCTCATCACGCACACGATCACGGCGTTTTCGCCGAGCAGACGCCGTGTTTCGGCGATATGGTGCAGATGGCCTGTGTGAAACGGATTATACTCGGCGGTGATGCCGCATATGGTCATGGCGGTGCTCCTTTCAGTGAAATGACAGCGGTCTGTGAGGTAAAAACCTCGAAAAAGGGGTTGTACATTTGCAAAGAATCGTGTAGAATAAAAATATAGCATTATTATATAGGCTTCCGCGGCTTTATGCAAGCCGCCAAATACGGCATAAGGGAGTTTTTGCAAATGAAAGTATTGGTAATCAACGCTGGCAGTTCTTCGCTGAAGTACCAGCTGCTCGACACCGAGTCGGGCGAGGTAATGGCGAAAGGCCTGTGCGAGCGCATCGGCATCGACGGCGTGCTGACCCACACCGGCAACAAGTCCGATGAGAAGTTCAAGTTTGACATCGCAATGCCCACCCACAAGGAAGCGATCCAGTCTGTTATCAACATTCTGCTCGATCCGGAAAAGGGTGTCATCTCCTCGATGAGCGAGATCGACGCGGTAGGTCATCGTGTTGTACACGGCGGCGAGTTCTTCTCGGACAGCGTTATCATCACCGAGAAGGTCATCAAGGCCATCGAGGACTGTGTACCGCTGGCACCGCTTCACAATCCGCCTAACCTTACCGGCATCGAGGCTTGCCGCGAGGTTATGGGTCCGGACGTTCCGATGGTTGCAGTATTCGATACCGCATTCCATCAGACCATGCCGCAGTCCCACTACATGTACGCTGTACCGTATGAGTACTACGAGAAGTACAAGATCCGTCGTTACGGTTTCCACGGCACCAGCCACAAGTACGTTTCTCAGCAGGCTGCTGAGATGCTCGGCCGTCCGCTCGAGGAGCTGCGCCTGATCACCTGCCACCTCGGCAATGGTTCTTCTATCTGCGCGATCAACGGCGGCAAGAGCTTCGATACCTCCATGGGCTTTACTCCGCTCGACGGTCTGCCGATGGGTACCCGTGCCGGCAACATCGACCCGGCTATCATCGAGTTCCTGGCTGAGCATGAGCACATGGACGCACACGAGGTCATCAATATCCTGAACAAGAAGTCCGGTATGCTGGGTATCTCCGGCGTATCCTCCGACTTCCGCGATCTGGACGCTGCAGTTGCTGACGGCAACGCACGTGCTGCTCTGGCTAAGGATATGTTCAACCTGTCCGTTAAGAAGATCATCGGTTCTTACGTTGCCGAGATGGGCGGCGTAGACGCGATCATCTTCACCGCAGGCGTAGGCGAGAACGACCGTTCGGTTCGTTGGGATGTCTGCGAGCACCTCGAGTACCTCGGCATCAAGATCGACCCGGAGAAGAACAAGTACCGCGGCCGTCAGATGGATATCTCCATCGACTGGGCACGCGTTCGCGTTCTGGTTATTCCGACCAACGAGGAGCTTATGATCGCCAAGGATACCGAGCGTCTGGTAAACGAAGCCAAGGCTCAGTAAGTCTTTCGTCAATTAGGCAAATATGGGGGCGGAGCATTGGCTCCGCCTCTGTTTTTGCCCGGAAAGGGAAACTTTATGGAGCAAATAGACATTCCGCAGGAGCGCAGATACTGCTCGAAACTGGGATTTTCCGTGCTGGCGATCATGCTGTGGTCGATCCTCTGGCAGTTCGGCCTGTACTGGCTGGATGGGTGGATCCTGCCTTTCCGTATGCCGGAAACGCTGTATTATCTGCTGCTGCTCGTCGGACATTATGCGGTCTCGCTGCCGATTATCTTCTGGCTGTGGCGCAAAACGCCGCCTCTGCCGTTCTGCAGAGAAAAGGCAGGTGCCAAGCGGATGGGCCGCTGGTTTGCCATCGGCTGTGCGCTGATGTGGCTCGGTTCGCTCATTGGCACGAACATTAACGACATGGTCTACACGCTGACCGGACGCGATCCGGTCGGCATGGTGGACGAGAGTTTTTCGCAGATGACGATGGCGGCTGTCGTTCTCGGCGCCTGCATCATCGGTCCGCTGTGCGAGGAACTGGTGTTCCGCGGTCTGCTGGCCGGCCGTCTGGCGCGGTACGGACAGAAGCCGGGCGCCTTTATTTCTGCGCTGCTGTTCGGCCTGTATCACGCCAATCTGGAGCAGTTTTTCTACGCATTCGCGCTCGGTCTGCTGCTGTCCTATGCGTATTACCGCACCGGACTGCTGCGCACCTCGGTGATGCTGCACATGATGTTCAACATCATCGGCTCGGTGGTGCCCATGCTGCTGCCGGAGACCATAGCCGCGCAGACGGCACTCGGCCTGTTCTGGCTGGCGATGCTCATTATCGGCATCACGCTGCTCATCCGCGGCAGAAAACAGCAGGAATGGCTGCACGGACCCTGTGCACCGTCTCTGCAGGCAGTTTTGCAGAACGCAGGCATGTTCCTGCTGATCGCAGCCTGCTTTGTGCAAACCGTGTTCAATTATCTATAAGGAGGAACGTCCATGCGGGTAGACCTGCATATGCACACCGGATATTCGGCTGACGCCCAGTATCCGCAGTCCATCGATGATAAGATCCGCGCCTGTGAGCAGGCCGGACTGGATATCATCGGCATTACCGACCATCTGGATTTTCTGCGCTCTGCGCCGCCGCGGGACAACCGCGATATGGAAGCCAGTGCGCGTGAGGTTTGGGAAAAGCGCCGTCCGGCCGGAAACGGCGGCATTGAAGTTTTGGCGGGTATGGAGATTGGTCAAATGCACGCAACGCCGGACGCGGACGATTTTGTCCGCACGCACCCGTTCGATATGGTCATCGGTTCGCTGCACGCCATGCCGAACGATCTGGATATCTACTTCCACGACTTTCCGAATATGGACTGCGACAAGTTCCTGCACGAGTATTTCGATCAGGTGCTGCTGCTTGAGGAGCACGGCGGCTTTGACGTGCTGGCGCACATCGATTATCCGCTGCGCGTGATGAAGCACGGCGACTATATCCCATCGTTTGACAACTATATGGACCGCGTACAGCAGGTGCTGCGCTCGTGCATCGACCACGGCTACGCACTCGAGCTGAACGCTGCCGGCATTGCGGGCTGGCAGAAAAAGGTCGGTCCACCGCAGAATATTCTGTACGAATACAAGCGCATGGGCGGTGAGCGCATCTCGATCGGCTCGGATTCGCACACGCTGGATACCGTGGCGCGCGGCGTAGACGACTGCATGAAAAATGCACTCGACGCAGGCTTTACCCACGTTACCGTGTTCCGTGAGCGCAAACCGGTGCAGATCGCACTGAAATAAATGTAGAGGCTGAAACAACATGCTTTTTGGAAGAAAACAGGAAATCACACACGCGGATACGACCGTTCGTGCCCGTGCAAAGATCAACTTGACGCTCGACGTCACCGGACGGCGGGAGGACGGCTATCACACGGTTGAGATGGTCATGCAGTCGATCGAACTGCACGATACCGTTCGTGTTACCACCATCCACGGCGAGAAAAAGCCGCGCGGCATCGTGCTGAACTGCAATCTGCCGTTCCTGCCGACCGATGAGCGCAATCTCGCGTATCGTGCGGCGGAACTGTTCTACAAGGAGACCGGCGCACTGCTCGAAACCTGCGAGATCCACATCGAAAAGCGCATCCCGATCGCGGCCGGTCTGGCGGGCGGCTCGGCGGACGCGGCGGCTGTGCTGCGTGCGCTCAACGCCCTGCATACGGCGGGTCTGACCGATGACGAGCTGTGCGAGATGGGACTTAAACTCGGTGCCGATGTGCCGTTCTGCCTGCGCGGCGGCACTATGCTGGCCCAGGGCATCGGCGAGGAACTGAGCATGCTGCCTGATATGCCGCACTGCTGTGTCGTGCTGTGCAAGCCGCCGTTCGCGGTGCCGACCAAGGAGGTCTATCAGGAGATCGACAGCGTGGACATCCTCGAGCATCCGGACAACAAGGGCATGATGGCCGCACTCGACCAGGGGGATTATGAGGGCGTGTGCGCGTATCTGTCCAACGTGATGGAGACCGTTACGGCGGCAAAACGCCGTCAGATTGGTGAGATCAAGTCGTTTTTGATGGAAAACGGCGCGGACGGTACGCTGATGAGCGGCTCCGGTCCGACCGTGTACGGCCTGTTCTCGGATGAGAATCGCGCCAAAACGGCAGCGAAAATGCTGCGCCGCCGTTTTGCGGATACGTTCCTGACGGAAACCTACAATTAAATTGGTATAGAAAGCCGCCTTTCGGGCATACTGGGATCACTCCGGATGCAGAAAGGCGGTTTTGTTATGCAGAAACAGGATAGAAAGGCACTCGCAGCAGTGCTGACGGCGGTTTATGTGCTGTTCTGGTCGGCGTTTGCGCCGCAGAGTCCGCGCGCGGCATGGTGGTGTACGGCGTTTTCCATCACCTGTGAGGAAGCGGCAGGAGAGGGCAGAAACGGCAGCGACCGAGTGGAATTCCGGTCGCTTCTGGCAGACTTGCTGCTTCACAAAGATAACACTTAACTTTTAACGCTCCCTATGGTATAATGACACAGTGAAACACGAAATTCATTTACCAATGGAGGAAGTTTATGAAGATCATTAACGAAAAGGGCAAGCTGTTCGGCATCATCAATGTTGTCGATCTGCTGGTGCTGGTTGCGGCGATCGCTGTCGTGGCCGGTGTCGGCTACAAGCTGTTTGCCAAGCAGATCAAGGAGGTTGCGTCTCCGCAGGTCTCCCTGACGATGACCGTCCGCGTACGCGGTGCAACGCCGTTCCTTGTAAACGAAGTACAGCGCAACAGCCAGATCGGCAAGTCTCTGGTAAACGGCAACACCTATGTCAATGCCGAGATCACCGACATGACCATCGAGGATTACAATCAGCAGGTCACCACTGCTGACGGCCGCATCGTAACGGCAACCGACCCGGAGAAGAAGGATTTGGTATTCACCATCACGACCAAGGTATCCAAGGGCACGCCTGCACCGGCTATCGGTACGCAGGAAGTGCGTGCAGGCCGTACCTTTATCGTAAAGACCAACGATTTTGAGACGACCGGCAACATTGATTCGGTCGATATCGCAGAGTAAGCCTATGAAAGCGTTATTTGAAAACAGTCTGTTCGTGCGGATACTCGTGTGCCTGCGCGCATGGTACCACGAGGGCGCGATCGCGGGATTTTTTGAGCGCATCCGGCAGGCGTACCCAAGCTCGGTATTCTGCCGCCTGTGGAATAAATTCTGCGCGGCACCGCTGTGTACCGCGGCGAACAGCACCTATGCGAGAATTCTGGCTGCGCTGCGCCGGTTTGTCGAAAAACTGGGCGATATTGCGGCAAACAGCCTGATCTACCGCATCTGCCTTGCCATCTGGCGGCCGATCGAGCGCATTGCAGGCGGCGGCCTGATCGGCAGAGCCTGTAAGTTCGTCGGTGTACGCGGTCTGCTGCTTATCTGTCTGGCAATGTACCTGCCGCTCGATTCCGCCATCCGCTGGGTGTCGAACGCCGGTTATCTGCCGTCGTTTGTCGCGTCCGTGTGGGATGAGTGCCTGATGGTAGCCGCGCTCGCGTACATCCTGTGGCACATGGCGATGAAGCGTGCGCCTCTCGGCTCGCGGGCCACGCCGGTGGACGCATATCTGCTGCTGTTCATCGCGGTCGGCTTTTTTCTGATGTGTACGGTTTCGCCGAACACGCACATCGCGATCGCCGGCTATCGTGCGGTCGTGGAGTACCTGTTCTGGTTCTTCCTCGTCACCCGCCTGATCGAAAACGACCGGGATTTTGCGGTGTTCTACGGTGCGCTCGTCGTCATGGCGCTGTGCATTGCGGCACACGGCATTTACCAGTATATCGTAGCGGCGCCGATCCCGTCGAGCTGGGTCTCCCAGACCGAGGCCAGCGTGCGTACACGCGTCTACTCGCTCACCGGCAGCCCGAACATCATGGGCAGCCTGCTGGTGCTGTTTGCCCCGATGATGGCAGGACTGGCATATTACAGCAATAAAATGTGGGTCAAGGTGCTGGCCATCTGTGCCACCGGCATGATGTGCCTTTCCTGCATTTTCACCTTCTCCAAGGGTGCCTGGGGTGGTCTGGCGGTAGCGGTTGTTATCTTCGCCATCTTCCTGGACCGCCGACTGATCGCTCTGATGGGCGTGGCCGGTGTCGGTGCCCTGCTGGCGATCCCGTCGATCGCAAACCGCATCACCTATCTGTTCACCGCGGATTATCTTGCGGCAAGCCGACGTGCAGGCCGTGTTGTCCGCTGGTCCAAGGGCCTCAAGCTGCTGCAGGAGAGCAATCCTGTGCTCGGTTTTGGCCTTGGCCGCTTCGGCGGTGCGGTTGCCATGCAGAATAAGGTCATCGAGGAGACCAAGGATTTCTCCTATTTCTACATGGATAACTACTACCTGAAAACCCTGGTCGAGATGGGTTATCTCGGTCTGGCGTTCTTCATCCTGCTGCTGTTCGGTCTGGTGCTGTGGAGCCTGCGCTCGATCGGCCGAACCGGCTACACCAAGGGCGACCGCACGCGCGTGCTGGCGGTTTCCATGTTCGCGGGCATGTGCGGCGTGCTGGTGCACTGCTACTTCGAGAATATTTTCGAGGTGCCGTATATGATGGCGTACTTCTGGAGCATGGCGGCAGCGATTTTGTACCTGGGGTACTTCCGAAAACGAAAAACTTGAGTTTTAGAGAACCTTCGAGAGAGGGTTCTCTTTTTTGTTAGAGTGAAGAGTGTGGAGAGTGAAGAGTTCGTTCAGGTAGGAGTTAGGAGTGAGGAGGTAGGAGTTTTCGTGATGATTTTGCGTTGTATGGGTTATGGTGTGCGTTTGGTACATGCCGCCTGAATTAGGACGCGCAATGCGCGCCCCTACAAAAGTGAATCGTTTGCAAGAAATCAATCGACCTGCAATCGTAAACAACCGTAGGGGCGCGCATTGCGCGTCCTTTTTTATCGTTTATAATGCGTTTGGTTCGCAGGTGCTGTCTGTAGCCGCCAGACAAACGAGTTGCGCGGCACTGTTATGTTGCGCCCGCGTAGAGTTGCCGACCTGTGTAGCAGTAAGAATACAGCTTGAGCGGCTAAGGTAAAGAAATGGGCGGACACATTGGTCCGCCCCTACGGAAGATGAGCGGTATGGCCGTTTCCTTGGCGAGTCTCAGTTCTCTGA
>CAVLCS010000053.1:0-18482 GCA_963661675.1 Bulleidia sp.
ACAAAAAAGCAGTCACCCGAAGGTGACTGCCTGCATTTCGGTTTTACTTTGCGATGCTCTTGAAGCGCTGGCGTGCCTTGCGGACCTCTTCCAGACCGAGTGCTACCGCTTCCTCGGTGCGCTTGAGGGTATCCTCGCAGTACTCGTTTGCTACGCGGCGCAGCTCACGAGCCTGGATCTCGGCGTTGCCCTGTACTTCCTTGGCCTTGCGGCGTGCTGCAACGACGATCTCGGTCTCGGAGACCATCTGGCGTGCGTCCTCTTCGGCCTGACGGCGGATTGCCTCAGCCTCGCGCTTGCCGGAAGCCAGCATCTCACTGCGCTTTGCAACAATTTCCTGAGCCTGCTGCAGATCGTTCGGCAGAGCCTCACGCAGCTCGTCCAGCATATCCAGCATGTGGTCGCGCTCTACGATGCACTTCTCGCCGGCCAGCGGAATGCCCTTTGCGTCCTGCACCATATCATACATGCGGTTAATGAGTTCCTCTAAAGTTGCCATTTTTACTCTCCCTTTCTAATTCGGCGCACAATGTCCTGCATAATCCCCTCGGGAACAAAGTCGGCGACACTGCCGCCGTGTACCGCAATATCCTTCACGATCGAGGAAGAGAGGTACATATATTCCGCACTTGTCATCAAAAACACGGTATCCAGCTCGGGATTGAGCTTGCGGTTGGCAAGTGCCATTTGGAATTCGTATTCAAAATCCGAAACTGCACGCAGACCCTTGACGATCGCGCATGCGTTTTTCTGCTTGGCGTAGTCCGCCAGCAGGCCGCCGAAGGATTCCACCTCGACGTTCGGCAGGTCAGCCGTTGTCCGCTTTAAGAATTCCACACGTTCCTCGGCGGAAAAAGCGGGTTTTTTGTTCTGGTTGTGCATTACCGCAACGATCAGCCGATCAAACATGACCGACGCACGGCGGATGATATCCAGATGTCCCAGCGTGACAGGGTCAAAGCTGCCCGGATAAATCGCAATTTTCATTTATTTCATTCCGTTTCGCCACTCTGCCGCTGCAGAATGGTAATCATGGTAGCGCCGTAGCGGCGTTCCCGCACGACCGCGAAGCCGTGGGAGAATTTGTCCTCTACTGCACTTTCGCATATTATTATACCATTTACAGAGAGAATGTCAAACCTTTCTATCTGTTTTAGCGCATTTTCTAAGATCACGCCGCCGTACGGCGGATCCAGGAAGATCACGTCGTACCGTTCCCTGCCTGATTTGGAAACGAATTCCGCTGCTTCCGTGCGGTGCAGCGCAGCCTTGTCCTTGACGCGGGCGCTTTCGACGTTTTTGCTCACGATGCCATATGCCGTTTTGTTGTGCTCGATAAAATCGCAGTGAGCCGCGCCGCGCGAGAGCGCTTCAATGCCAAGCTGACCGGTGCCTGCAAACAGGTCGAGCACCTCAGCGCCGCGTACATGATCCTGGATCAGATTGAATACGTTTTCTTTGACCCGATCGGTGGTCGGGCGGGTGTTCATGCCGGGCACCGGCTGTAATTTGCAGCCGCGTGCAGTGCCGGATACAACTCTCATGGTAGCCTCCTGCTGAATTTCAACTGTTTGAAAATTAGGAATTAGTAGTTAGTAATTAGTAATTAACGTAAGGTTTTTCCTCTGCCGGGCGCACACTGTGCGCCCCTACGATGAAGCCGTCGGCACAATGCTGCCCGTAGGGGCGAGCAGTGCTCGCCCACCACCCAGGCAAAATCTCGACGTTCATAATTACTAATTCCTAATTACTCATTACTAATTATGAAAAAAGCCGTAGACGTTTTGTGCCGCATTTCTCGGCAGAATCCGTGCCAGCTCCTGCTCGGAAGCCTGCTTGATATTCTCGATGCTGCCGAAATGCTTGA
This sequence comes from Bulleidia sp., assembly GCA_963661675.1. Classification (GTDB taxonomy): domain Bacteria; phylum Bacillota; class Clostridia; order Oscillospirales; family Butyricicoccaceae; genus Agathobaculum. Next base: position 1,868 of record CAVLCS010000053.1, read on the forward strand.
GCAGGTCGGTGCGGCGCTTATCGCCTACGCCCGGGATTTTATCCAGTGTGGAGCCGCGGACCTTTTTGCCGCCCAGTTTGCGGTTATACTCGATGGCAAACCGGTGGACTTCCTCCTGCATCCGGCCGATGAGCGCGAACAAGGCCGGTGTAGCCGAGATGCCGAACTCACGTCCGTCCGGTGCGACGAGGGCACGGGTGCGGTGGTGGTCGTCCTTGACCATGCCAAAGCACGGCACCGACAGTCCGAACGAGTCGAGCACCTCCTTACAGACGTGCACATGTCCCAGACCGCCGTCGATCATGAATGCGTTCGGCAAGGGCGAAAACTTCTCATCGCCGTCCACATACCGCTGCACACGCCGCGTGAGCATTTCCCGCATGGACGCGTAGTCGTCCTGTCCGTTGGCCGCACACGCGATCTTGAACTTGCGGTAGTCGCTCTTTTTCGGCTGACCCTCCACGAACACGATCATCGAACCGACCGTATCCTGTCCGGCGAAGTTGGAGATGTCGTAGGCTTCCAGACGGAGCGGCAGCGCCGCCATTCCGGTGACGTTCTGCAGCAGCTCGAGTGATTTATGCCGCCGTTCGGACTGTTTCTCGCGGCGTTCGATCTCCTCGAAGGCGTTTTTCTCCGCAAGGCGAGTCAGCACGCGGCGTTCGCCTCTCTGCGGTACGGCCAGCTCTACCTTGCGCTCCGCGATGGACGAAAGGTACTCGCCGACGGCATCCTGCTCTTCGATCTCATGCGAGAGCAGAACGGTCTTTGCGACGGCGTTGCGCTGCGCGTAATACTGCTTGATGAACGAGGAAAGTACCTCAGCCGGGTCGCTCTCGGTGACGTGAAAGAACGTGTATTCCTTATCCTGCAGGGTGCCGCCGCTGTAGTGCAGCACGCAGACGCACGCGCGCGTCTGTCCCTGCACAAAGGCGATAACGTCCAATTCCGCGAACGCACCGGCGACAACGTGCTGCTTGGTGCCCAGCTTCTGGATGGCCCGCAGGCGGTCGCGCAGGACGGCTGCACGCTCGAACTGGAGTTCCTCAGCGGCCTCGTTCATCTTTTCGGTGAGCTCGCGCTCGAGTTTTTTGGCGTCGCCCTCGAACAGCGAGATCGCCTGCTCGATCAGCGCATGATACTCCTCCGGACTGACCTTGCCCGTGCACGGTGCGCAGCAGCGGCCAAGGTGAAGGTTCAGGCACGGTCGGTCCTTGCCGATGTCCCTCGGGAAGGAACGCGCACAGCTTTTGAGGTGCAGCGCTTCTCCTATCGTGTCGATGGCTCGTCTTGCGGCGCCGCGGCCCATATACGGGCCGAAGTAGCGTGCTCCGTCATGCGCAGGCTTGGAGACGATCTTGAAATCCGGGTAGGACAGCGTGGTGTCCAGCCGCACATAGGGATAGCCTTTGTCGTCCTTGAGCAGGATGTTGTACTTGGGCTTGTACTTCTTGATCATCGAGTTTTCGAGCACGAGCGCCTCAAACTCACTGTCCGTGACGATGATATCGAAGTCGTCGATATGGCTGACCAGCTGGCGCGTCTTGGCGTTCAGCCGCTCGGGCGGCTGGAAGTAATTGGACACACGGTTCTTCAGCAGCTTGGCCTTGCCGACGTAGATGACCTTGCCGGTCTTATCCTTGTGCATGTAGACGCCGGGCTGCATGGGCAGCTTGCGCACACGTTCCTTGAGCTGTTCTCTTGTCATGCGGACTGCCCTCCTTCCCTTCATCCGCTGCTTACAAAAATAAAAGCGCCGATCAAAACAACCGGCGCTTTTCCCTCAGGACGCGATAACTTAGTCAGTAAAATTGGATGTGATAAGCTCAACCAGTGCGGAAACAGCCTCTTCCTCATCCGGACCATCAGCGATCAGGTTGATGGTAGTGCCCTTGGTGATGCCCAGGGACAGAATGCCGAGCAGGCTCTTAGCGTTTACGCGGCGCTCTTCCTTCTCTACCAGGATGGTAGACTTGAACTCATTTGCCTTCTGAATGAAAAAAGTTGCCGGGCGGGCATATAAGCCTACCTGATTGGTAACCTGTACCTCTTTTGAATACATATCTGCATCGCTCCTATTTCTTCAAATCCGTTGTATATAGTCTATCGCTTTTTTGCATTTTCGTCAAGGATTATTTCCAGATGTGTCCTTTGCTTTTTAGATGAATTTTTCAAAAAACGCACTCATTTATAGGGCATTATGCCCTATTTACCGGTTTTTGATTCCTGAAAGAACCATTTTTAGCGCAATTCGACGATTGTTACACCTTGCTCGCCTTCGCCGTAAACACCGCTGCGAACACTCTTGACACGCTTGTTTTTTCTCAAATGCTGCTGCACAGCCGTGCGGAGCACACCGGTTCCCTTGCCGTGAATGACCGTAACGGACGGCAGTCCGGCCATAATGGCACGCGACAGGAAGTTATCCACCTCGAAGAGCGCTTCTTCGGCACTCATGCCGCGCACATCGACTTCGCTTTCCGCCGAACGGATATTCAGTTCCCGTCTTGGCGCGTCTCTTCTCGGCTGCGGCTTGGGCTTGGGCGCAGACTTCTTCTCCTCGACCAGACGCAGTTCGTTCGCCTTGACCGTCATCTTCATCGGGCCGGCCTGCACCTGCACGTTGCCATCCTTGTCGGCCGGAGCCAGCACGGTGGCAATAACACCGCCGACGTTCAGCAGACGCACACGGTCGCCCTTCTGCACCGGACGGACCTCGTCGGCCTCGACAACGCGCTTCTGGATGCCGCGGCGCTGTTCGTTCTCGGTCTGGGTGATGACACCGCGCAAAGCCGCCTTGGCTGCCGCAAGATTCTGGTCGGCGTTCTTCTTCTGGGCCTTCTTTTTGAGCGTTTCCAACTCGTCGAACACGGTTTCCGCCGTCATGCGGGCATTTTTCAGGATGTTGTCCGCCTGTCCGCGGGCGCTCTCCATCATCTTGTCCACACGATCTTCTGCCGCGTCACGCTCGGCACGCATTTTGTCACGCTCGGACTGGGCAGCGGAACGCATCCGCTGTGCTTCTTCCTTCATCTGCTCGACACGGCGGCGCTCGCGCTCAAGCTCGGCCAGAACGTCCTCGAAACGGGCGTCCTCGGTCGAAACCTGCTCCTTGGCCCGCTCGATAATGGTCGGCTGCAGACCCAGACGAGCCGCAATCGCGAACGCATTGGACTTGCCCGGAATGCCGGTCAGCAGACGGTAGGTCGGCTGCAGCGACTTGACGTCAAACTCGCAGGAGGCGTTCTCAACGCCGTCGGTGGTCAGCGCAAAGGTTTTCAGTTCGGCGTAATGGGTCGTCGCGGCAACGCAGGCGCCCATCTGGCGGGCATAGCCGATGACAGCGACTGCCAGAGCCGCACCCTCGACCGGGTCGGTACCGGCACCCAATTCGTCAAACAGCACGAGGTCGCCCTGACCGCAGCAGTCCATGATGGACACGATAGTCTTCATGTGCGCCGAGAACGTGGACAGGCTCTGCTCGATGCTCTGCTCGTCGCCAATATCGGCGTAAACGTGCTCGAAAAGGCCGATCTCCGACTGTTCGTTCGCCGGAATATGCAGGCCGCTTGCCGCCATCAGCGACAGCAGACCGAGCGTTTTGAGCGAAACCGTCTTGCCGCCGGTGTTCGGGCCGGTGATGACGAGCGTGTCGTAATCGTAGCCGATGGCGATATCGATCGGAACCGCTTTGTCCTTATCGAGCAGCGGGTGACGCGCACGGAGCAGCTTGCAGCGGCTGCCGTCCTCAACGAGCACAGGCGCGCAGGCGTTCATGTCGAACGACAGCTTGGCACGCGCAAAGATGAAGTCCAGCGTGGTCAGTGCGTCGTAGTCCTGCTCGATGGCACCCTTGTACATGGACACGCGCGAGGACAGCTCTGCGAGGATGCGCTCGATCTCGTTTTCCTCACGGCCTTCGAGCACCTTGATCTGGTTGTTGATCTCAACGACCTGCTGCGGCTCAACGAACACGGTCGCACCGGTGGCCGAGGTGTCGTGCACCAGACCGGGTACATCACCGCGATGCTCCACCTTGACCGGCACAACGAAACGGCCGTTTCTCTGGGTGATGATATTCTCCTGCAGGTACTTGGAGCGCTCGCCCGAGATCATGCAGTTGAGCGTCTCACGCACCTTGCCGGACACGCGGCGCAGCTCACGGCGGATGGACAGCAGCTCAGGAGATGCACCGTCCGCGATCTCCTCCTCGGAGATGATGGCGGTCGTGATGGATTCCTCCAGATCACGGTTGCCGGAGAGCAGCCCGAAAATCGGCGTGAGCGTCGTTTTATTCTCGTGCTCGGCGTCGTACAGCAGGGCACGTCGAGCAGTCTGCAGCAGGCTGGCTACTGCCAGCAGCTCCCGCGGGTTGAGTGTGCCGCCGCGGTCCGCTCGAGACAGGATCGCGCCGACCTCACGGATGCCGCCGAAGGCCGGGCTGCCTTGCCGGACCATCAGATCCTTTGCGTCCGTGGTCTGCTGCAGCCACAGTTCGGCCTGCTCGTGGTCGTCCAGCGGACGAAGCGCACGGCATTTCTCCTTGGCCGCCTGGGATGCCGCCTGTCCGGCCAGTTTTTCCAGTATTTCGTAGTATTCCAGTGTTTTAAGGGATTTTTCGCCTAATTTGTTCATGATAGTCTCCCGTAAAATCTTAATTTATCAATTTTGCACCATTTCAATACAACGGCACAATCATCGTAGGGGCAGACCAATGTGTCTGCCCTTCCCCAATAAACCACCGGGTCATATGGGGTATTTATCGGTGGCTGCGGATATATGGTATCCGTTGTTTTTCGGTTTGCGTTCCGATTTACAGGGCGGACACATTGGTCCGCCCCTACGGAAACGTATGCAAGTTATGTTTATCCGTTGTTATACTCTTACCCCATCCAAATCAACGCTGCCATGACCACCAGCGACACGATGACAAGCACCATATTCCCGCGCCAGATGCGCAGCAGTGCTGCACCTGTCTCACCGCTTTCCTCGGCGGTGTACTGCCACTGTTCGCTTCCCATCCATGTTCTTCTGAATACGATAAAGCCAAACTCGGAAGCAATCCGCTGATAGTCCTCATTGGGCAGATTGGTCTTGCAGTCGTTCAGGAAGCGCCGTCCCAGCCACAGCATATGTACGATGACGCACAGCACACCGAGCAGCAGCAAAGGCATTTTGACTCTCGGTATGAGCAAGGACACGACTATCGCATATACGTCTGTAAGAATCAGGTTTCTTGTTACCTTCCACATGGAAACTGTTTTGCGATCCATACTGCTGCTCCTTTCTGTCGCCCGTTCATCGGGATAGGTGTGTATTAGTGTGGAAACGCGATGAGACATATCTGTATTTCTGCATACCTCATCGACATTACACGACATTACACACTAACTTACGTTAGTCTGTGACTATAAATAAAAAGTGTGGATATCTGTGTATATGTGTGGAACAGCCTACTATATTCCACAGTTCTACACACTTCTACACAGTTACTTCATCGGCATCTGCAGCGACCGATAAAACTGCAGACTCTCGAACCCTCGTCCGAGGTGATACTTCACGTACTCCTCGGCCATGCCGCAGAACTGCTCTCTGGCGGGGCCGCTGAGTGCGAACGCGTACACCTTATTCGGCTCGGCGGTCAGAACGTGCACCATGGCCCGCAGGGTACTGTCCACAAGCTGTGCATAACCGCCGACTCTTCCGGCGCATTTCGCATCCGCGGCTGTGCCCGCACGGACGGAAAAGCACACCGGCGGGTTGTCGATCACTTCGCCGCACACGCCGCACGAGGTCAGATCGGGTGCGTAGCCGCTCTCGGCCATAATACGCCACTCGAACGCGGCCTTGACAAGCTCGGGGTCGCGTTTGCCGCCCTCGAGCGCATACAGCGCGTACAGCAGCAGGCGGCACAAGGCCGGATTGTCGAAATCCGGCACGGTCAGAGCGGTCGTCAGCTCGTTTAAGTAGCACGACAGCGCGTACTTCTCGATATCGCCCGCCAGTGCGAAGAACGAGTGGACAAGGTCGGCATCTCTGAGCGTGTACTTGCCGCCTCTGTCCGACAAAATGAACGCCGAGTAGCACAGCTGCCGTGCCGCCGGATTCTGCTTTTTGCCGCGGCGTGCATTCTTGCACAGAATTTCAATTCTGCGGCCGTCCTCGGTCAGCGCGGTCAGATAGCGGTCAAAATCGCCGAAATCCACCTCACGCAGTCCGAGGGCCCGCAGCTTGACTTCCGCCATTTACTGATCCTCGTAGCCGAAGTTGCGCATCTGGTACTGGTTGTTGCGCCAGCCTTCCTTGACCTTGACCCACAGCTCGAGGAACACCTTGGCGTCCAGCATGCGCTCGATATCCGCACGTGCCTGCTTGCCAATTTCTTTCAGCATGGCACCGCGCTTGCCGATGATGATGCCCTTGTGGCTGGCCTTCTCGCAGTAGATGACGGCGTTAATTTCAACCAGACCGTCGTCACGCTCGTTCCAGCGCTCAATGCCGACGGCTACACCGTGCGGCACCTCGCGGTCGAGCAGGCGCAGCATTTTCTCGCGAATGATTTCCGCAACAAGCTGACGCTCCGGCTGGTCGGATACCATGTCCTCCGGGAACAGCTGCGGTCCCTCGATGGCGTACTTGTCGATTTCGCTCAGCAGCTCCTCTACGCCCTCTCCCGTGCGTGCGGAGATCGGCACAACAGCGTCGAACTCGTGTGCAGCCGCGTAGGTCGCGATAACGCCGAGCAGCTCTTCCTTCTTGATGGTGTCGATCTTGTTGATGACAAGGATGGCCGGCATGTGGTGCTGCTTGATCTGCGCAATCAGGCTTTCCTCGGCAGGACCGATGTTCGGAATAGGCTCTACCACCAGAACAGCCACGTCCACCTCGGAAACCGTGTCGGTGACCACCTTGCACATGTAGTCGCCCAGACGCGAGCGCGGCTTGTGCAGACCCGGGGTGTCCAGCAGGACATACTGCGTTTCCCCGCGGCTGAGTACGCCCGTAATGCGCGTACGCGTGGTCTGCGGCTTGCTGGATACGATGGCCACCTTCTGGCCTACCAGCTTGTTGGTCAGCGTGGATTTGCCCACGTTCGGGCGGCCGACGACAGAGACGACCGCAGTCTTTGTAATTTTGCTCATTATTAAATCTCCATTATCTATCAGTTAGGAGGTAGGAGTGAGGAGGTAGGACTTTACGCTAAGATTTACTCTTACGTGGGAGGCCACTGGCCTCCCCTACGGTTTACCATCGGCACAAACCTCACCGTAGGGGCGACCAATGGTCGCCCACATACAGGGTAAACCGTTGTCCACTCCTCACTCCTACCTCCTAACTTCTCACTCAAATCATTGAATTCTTCCAAAATGAAACACAAACCAAATCGCGAACGGCACGGTAACAACGACCGCCATCCCAAGCCACAGCCGATACCACAAAAATTTGATGGCTGCCGCGAGGACGCCGTTTCCGATAAAGATACACGCACCGACCGCGACACACGCTGCCGCGCACACGAACACACCTGCCGCCGCGATATCCTTCGCGTTGCGGACCATGCCGTCGTAGCCAGTGGCCTGCTTATCGCACAGGCGCTCGATGGCGGTATTCATCAGTTCTGCGCCCATGGTGAGTCCGAAGCAGATACACAGGATGGCCGCTTCGGTCATGCTCACGCCGCCGAACAGGCCGAACAGAATGACGTAGAACGCCGCCGTCATATGCACGCGGAAGTTGCGCTCGTCATGGATACACAGCCGCAGGCCGCGGAATGCGTGCAGAAAGCTCTCGCTGAGTTTTCGGATATTCTTCTTCATGGCTCAGTCCCGCGTCAGGCCGAGGAACGCGAGGTTGTCCTCCTCCTTGCTGCGCATGAGGCGGGTGTCCTCGTCATTGCGCTCGTGGTCGTAGCCGAGCAGGTGCAGCACGGAATGCGTGGTCAGGTAGCCGCACTCTCTTGCAGGCGAGTGCCCGAACTGCTCCGCCTGCTCACAGGCACGCGTGTAGCACAGGATCATGTCGCCGAGCATGACACAGCCGGAGTCCGGTTCGGCTTCCAGCTCTTCCTGCGGTTCACCGTTCAGGAACTCGTACATCGGGAACGAAAGCACGTCGGTCACGGCGTCCTTATTGCGGTATTCAGCGTTCATAGAGCGGATTGCGTCGGCATCGACAACGGTCACGTCGATTTCCGCGTCAAAGTCCACCTGCTCGCTTGTCAGCACGCGCTCGGCGCAGGTGCGAATGAGCTCACGCACGGACTGTTCGTCTGCTACCTCGGTCTCAAAGCCGATATTGATCTGATGATTCATCATTTGCCCTCCTTACGGCGGGTCGGAAGGCGCTTTCCTGCCGGTTTTGCGGCAGGCTTGCCCTTGCCCTTTTTGTTTTCGTATTCGGCATACGCCTTGACGATGCGCTGTACCAGCTCGTGGCGCACAACGTCCTTTTCGGTCAGGAAACACTGTGCAATGCCCTCTACGCCGTCCAGCACACGCAGTGCCTCGCGCAGACCGGACTGTTTGCCGTCCGGCAGGTCGATCTGGGTGATATCGCCCGTGATGACCGCCTTGGAGCCGAAGCCCAGTCGTGTGAGGAACATTTTCATCTGCTCGGGCGTGGTGTTCTGTGCCTCGTCAAGGATAATGAAGCTGTCATCGAGCGTACGGCCGCGCATGTACGCCAGCGGTGCAACCTCGATAGAGCCGCGTTCCTGATATTTGGTGAAGTTTTCCGCACCGAGCATATCGAACAGACCGTCGTACAGCGGGCGCAGATACGGGTCTACCTTGCTCTGCAGGTCGCCGGGCAGAAAGCCCAGCTTCTCACCGGCCTCGACCGCCGGACGGGTCAGGATGATGCGGGAGACCTGCTTGTCCCGAAAGGCCGCAACAGCCGCCGCAACCGCAAGATAAGTCTTGCCGGTACCGGCCGGGCCAACGCCCATGACGATGGTGTTCTTGCGGATCGCCTCCATGTATTTCTTCTGGCCGAGTGTCTTGGCCTTGACCGGCTTGCCCTTGGCCGTGATGCACAGTACGTCACGGCTCATTGTGTGGACTTCGCTCTCGCGGCCGTCCTTCGCCAGACCGATGACGTACTGCACGGTCTGGGTGCCGATGGATTCTCCGCGGCCTGCCATGGCCAGCAGCGCCGTAATCGCACGGGAAGCGATGGAGACACCCTCGTCCTCGCCGGTGATCTTGAGTTCCGTGCCGCGGCTGATGACCGAGACGTTCAGTTCCCGCTCGATCTGCTTGATGTTTTCGTCAAATGCACCGAAGACTGCCATGAGTAATTCGGTTTGTTCAATCTGCATTACCTGTTCTATGGTTACACCCTCTTAAATAGTAGTTATATCATTTTCGTAGGGCGGGGTGCCCTCACCCCGCCGTTTGTAAATTCATCTGTAACATTTATCCCGTAGGGGAGGCCATTGGCCTCCCACGTTATGGTTAAACGGATGCGTGGGCGACCAATGGTCGCCCCTACGATTACGTCTATGCAAACGGGTTACATGGCGGGGTGAGGGCACCCCGCCCTACGGAATATTGTAAATTTATGCAGCCATTATCACATGCGGATTATCGTTTATTTTTCCGATTACGCACCCAAAATCCCACTGCAAAACACAGCCACACCACCGAAACCGCCAGCGGCAGAATCATTGCGGCAGCTGTGGATGCCACGAAGTTCGTCACGCCGAAAAACGGCACGAGAAACACGCTGAGCGGCAGCAGGATCGAATTTGCCGGAAGAATATCCGCCGTCATGAGCAAACCGTTTGCCGCACCGATCGCAATCAGCGCCGATGCAATCGTCAGCAGGCACATCGCGGTATTGCTTTTCCGCCATGCGTACACCAGCAGCGACACCAGCACGATAAATCCCGCACTGACACAGAATTTGCCTGCGTTCGCAGAGCCGCCGTGCAGCCAGTCCGAACCGTTTACGGCAAATGCCGCTGCGGTGCTCAATCCTGCGAGAATCGTCGTGAGTTTACGGTTCATAGGCGTCTCCTTTTCTGTCTCTACGGCACCTGCTCCGTCTCCGGCGGTTCCTCCGGAATGGTACTATCATCCACGGCCTCGGTGCCGATCTGCTCCTCAGCGTGGACGGTGAGGTTCAGCACAGCTGCGCCGTTCTGCTCGGCGAGCGTTTCACTGTGGCTTGTCACCATGCCGTCGATATCGGCCGCGGTATCGCCCAGGGCGCGTGACAGCATTGCCATCCGCACGTCCTCAGCGGTGCGCGTTACCGACTCCCGCTCGTAAAATGTATACGTTTGTGTGACCAGCGCCACGGGCAGCACCACGCTGTCCGACAGCCAAAAATGCCTGGTCGTTATTATTTTATCACAAGTACCACCTGTAATTCCACTGCCAATATAGAAATTTAACCGTTTATTTCCCATCACCAGTGCATATTGATGACGAATTTTACCCGTATACCGCTTGCGCTGCTCGGTGAGCGGCCGCGCCGCATGAACCGTATGCACGGTGTACGCCTGCACGGTGCCGCGCGCATGTGCTGTGCGGTACTTTCCGCCCTCACGGGTCGGCTCCACAAGGCCGCTGATGAGCGTATCGCCGGTCTGCACGGCGTCTCCCGCCCGCACCATGGGCTGTCCCTCGAGCGCACGCACCTGCGTTACCACGCCGTCCCGCTCGGCGACAACCTTGGTGACCGCGTGCTCGTCAAGCACCTCCGGCGGGTCGGCGGCACCGTAGGCGACCACGGTCAGGCTGTTGCCCCGCAGATTGAGCGAGAAAAACGTGATATTCGGCTGCAGCTGCATCATTTTCCACCGTAGCTGACGTGTGTTCAGGTCCTTGATGGGCATCCCGATGTGTACGCCCATGTCGTTCAGCTGCTGCATGACCGCCGTTTCGTCGATGGCCGGTGCAATCTCGGTCTGAATGGCCCAGACATGCGTGCCGAGCAGCCAGCACAGGACACCGACAAGCACGGCTCCGCCCCAAAGTGCCGTGCGCGGCCGCAGACGCGCGGTAACGAACGGCAGACCGCGTTTCCGGAGGATATGCACGCGGCAGCCGGTGCGGCCCATGTGCCGCCTGAGCGTCCGGAAATCCCGGATGGACAGCGTTGCGTGCAGCTCATTCCAGGCCGTGCGGTCCATCTGCCGCAGGGTGATGCTCTGCGCCGCACACAGGTTGAGAAACCGCGTCAGACTTGCGCCTGTCACGCGCACGCGCACCTGCCCGCGTGCCAGCAGCCACAGCCGCCCGATCATTCGCCATCCCCCTTTCTCACTCGGTCGTGATGTATTCCACCGACGAGATCACACCGACCACCGCCAGTTCGTCCATGGAAAGCGCCGTCAATTCCAAGTCTGCACCTAAAATGCGTACCTCGCACCCGCGGCACTTGATGCGCAGGATGCTGTCGTCGTATTCCTGAATGCCGCAGTGGTTCTCCACGATCACGCGGCTGTCTCCGAGGATTTCTACCCGTGGGCGGTTTGGGTGGAGATCCTCCAAAAGTTCCGTATATAAGCTGTCTTTCATCGTAATGCACCCCTTTTGAGGTAGGAGTTAGGAGTGAGGAGGTAGGAGTGGATAACGGGCACACGCCTTCGTAGGGGCGGACCAATGTGTCCGCCCTTCCCTACCTGAGCGCTGTCTCTCGAAATGGGCGGACACGCTGGTCCGCCCCTACGGAAACCTGAACCTTCGTCTACTCCTCACTCCTACCTCCTAACTCCTCACTTTCTCTAATGCTATGCTCTTCTATCATCAAACTTGCCACCGACTCATACACTATCCCGAGGTGACGCTATGATGCTCTTGCTTACGCTATCGCTTTTTACCGCGTTTTTACTTTGTCCGGCCGCTTGTGCGGACGGTGTCCGCGAGGGACTTTCCCTTGCCGGAACGCAGGCTTTACCGGCTTTATTTCCGTTTTTCGTTATCAGCGGACTGCTTGTCCGGTGCGACACCGGTCGGCTGTCGCCGCTGCTTGCGAAACCGCTCAACCGATTATACGGTCTGCCGCCCGAAGCTGCGCCTGCTTTGGTGCTCGGTCTCATCGGCGGATATCCGGTCGGGGCCGCGACCGCGTGTGCGCTGTTCTCCGAAGGTGTGCTCTCCAGAGAGGCGGCAGAGCGCGTCAACCGGTTCTGCAACTGCGCCAGTCCGGGATTCTGCATCGGACTGGTCGGGCTCGGTGTGTTCGGTTCCGCACGGACAGGCGTTCTGCTGTACGGGATACACATTCTCTCGGCATTATTGGTCGGATTTTGTTTCGCGCGTACCCCATTATCCGCCGTGCCGCACCGTATCCATAACCGGAGCCGAACCTCATTCCCTTCGATTTTCTGCGCATCCGTGCAGCAGGCGGCGTCCACGGCGCTGACCGTAACCACGTTTCTGACCATGTTTTCCATTCTTTTGCGGCTGCTTTCGCCGGTATTTGCGCTTCTGCCATTCGGAAACGTGCTGGATGGTGTCATCGAGCTGACCAACGGCCTCGACGAGCTTGCGCTGCTGCCGCTGCCGCGCAGGACACGACTGACGCTTGCGTCCTTTCTGCTCGGGTTCGGCGGACTGGCGGTGCAGTTCCAGGTCCGTGCCCTCGCAGAAGCACATGATTTACCGGTTCGCTGTCTGTTTGCCGCAAAGCTGCTGCACGGTGCGTTTGCTGCAGCGCTGACGGCGATGCTGTTTTCGCTCTCGCCTGCCGTGCTGACGGTTTCCGCGCCCGCACTTGCTCCGGCACCGGTGCGGCTCCGGTATACGCTTGCCGTGCTGTTTGTTTCCGCGTTGTATCCAATTTGGGGGTGGAAAAAGCGCAGGAAATGAGATATAATGTTTTTATATATTGTGTGTTCGATGATACTGATCTGACCGGACACTTTTTCACTTGATTTTATCACGACTGGAGTGACCACGCATGAGGCTCAAAAAGCTGCTGCGAAAAAATATCGAACCGCGCTGCACCTACTGCGCACACGGTTCCCCTCTGGCAGACGGTGAACGCATTGCCTGCCGCAAGCGCGGTGTGGTAAACGGCACCGATCACTGCCGTTCCTTCCGCTATGACCCGCTGCGGCGCACACCGCCCAAGCCGGCCGTTCTGCGCGGGCACTTCACCGATGCCGATTTTTCTTTAGGAGATACCGATGAAGAGCAATAATTTCAAAAACCGTCTTACCGCACTCGCGCTGTGCTTTACGCTGCTGCTCGGTGCGGCGCCGCTCACCCGTGCTTACGCCGTAAACGATGAGAGCGACACCTCGTCGAGCCAGTCGGATTCCGGCAGCACGGACAGCACGGACACCTCGTCCACCGATTCGAGCAGCTCGGATTCCACGAGCACCGACAGCAAGGACACCAAGGACGCGACCGCCGACAACGACAAAAACGTCATTGCCGCGGCCAGTGAAGCGCCTTCCGTGACTGCTACCGCGGCTCTGCTCATCAGCCCGGATTCCGACATGGTGCTGTATGAGAAGAACGCGGACGAGAAGCGCTATCCGGCGTCCACGACCAAGATCATGACCGCGCTGCTGACGCTCGAGCACGTCTCCGACCTCAACGAGACCGTCACCGCGGAACAGGGCGACTTCGCCAAGGTCACATCGGACAGCTCGAACGCGGATATTAAGGTCGGCGAGACCGTGCGCGTTATCGACCTGCTGTACGCGCTCATGCTGCCGTCTGCGAATGAGGCCGCATACATGCTCGCGCGCCATGTCGGCGGCACGAGCGAGAACTTTGTGGACATGATGAACGCCCGTGCCGAGGAGCTTGGCTGCACCGGAACGCACTTCTGCAATCCCTGCGGCCTGCATGAGGAGGATCACTACACCACGGCTCGTGATCTGTACCTGATTGCCCGCGAGGCCATGAAGAACGACACGTTCACCAACATTATCGACACCGTGCAGTACCGCATGCCCAAGACCAACATGCACGAGGAACGCATTATTTTCACCACCAACCAGCTCATTTTCAGCTCGTTCAATCCGTGGTCGTACCCGTACAACAAGGGCATCAAAACCGGACATACCTCGCAGGCGGGCAACTGCTTTGTCGGCTACGCGGAATACGGCGATGCCAAGCTGTATTCGGTCGTGCTCGGCAGTGCCACCTCGTCCAAGGAGTACCCGACCGTAGCGGCCAGCTTCACGGACACCAAGTCGCTGTATCAGTGGGGATTCACCCACTTTAAGACCAAAACCGTTGCGAAAAAGGGTGACACGCTCGCCCATGTCAAGGTGGACCTGTCCACGCAGACCGACCAGCTGGTGCTGACCGCGAAAACCGATCTGGTGGCGCTGCTCCCTGCCGATGTGGAGGCCGATTCGCTCGAAGCGACACCCAATCTGCCGGAAGCGGTTGACGCGCCTATCGCAGCCGGTGATGTGGTCGGCAGCATGACATACAGCTACAACGGCACGTCCTACGGCACGGTCGAGTTGGTCGCGCTCAGCGATGTGGAAATGAGCCGTGTGCTCTATTACTCGGACAAGCTGAGCCATTTCTTCCAGAGCACCGTGTTCAAGATCGTGCTGATCGCAGCCGCCATCTTCATCGTGCTGTACATCCTGTTCAACATCACGTTCGGCGGAATCCGGCGCCGCCGTCAGCGCAAAGCCATGCGCAAGCGCTACAATAACGAAGATTATCAGCGCAGACGCCGCCGATAAACAATCGCATACCGGCGGTTCAGCGAACTGCAAACACAGGGCGGACCGATCATGTCCGCCCTTTTATTCTGTCTACCTAAATCACGCCAAAAAGGAGCCATCTTTCCATGCAAATCATCGCAGACCTGCATACCCACACCAATGTCACCGACCACGCGTTCAGCACGCTCACCGAAATGGTACAGGCGGCTGAGGACCGCGGTCTGGCGGCCATCGCCATCACCAACCACGGCCCTACCAATCCGGACGGCCCTCACGAGTGGCATTTCTCCAACATGGACCTCATTCCGCGCAAGATCGGCAAGGTGACCGTCATCCGCGGCATTGAGTTCGACATTACCGCTCCCGCAGGCGGCATCAACCTGATCTCCAACAAGAGCCTCAAGCCGATCGAGTTTGCGCTCGCGTCCTTCCACGAGTGCATGTTTCCGCCGGTGGACAGCAGCGTGCACACGGCGGCACTCGAGGCCATCCTGTACAACCCGTATGTCAACGCATTCGGCCATCTCGGCAACTCCAACTTTCCGTTCGACCACGAGTACATCATCAGCCGCTGCAACGACCACGGCAAGATCGTCGAGATCAACAACGCATCTCTGTCCATCCGCAAGGGCAGCCATGATAACTGTATGGATATCGCCCGCCTGTGCATGAAGTACGAGGTGCCCATCTCGGTGGACAGCGACAGCCACATCTGCTACCGCGTCGGCCATGTGGAGGGCGCACTGGAGATGCTCGAGGAGATTGGTTTCCCGGAGGAGCTGATCATCAACAGCAGCGTCGAGCGGCTCGACAACTATTTCAAGGGCCGCGGCCTGCATCTGTTTGACGAATAAGGAGGATTTGCGATGAGAATCGGTATTGATCTGGGCGGCACGACCGTCAAGGCGGCACTCTGCGCTGAGGACGGCACCCTGCTGCGGAAAGACAGCCTTCCCACCCGCACCGGCAACGCGGACGGCGTTCGTGAGGACATGAAAACGCTTGCGCTCTCGCTGTGCAAGGCACACGGCTGTCCAATCGAGGACGTGACCGCTATCGGCATCGGCGTACCCGGCTCGTTTGACAAGGCGACCTGCACGCTGCGGTTCGGCACCAATCTGGGACTGAATAACGTCAGCTTTGCGGATGCGTTTTTGCCGGAGTTTGCCTGTCCGGTGTATCTGGATAACGATGCCAACTGTGCTGCGCTCGGCGAAGCGACTGCCGGTGCGGCAAAAGGCACGCGCAACATGCTGATGGTGACGCTCGGCACCGGCGTAGGCGGCGGCATTATCATTAACGGCCAGCTGTACACCGGCTGCAACAGCATCGCCGGTGAGATTGGGCATATGGTGATCCGCAAGGACGGTGAGCCGTGCAACTGCGGTCGGCGCGGCTGTCTGGAGGCATACTGCTCGGCGGCATCGTTCGTGCGGTTCGCCGAGCGTGCGCTCGAGGACGGACGCAAGAGCGTGCTCGCCGTGCACAAGGGCAAGCTGAACGCCAAACAGATCTGCGATGCGGTAGACGTGGGTGACGCACTCGCGCAGGAGCTGTTTGACGAGTACTGCGACAATCTGGCGAATGGTCTGGCAAGCTTTGTCAACCTGTTTCAGCCGGAGAGCATCGTGCTTGCCGGCGGACTGGCCGGTTACGGCGAAAAGCTGCTTGAGCCGCTGCGAAAGCTTACGTTCCCGCAGACCTTCCGCGGCGAGAAACGGAATACCGAGATCGTTTGTGCGTCGCTCGGGAATGACGCGGGTTTGGTTGGCGCAGCGATGCTTAATAAATAATCGCTTGCGAAGCGAACGAATCTTGCCTGCCCGGCAGGGGCACAAGAGGGTAGACACCTAAGGTTTAGCTCTATCCCGAATTCTGTGTAAACTCCGCATTGGCTGTAAAACAGAGTAAAATATTCACAAGGCGGCATTGTAATTCGAGGCCGTCTTTGTAACAAGATAA
>CAVLCS010000054.1:0-18072 GCA_963661675.1 Bulleidia sp.
CCATAGTGATTGCCCTCCCTTGGCAGATGTTGTGTGCAAACTTCATTCTACCATGTTTGGAAAATCACTATGGATTTTTTAGGTGTCCAACTTCATTATGCAATCAACCAATGTATCCGCAAAATAGATTTTCTTCTGCCGTTCGGCGGTAGACAATTCCATCTCGATCATATGATCCAGCAATGCCTTCATATGGTCGTAATAGCCGTGGAGATTATAGAAAATGCACGGTGCATCCAGCTGGTTCAGCGCCAGCTTGCTCATCACCTCAGCGATCTCCTCGAGCGTGCCCGTACCGCCCGGAAACGCGATGAAGGCATCGCCGAGTTCAATCATTTTGGTTTTGCGGTCGGTCATGTCCTCGGTGACGATCAGCTCGGTCAGACCGTCGAGCTGCAGCTCCTGCTCGACGAAAAAGCGCGGCTCCACGCCGATGACCTTGCCGCCTGCGGCCAGTGTGCTCTCGGCGACCGCGCCCATCAGGCCTACCTTGGAGCCGCCGTAGATCAGCGTATGGCCGTGCTCGCCGATCCATGTGCCGAGTTCGCGCACGGCGGTCTTGAGGGCAAGTTCGCGGCCCTCGTTGGCACCCAGATATACGGTTATATTCATGATTTTGTCCTCCATTATACAGGTGTATGCGGGTTTATCGGCGGAAATGCCGGATTTTTTGATTGAACTGCTTACTAAAGCAGTGGGAATGAGAGCCAACCTTTGGCTGGGAGGTCCAAAAGGATAGACACCAAGGTTTCTATCCTCTTGGGACTCCAGTTTCCTTTATTAGATAGTCTGGTGAAAATCAGAGAACGGCGACCGCTTCGAAAAGGAGTACGGCAGTCGGGTTACTGCAGCGTGTCTTTCGTAAAATATTCGCAGTTCACAGACAGCGTACTGCTACACATGTGATTAAATCTCCGCAGGCACGACACAAGGTGAATTGCCCGAAGGGCAAGAGAAGGTCCCCTGGGGGATATCTGTGTCGCGCAAGTCGTTAGTCTGGTGTCCACGGACGGCACCTGCGCTTGTTGCACAAATGGTTCAATCGAGCTGCACCGTCTATCGTTGATAATCTGTGCATATCGTTACAAACGGACGCGCAATGCGCGCCCCTACGGTCGTTTTCGTGTGCAGGTTGGTTTATCATTGGTGCCGAATCGGTAAATCATTGTAGGGGCGCGCATTGCGCGTCCAAAACCAAACAATAGGCGCAAATGAACAACAACGGTATGCGTTTCCAACCGTTACGTCAATTCTCCATCCTCCATTTTCCATTCTCAATTTAGAGAATAAAGAAAAGAGCAGACGTTTACACATCTGCTCTCTGGAAATTCTATTTTAGCGGAACTTCTTCTTCTTTGCGCGTGCAGCCTCAGACTTCTTGCGGCGCTTTACGCTCGGGCTTTCATAATGCTCACGCTTGCGGAGCTCGGAAAGCGTACCCGCCTTGGCACACGAACGCTTGAAGCGACGCAGTGCGCTGTCAATAGACTCATTTTCCTTGATGCGGATCTCCGACACAGTTTTCCCTCCCTCCGCACGTTCCCCTCATGGGGATCGCTTAGCACGGTTTTCGTACATCCGTAC
This sequence comes from Bulleidia sp., assembly GCA_963661675.1. Lineage (GTDB taxonomy): Bacteria > Bacillota > Clostridia > Oscillospirales > Butyricicoccaceae > Agathobaculum. The sequence goes on from CAVLCS010000054.1 coordinate 1,585, forward strand.
ACAAAACCGTAAGGATATTATATCGAATTTTCGTGTCAATGTCAACTACTTTTTCTCGTAGTTTTCGATTTTTTCTGCAGAACACGAAAATCCGGCATTCCTTCTTACTTTACGACAAGGTTTACGATCTTGCCCGGAACAACGATCTGCTTAACGATCTGCTTGCCCTCGATGGCATGCTGTACCTTCTCTTCCGCCAGTGCGGTGTCGATCGCGGTCTGCTTGTCCGCGTCGGCGGCCAGCTTGATGGTGCACTTCAGCTTGCCGTTGACCTGTACAGCCAGCTCTACCGTGCTCTCGACGGTCTTGGCCTCGTCGTAGGTCGGCCACGGTGCTACGGAGAGCAGACCGGTCTCGCCGAGCTGCTGCCACAGCTCCTCGGTGATATGCGGAGCGAACGGGCTGAGCAGCGCCAGGAAGATCTTGTACTCGGCCTTGTTGACGCCCTTGTCGTAGAACTCGTTGAGCATGGTCATCAGCGCTGCGATAGCGGTGTTGGCCTTGAGGTTGTCTGCGTCCTCGCCGACCTTCTTGATGGTGCGGTTCATGAGCACCTCGTGCTGCTCGGAGTAGGAATCGCCGTCCTGCACCTTGTCAGCCAGCGCCCATACGCGCTCGAGGAAGCGGCGGCAGCCCTTGATGGACTTCGGGCTCCACGGAGCAGCCTTCTCAAAGTCACCGATGAACATCTCGTACAGACGCATGGTGTCTGCGCCGTAGGTGTCAACGATCTCGTCCGGATTGACAACGTTGCCGCGGCTCTTGGACATCTTCTCGCCGTTCTCGCCGAGGATCATGCCGTGGCTGGTGCGCTTTGCATACGGCTCCTTGGTCGGAACAACGCCGATATCATACAGGAACTTGTGCCAGAAACGGCTGTACAGCAGATGCAGGGTGGTGTGCTCCATGCCGCCGTTGTACCAGTCAACCGGAGACCAATATTCGAGTGCTTCCTTGGAAGCGAGTGCCTTGTCATTGTGCGGGTCCATATAGCGCAGGAAGTACCAGGAGGAACCAGCCCACTGCGGCATGGTATCGGTCTCGCGCTTCGCCGGGCCGCCGCAGCACGGACAGGTGGTGTTCACCCAGTCGGTCATATGCGCCAGCGGAGATTCGCCGTTGTCGGTCGGCTCGTAGGTGTGTACGTTCGGCAGCTCGAGCGGCAGCTGATCCTCCGGCAGAGCCACGTAGCCGCACTTGTCGCACTTGACGATCGGAATCGGCTCGCCCCAGTATCTCTGACGGGAGAATACCCAGTCACGCAGCTTGTACTGCACCTTGGCATGGCCGATGCCCTTTTCACCCAGCCATTCAATCATCGCCGGGATAGCGTCCTTAACGGTCTTGCCGTTGAGGAAATCCGAGTTGACCAGAATGCCGGTCTCATCCTTTGCGGTGAAGGCAGCCTTCTGGACATCCTCGCCGCCGGAAACGACCTCGATGATCTCGCAGCCGAACTTCTTAGCGAACTCCCAGTCACGGTCATCATGCGCCGGAACTGCCATGATGGCACCGGTGCCGTAGCCCATCAGAACGTAGTCGGAAACGAAGATCGGGATCTGCTTGCCGTTTACCGGATTGATGGCAGCAACGCCGTCCAGCTTGACGCCGGTCTTGTCCTTGTTCAGCTCGGTACGCTCGAAGTCGGACTTGCGGGCAGCTTCCTCACGGTACGCGCGAACGTCCGCGATGTTAGCCAGCTTGTCGGCCCACTGCTCGATCATCGGGTGCTCCGGAGAGATTACCATATAGGTTGCGCCGAACAGGGTGTCCGGACGGGTGGTGTAAACGGTCAGCGTATCGCCCTCGGTGGTCTTGAAATCAACCTCAGCACCGGTGGAACGGCCGATCCAGTTGCGCTGCTGGATCTTAACACGCTCGATGTAGTCTACATCGTCCAGATCGTCGATCAGGCGCTGTGCGTACTTGGTGATGGCGAGCATCCACTGGCTCTTGGTCTTGTGAACAACCTCGCTGCCGCAGCGCTCACAAACGCCGTTGACAACTTCCTCGTTCGCCAGAACGCACTTACAAGAGGTACACCAGTTTACGTTCATTTCCTTCTTGTAAGCCAGACCCTTCTTGAACATCTGCAGGAAGATCCACTGGGTCCACTTGTAGTAGTTCGGGTCGGTGGTGTTGATCTCACGCGACCAGTCGAACGACAGGCCGAGGCTCTTCAGCTGGCCCTTGAAGCGGGCGATATTCTTCTTGGTGACCTCTGCCGGATGAACGTGGTTCTTGATAGCAAAGTTCTCGGTCGGCAGGCCGAACGCATCCCAGCCCATCGGATAGAGCACATTGTAGCCCTGCATACGCTTTTTGCGCGCAACGATATCCAGCGCCGTGTAGGAACGCGGATGGCCAACGTGCAGACCCTGACCGGACGGATACGGGAACTCAACGAGTGCGTAGAACTTCTCCTTGTCCGAGTTGTTCTCGGCACGGAAGCACTGCTTCTCGTCCCAGATGTCCTGCCATTTCTTTTCTACTTGTTTATGATCGTACTTCAACGGAATTGCCCCCATTATATCAGTTTGAAGAGTGCAGAGTGGAGAGTGAAGAGATACGGCACCCGTTTACCGGCGTGCTTCTCTCCACTCTCAACTCTCCACTCTCCACTCTTATAAATTACTTGTCTTCGATGCCGAGCTCCTCAAGCGTTACCGGCGTGCCGTCCTTCCACAGGTTCTCCAGATTGTAGAACTTGCGGGCCTCCGGCATGAATACGTGCAGCACAACGCAGCCGTAGTCGAGCAGCATCCACTGTGCGGACTCATAGCCCTCGGTGTGGTGCGGCATCTCGTCGTGGTCGTACTTCAGGTGCCACTCTACGTTATCCGCCAGCGCCTTAACCTGCGTGGTGGACGATGCAGAGCAGATGACAAAATACTCGGTCAGCTCGGTCAGGCGCTCAACGTGCAGCACCTCAATGCCCTGAGCCTTTTTCTCGATCAGCGCTTCGCAGATCGCCTTTACAGTTTCTTTTGCAGTCAAAGTATAAACTCCTTTTGTGCGGCAGAGAGGTCTTTTCCCTGCCGATTATGGTATATTTCCTTTATTATGCCTCGGGATCGTACGTTCCGCCGTCATCGCCGCCGGAATAGTCGCCGCCGTCGTCTCCGCCGGAGTAGTCGCCGCTGCTGTCACCGCCGGAGTAGTCGTCTCCGCCGGAATAATCGCCGCTGCTGTCGCCGCCCGAGTAATCGGTGTTATCCGAATAATCGCCGCCCGAGTAGCCGCCGTCGTAGGACGGCTCATCGTAGCTGTAATCCGGTTCATCGTAATAATCATCGCTGTAATCGTACGAGCCGGAGGTACTGCCCCATACATTATCTTCCTCGCCGGAGCTTACGTAGCCGCCAGCATAGGTGGTCGTGTCCGGACCGCCGACCATATCCAGCGTGGTGATCGGCTCCTCGTAGGGGTTAAAGTATTTGTTTACCAGTTCCAGCGTCTGGTCGTAATACGGGAAAAAGAACGAATACTGCACGGACGTGCCTGCCGTACTCATCTTGCCGTAGCCGGGCAGCGTAAAGAACTGGATGCTGTCATTGTTGATCTGCATGGCCTGCATGCCCATCCACAGCAGCTCACCGGCACTGAAATCGGTCTTGACGTTCTTGAACACGGCTTCCGCGATCGAGCGGATCTTGGTCACGTTCTTGACCTGCAGCACCTGACCGGCAAGCGCCTTCAGGAACTTCTGCTGATTCTCCACACGGCCTTCATCGCCGTTGGTGTACTGCACGGTGTAATCGTTGTTGTGTCTCCAGCGCAGGAAGCCGACCGTCTGCTTGCCGTCCATATGCTGCTGACCCTTTTTCAGGTCGATATGCAGGTTCTGGGACGGATCGTCGTACTTCATGTCGAACGGCACGTCGTAATCCACGCCGCCGATCGCATCCACGATGGCTGCAATGCCGTCGAAGTTGACGATGACGTATTTATCCGGCTGGAAGCCCATCAGACGCTCGATTTCCTTCTTCATCTGCGTGATGTTGCCGCCCTTGCCGCCGGTATCCATGCCGTAGGCTGCGTTGATCTTCTTGCTCGCGCCGGTCGCCGTGTTGTTGCACATGGTGTCGCGCGGAATGTTCATCACGTTGATGGTCTTGTCCTTGGTGTCCATGGTTGCGACCATCAAAGCATCGGTTCGTGTTTCGTCCTCATCGACTGCGCCGACCACGAACGTGAACACATCGTCAATGCGGGTGCCCGAGTTGAGCAGGCTGCTCACATCGACCTTATCGCCGTTTTCCTTGTCCTTGATCGTCGCCTGCGGTGCACGAACAAACCACACAGCCGCTGCCGCCGCACACGCGAACAGCACCAGCACGACCGCCGTGATGATGGCGATGCGCTTTCCTTTTTGACGGGGTGTCAGCTGCTTTTTCTCCTTCGGGGCCTTTCCCTTTTTGCCGTTCGGCTTGGGCGCCGAGATCGGCTGGTGATTCCCTTCCGGCTTAGGCGCTGCCTGCTGCGTAGGGGCCTGTGCCGGAGTTTTGTCTCCGCTGCGGTTTTTCTTGCCGCCGCTTCCTCCGAATAGTTTCAAACGATTCCTGCCTCCATTTACTTGTCCCGCCAGCTGACACCCTGCCGGATCATATCATTATAAGCGGCAATGGTATCGCTGTGGATGAGTTTTCCGCGTGCGACCAGTTCGGTCAGCGTCTGGTCATAGCAGTAGAGCAGGGCGCTGTCGATACTGATCTGCGCCAGCTCACGCGCCTTATCCACACCGGGAAAATCACGCGTTTCTTCGATGTAGTCCGCCAGATACAAGATCTTGTCAAGCAGCGTCATATGGTTCTTGCCGGTGGTGTGGCAGGCGATGGCATCGCAGATATCCTCGGGCATGTGGTATTCAGCCCGTGCGATGGCTGCCGCCGTTTTTCCGTGCAGCATTTTCGGCTCGCTTTTTTCGACGGTACAGGGTATTATACCGTATTTCTCGCATAAATTCAACTGTTCTTGCGGAGAAAGATATTTTGTTATGTCATGCAGAATGCCTGCAACGCCCGCTTTTTCCGGGTCCTCACCGTACTTTTCGGCCAGCATGATCGCCGCACGCTCCACGCCGAGCGAATGCTCATAGCGGTAGCCGTGCAGCCTCGACAGGATACTTTTACGCATTTCTTCATTACATAACATAACTTTTACCCGCCTTTCTTTTTATTTTCTGTCGCAAAACTGCCGTTTCGCGACAGCTTAGTAGCCGTACAAATGGTTCTCTTCGATGTAATCCGCGACGGATTCCGGCGTGTAGCGCCGCAGTACGCCTCCCTGCCGCAGCTCGGTCGAGGAAATGGTCAGGCTGTCGCCCTGCACAAGCTCCACGGTTGCACCGAGAGACTGTTTCAGCGCTGCCGCCTTTTCGCGCAGCGCGTCCCAGTCCTCGTTTTCGCGGGCACAGACGGCCAGAGACGCCAGCCGTGCGATCTCATCCGGTGCCCGCCAGATCTTGTCGAACGAGAGCAGCATATCCGTGCCGACGATCAGGTGCAGGTCGGTTTCGCCGCGTGCGTGCAGCGCCCGAAGCGTATCCACCGTGTAGCTGGCACCGCCGCGGTCGATCTCGATGGTGTCAAGCTGTGCCCACGGTGTTTCTGCCGTCAGGCGGCGTACCATCTCACACCGATCTTCTGCGGAAGCGGTGTTCTCCGGCAGAGCCTTGTGCGGCGGAATGTTGGTCGGAATGAACAGCACCCGATCTAAATGCAGTGCACTGTGCGCCAGTTCTGCCGCGTGCAGATGTCCCAGATGCGGCGGATTAAACGTGCCGCCGAGAATGCCCGTCCTCACTTGACCAGAACGATCTTGCGCTTGTCCTCGTCGCTGGACTGGCGGTACAGCACAAACTTGGAGCCGATGCACTGTACAGCGTCCGCGCCGGTCGCCTCGCAGAGCGCCTCGGATACCGTGCGCGGCGTCAGCATGGCACTCTCGAGCACCTTGCCCTTGACCAGTTCGTGGGATTCGAGCAGCGCGTCCAGCTCGCGCTCTACTGCGTCAGTCACGCCTTCCTTGCCGATGATCAGCGTGACCGCCAGCGGGTTTGCCATTGCACGAAGCTGTGCGCGTTGTTTCGTATTTAACATTTTGGTTCTCCTTAAATGGTTGATTAGAGTGGAGAGTGAAGAGTTGAGAGTGGAGATTTCCGTGTTTCTACTCTACACTCTTCACTCTCCAATCTTCACTCTTTATTTAGATTTTATCTTTTAGTACGGCTTTCAATTTATTCAAAGCGTTCGCTCTATGAGAGATTGTATTTTTAACCTCTGCCGGCAGTTCGCCGAAGGTACAGCCGTATTTCTCGACGTAGAACAGCGGGTCATAGCCGAAGCCGCCTGCGCCGTGGTTCTCGCGGAGCAGTTCGCCCTCACATTCACCGCGGACGGTGAGTGTTTCGCCGTCTGCGAGCACGCACGCGATGGCGCATACGAAACGGCAGGTGCGGTTTTCCTTATCCTGCATATTTTTCAGCAGAAAGGCATTGCGGTCCTCGTCTGTGCCCTCACAGTAGCGTGCCGAGTAGATACCCGGAGCACCGTCCAGTGCATCTACGCACAGGCCGCTGTCATCCGCAAGAGCGGGCAGACCGGTGAATTCTGCGGCGGATTTTGCCTTGATGATTGCGTTTTCTTCGAAGGTTTTGCCGTTTTCCTCGGGTTCGGGAGCGCCTTCCGGCAGCGGGATAATTTCGATGCCGAGGCTGCTCACGATGGCGGACAGTTCCGCCAGTTTTTTCTTGTTATGGGAAGCAAGTACAAACTGCATCACAGACTCTCTCCCATCACCTTGGCCTGCTTGCGGCACAGCGTCAGACAGCCGCGCTTGCCGAGTCCGAGCAGCTTACGCAGTTCGGTATCCGTGAACGGACGGCCTTCGCCGGTGCCCTGTACCTCGATGAACTCGCCCTTGGAGGTCATGACGACGTTGCAGTCCACGATGGCGTGGCTGTCCTCGGCGTAGTTGAGGTCGAGCACGGCTTCGTCCTCAAAAATACCGACCGAAACAGCCGCAACCTGTGCGGTGAGCGGCATTTTCTCGATCACGCCCTCGCTCAGCAGCTTTTTGCACGCAAGCCACAGAGCAACAAAGCCGCCCGTGATGGATGCACAGCGTGTACCGCCGTCCGCCTGAATAACATCGCAGTCAATGGTGATCTGGCGTTCGCCGAGTGCTTCGCGGTCAACAACTGCACGGAGCGCACGGCCGATCAGGCGCTGAATCTCACTCGAGCGGCCGTCCAGCTTGAGCGACTTGATATCGCGCTTTTTGCGGGTGTTGGTCGCACGCGGGAGCATGGCATACTCGGCCGTTACCCAGCCGAGGCCCTTGCCCTCGAGGAACGGCGGTACCTTTTCCTCGACAGACGCGGTGCAGATGACCTTGGTGTTGCCCATCTCGACGAGCACCGAGCCTTCCGCGTACATCGTATAATTGGTGGTGATCTTCACCGGACGCATTGCGCCCTTGGTTCTTCCGTCAGGTCTCTGCATTTTCGTCCTCCTCGGTCTGTTCCTCGTCGTTTTCTGTATTTTCGTGAACCGGCGGCAGGATGGCTTCCAGGAATGCCGCACGGTCAAAGTCGATCAGGTCGTCAATGCCCTCACCAACACCGACCAGCTTGACCGGAACACCCAGTCCTGCCGAAATGGCAATAACGATGCCGCCCTTGGCTGTGCCGTCCAGCTTGGTGAGGATGATGCCGGTCAACTCGGCAGCCTTGTTGAACTCCTCGGCCTGGTGAACCGCGTTCTGACCGGTGGTCGCGTCCAGTACGAGCAGCGTTTCACGCGAAGCATCCGGCAATTCACGAGAGATAACGCGGTCTATCTTCGCCAATTCGTTCATCAGGTTGGCCTTGTTGTGCAGACGGCCTGCGGTATCCACGATGATAATGTCGCTGCCGCGTGCCTTGGCCGCCGAGATGGAATCGAACACAACAGCCGCCGGGTCTGCGCCCTCGCCGTGGCGGACAATATCCGCACCAGCACGTTTTGCCCAGATTTCCAGCTGGTCCGCTGCCGCTGCGCGGAAGGTGTCCGCCGCCGACAGCATGACTTTTTTGCCCTCGTTCACATAGCGGGCCGCCAACTTGCCGATCGAGGTTGTCTTGCCGACGCCGTTGACGCCGATGACCAGAATGACCGCCGGCTTGCCGTCCGTGTTCAGCGGCTGGTTGTCGAGCATGTTGTCGGTCAGCACCTCGCGAAGCAGGTCGCGCAGCTCATCCGCCGTGGTGGTCTTGCGCAGCTTGGCGCGCTTCTCGACCTCAGCGACGATCTTGGCCGCCGTGGACGCACCCACGTCCGACAGGATGAGCGCTTCTTCCAGTTCTTCCAGAAGATCGTCGTCCACCTTGACAAATGCCGCGAACACGCTGTCCAGCGAGTGGTTCACCGCATCCGATGTTTTCTTTAAGCCCTGCTTAATTTTATCAAAAAATCCCATTCTTAGCTCCTTATTATATTGAATCAGTAATTACTAATTACTCATTCCTAATTACTAATTATTTACCGTAGTAGTTGATGCGCCAGTTCTCCCAGTCTGTGCGGTCGATCCGCTCACCCCAGAGAACATAGCCGCGGGCGTGTCCCCAGTGCCGAAACTCGACCGGATGCCGTGCTGCATAGCCGTTTGTTGTGAGACAGCCGTTCGGCAAGCGTTTTTCCACATCCAGCCGGTACGGATATTTTGCGCTTCGCATATCCATTGCCGCAATTCTCCATTTTCCATTCTCAATTTTCCATTATTTAATGGTATTCTTGAGCCGTTTCTCCGCTTCGGCCAGATTGAGCATCAGCATTTTGGAAACGCCCTGCTCCTGCATGGTGACGCCGTAGAGCATATCTGCTTCTTCCATTGTACCACGTCTGTGGGTAATTACAATAAATTGTGTCGAATCTGTCAGGCGACGGATGTATTTTGCAAACCGCTGCACGTTGACGTCGTCGAGTGCGGCTTCGATCTCATCGAGCACGCAGAACGGCGTCGGACGCAGTTTGAGGATCGCAAAGTACAGCGCGATCGCGACAAACGCCTTCTCGCCGCCCGAGAGCAACGTAATCGTCTTGACCGCCTTGCCCGGCGGAGACACGCGGATGTCGATGCCGCAGTTCAGGATATCTGCGGTGTCGGCCAGCTGCAGTTCGGCGTGGCCGCCGCCGAAAATCTCGCGGAAGGTATCGCGAAAATACACGTTCAGCTTGGCGAACTCGGACGCGAAAATCTCCTTCATGCTGACGGTCAGCTGCTCGATGACCTTGTGCAGATCGGTCTGTGCGGTCTCGAGGTCGTCCTTCTGCTCCCGCAGGAAGTTGTAACGCTCCTGCACGCGCTGGAATTCGTCCACCGCATCCAAGTTGACATTGCCGAGTGCCCGCATTTTCATGCGTAAATTCTGCACACGGTCGCGTGTTTCGCCGAGGTTTTCGATCGGTCCCGCGATTTCTGCCGCCGGTGTGGGTGTCAGCTCGTAGCTTTCCCACATTTTATCCAGAATCTGCGTTTCCTCGCTTTTTAGCTGTGCCGCACGGTTTTCCAGTCGGGCGGTCTCGCGTTCCAGATTCAGGATTTCCTCGTTGCGACTCTGTGCCGCCTTTTCCAGGCGCACGCGTTCGCCCTCAGTCTGCTCCCGCCGGCCAGTCTGCCGCGTCAGCTGTTCGCTGAGTAGCTGGGCCGTGGTGTCGCGGCCGTGCTTGGCTGCCCGGACTTCAGCGAGTTCGTCGGTCAGCCGTGCGATTTCCGCCGCAAAGCCTGCGATCGTCTGCTCGGCACCGGACACGCCTGCGTCAAGGTCGGCTTTGAGCCGCTCGAGTTCCGCAAGCGCCCGTGCTTCGCTGTCCTGTGCCGTGCGCGTCTCCGCAAGTGCGGTCTGCGCGGCTGTGATGCGCGAAGCTGTCTGCGTCAGCTGTTCTGCGGCGGCGTTCACTGCCGTGCGGTACTCGGTGCAGATCTGCTCGGCCGCGGCAAGCGCCTGTTCGGCGGCAGACTGCCGTTCTGCACAGACGGACAGCGTGCGTTCGTACTTCTGCTGTGTTGCTGTGAAGTTAGTTTGTTCGGAAATCAGGCTGTCATACCGTTTCTGCAGGCTTTCCAGCAGAAATTTATGCTGTTTTGCCGAAGCAGCAAGTCCGGCTTTTTCCTGTTCCGCGTGCCGGCGGTCGGTCTCGATGGCCTGCGCCTGCTCGGTCAGCGTTTCCAGTTTCTGACGTGCGTTTTGCTCGGTCTGCGCAAGTGTTTTACGCTCGCGCTCGAGTGCGCTGACGCGCTCTTCTGCCGCGTGCAGGCGTTCCGCTCGCGCCAGTGCGCCTGTGCCGCGGGAAGCCGAGCCGCCTGTCATGGCGCCGCCTGCCTGCAAGATTTGTCCATCCAATGTGACAATGCGGAACCGATGTCCGTAGGCTTTGGCAAGCGCAAGCGCGGTATCCATATTCTCGGAGATGACCGTGCGTGCCAGCAGATTGCACACAACAGCCTTATATTTTTCATTAAATCTGACGAGAGAATCCGCGGTGCCGAAACAGCCATTTTGCCGTTCCAGACCAGTCTCCCGCAGGCTGTTCGCCCGAATGGTGTCCAGCGGCAGGAAGGTTGCGCGGCCGCCGTCCGTGCGCTTGAGGTACGCGATGCACTGCTTGCCCACGGTCGTGCTGTCCACCACGATAGAGGACGCGGACGCGCCAAGTGCGGTGTCGATTGCCGTCACGAACCGTTTTTCGGTCGTGATCAGCGCCGAAACCGGGCCGTGTACGCCGGTCATCGCACCCTTTTCGGCCTGCCGCATGACGGATTTCACCGACCGCGAGAAACCCTCGTACTCGTGCTGCATGTCGGTCAGCATTTTCACGCGGCTCTGCATTTCGCTCAGCGAGGATTGTGCTGTCTGCAGGTCGGTCTGCGCTTGTTCGGCCTTACGGCGGCAGGTGTCCGCCCGAGATGCCGCCTCCTGCGCTTGCTTTGCCGTTTCGGCCAGCGTCTGCTCACACGCGGTCAGCTCCCGCTCGAGATTGTCCTGCTCCTGCTTTTCGGCATTCAGCTGTTCCTCTGCTGCCTTAATATCGGAATCCAATGTTGCTTTGCGGTCGCTCATGCCCGCCAGACCGCTCTCGGCGGCCGTTCGATTGAGTTCGAGCGCGTGCAGCGTGTCCTGCTGCTTGTGCTGCGCTTGTTCCGCCTGCCGGAGCGCCTGCTCGGCCTGTGTGCGCTGCTGCTCCTGCTCGGCTGACTGCTTGCGAAGGTTTTCCAGTTCGGTTGTCTGCGTTTTTTCCTGCTCATTCAGCGCGGAAATGCGCTCGCGCCGTTCGGCCAGCTGCGCATCCATGCTCTGCACCTGCTCGGTGCGATGTGCGCTCTCCTGCCGCGTGCGCTCGATATTCTCCTCATAGTTGCGGATGTTCGCTTTGATGACTGCCTCGCGGCTGATCTGCTCTGCAGCAAACTGCTCGGCTTCGCGCAACTCGTTCCGCAGACGCTCGGTCTCGCGGTCGATCTCACGCAGCGACTCCGCCAGCTGCTCAGACTGCGCATACAGCGTTTCCTGCTGCTGTTTTGCGTCCGCAAGCTGCTTTTCGCAGGCCGCCTGGTCCTGCTGCAGCTTGGCCGCATCGTTTTTCAGCTGCTCGAGCGACAGCAGCCACAGCGAAACCTCGAGCACGCGCAGTTCATCCCGCAGGTGCAGGAACTTTTTCGCCTTGTCCGCCTGCTGTTCAAGCGGCGCAAGCCGGTTTTCCAGTTCGCCGTACAGATCGCGGATACGCACCAGATTTTCCTCGGTGGCGGCCAGTCTGCGCTCGGCTTCTTCCTTGCGGTAGCGGAATTTGGTGATGCCGGCGGCTTCCTCGAAGATTTCGCGTCGGTCCTCGCTTTTGAGCGACAGGATTTCGTCAATACGGCCCTGCCCGATACTCGAATAGCCGTCCCGTCCCAGACCGGTATCCATAAACAGCTCGTGCACGTCCTTCAGGCGGCAGTGCTTTTTGTTGAGGAAATACTCGCTCTCGCCCGAGCGGTAGTACCGGCGTGTGACCATGATCTCGGTAAATTCCGAGCGGAACACATGCGCGGAATTGTCCAGAATGAGCGAAACCTCGGCAAAGCCGACCGGACCGCGTCTGGCTGTGCCGCCGAAGATGACATCCTCCATCTTTGCGCCGCGCAAAGACCGCGAGGACTGTTCACCCAGTACCCACCGGATGGCATCCGAAATATTCGATTTTCCCGAGCCGTTCGGACCGACGATGGCCGTAATGCCGCCGAGGAATTTGATCTCGGTGCGATCCGGGAACGACTTGAAGCCCTGTAAAATCAGGCTTTTGAGAACCATATGCCACCTCATTGTTATAGTTAGTTTTATTTTACCACTGTATGGGTATCATTTCAACTTCTAACTGCATCACGCAGAAAAAAGAGGTCGATTGCTCGACCTCTTTGCCGTCTATCTCTATTGTGGTTTTAGCAACCCATAATTTCCAGAGCCTTTTTCGCCGCCATCTGCTCGGCTTCCTTTTTGCTCTTGCCGACACCCTTGGCGAACACGTTGGAGTTGAGCAGCAGCTCCATGGTGAACCGCTTGTCGTGGTCCGGGCCGGACTGCCCTGCCAGACGATACTCCAGCGTTTCCTGCTTGTTCTTCTGCACGATCTCCTGCAGCATGGTCTTGTAGTCCTTGAACGCACCGCCGGCCAGTGCCACCTCGACCTTATGCGGGATAAACCGCAGCACGAACGCACGCGCAGGCTCAATGCCGCCGTCCATGAAGATGGCACCGAGCAGTGCTTCTGTTGCGTCTGCCAGAATGGACGCACGCTTGCGTCCGCCGCCCATTTCCTCGCCGTGGCCCAGACGGATGGCTTCCGGGATACCGATCTCGTGCGCAATCTCGTCCAGTGCACCTTCGCAGACGACTGCCGCACGCAGCTTGGTCAGATCGCCTTCCGGCAGGTCGGGATAGTTCTTGAACAGGTAGCCTGCCGTGACAAAGCCTAAAACGGAATCGCCCAGAAACTCCAGACGTTCGTTGCACTGCAGGTGCGTGCCGTGGTGCTCGTTCGCGTAGGACGAATGCGTCATGGCAAGCTGCAGCAGGCTTTCATCCTTGAATTTATAGTCAATTTTCAGCATTTTTGTTCCTTCTTCCTGTGGATCACTCGGAAACCGTCATGTACTGAATGTTTTCCTTAACCGCATCGATCATGCCGGATTTGGTGTACGCAATGGCCTGACGAACGGCGTTCATCACCGCGATCTCGTTGGACGAGCCGTGGGCCTTGATGACCGGCTTTGCAATGCCGAGGAACGGTGCACCGCCGATCTTGTCCTGATTGAACAGCTCCTGGAAATCGTCCATGCCCTTTTTGCACAGCAGGTAGCCAATCTTTGTGCCGAGCGACGCCATGAACACGCCCTTGATTTCTTTCGCCATGAACTTCGCCACGCCCTCGATGGTCTTGAGCTGCACGTTGCCGGTAAAGCCGTCGCAGACGGCTACGTCGCACGCACCAAGCGGCACCATGCTGCCCTCGACGTTGCCGACAAAGTTCAGGCGGCCCTCGTCTCCGGCCTTTTTCAGCAACGCGTAAGCCTCCTTGCGGAGCGGATCGCCCTTGGTATCCTCGGTGCCGTTGTTGACCAGGCCGACACGCGGCTTGACGACACCGTTGATCTTCTCCGCGTACAGCGATGCGAGGAACGCAAACTGCAGCAGCATTTCGGCGGTGCATTCGGTGTTCGCACCGGCGTCGCACAGCATGACCTGTCCGTTCGCGCACGGCATAACCGGCGCCAGTGCACCGCGGCGGATGCCCTTGATGCGGCCGCCGTACAGCGTCGCACCGGTGAGCAGCGCACCCGTGTTGCCTGCGGAAACCAGTGCGTCGCCCTCACCTGCCTTGAGCAGCTTGAACGCTACCGCCATAGACGAATCCGGCTTGTGGCGCAGCACCGTTGCGGGATCGTCATGCATATCGACCAAATCGTTTGCGGGCATGATCGTGATGCCCTTGACATCGGAAAGTCCCTTCTCCTTGAGGACATTCGCCACGACCTCCGGCTTGCCGACCAGCAGCACTTCCTCGCCGTATTCCTTTGCAGCCAGTGCGCCGCCCCAGACAGCAGCCTCGGGTGCGTTGTCGCCGCCCATCGCGTCAACGATGATCCTCATGTTAAAGCTCTCCCTTCAGTTTTTCGATCTGTTCCAGCGCACGCTCGGAGATTTTGGTGTTCTTCTCCCGCTTGCCCTTGATTTTATAGCCGAGCGGCTCGATAATGCCGAAGTTTACGTTCATCGGCTGGAATTTCGCGACCGTGTGGTCGGAAATGTAGGTTGCCAGTGCGCCTGTTGCGGTCAGACGGTCGAGTGTCGGCATCGGTTTGCCGAGCACGTCCATGGCCGTCGCCACGCCTGCCACCCAGCCGGAGGCGGTGGACTCCACATAGCCTTCCACGCCGGTCATCTGGCCCGCAAAGCGGATGCGCGGATCGCTTTTCAGCGCGTACGTCGTATCCAGCAGGCGCGGAGAATCCAGGAACGTGTTGCGGTGCATGACACCGTAGCGCACAAACTCGGCGTTTCTCAGCGCCGGAATCATGGAGAACACGCGCTTCTGCTCGCCGAACTTCAGGTGGGTCTGGCAGCCGACCAGATTGTACAGCGTGCCGTTCGCGTTGTCGCGGCGCAGCTGCAGGACCGCATACGGATCCTTGCCGGTCTTCGGGTCGGGCAGGCCGATCGGCTTGAGAATGCCGAACCGCAGCGTGTCAAATCCACGGCGTGCGTTGACCTCGATGGGCATGCAGCCCTCGAACACCTTGGAGTCCTCGAAGCCGTGCACGGGCGCTTCCTCGGCAGTCGTCAGCGCGTTCCAAAACGCCTCGTACTCCTCGCGGGAGAACGGGCAGTTGATGTAATCCGCGGTGCCCTTGCCGTAGCGGGAGGCCTCATACGCGGAATCCATGTCGATGCTCTCGGCGGTCACGATCGGCGCTGCCGCATCGTAAAAGTGCAGGAAATCACCGCCGACCTTGGCGTGGATCGCGTCAAACAGGGTGTCCGAGGTCAGCGGACCGGACGCGATCACGACACGACCCTCCGGAATCTCGGTCACTTCACCGTAGACTACCTCGATATTCGGGTGGTTCTTGATCTTCTCCGTAACGGCTGCCGCGAAGGCCTCACGGTCAACCGCCAGGGCACCGCCTGCTTCTACACGGTGTGCGTCCGCACAGGAAAGAATGATGCTGTCCAGACGGCGCAGCTCCTCCTTCAGCAGACCGGCAGCGTTCGCCAGCTCGTCCGAGCGCAGCGAGTTCGAGCACACCAGCTCGGCGAAATCATCCGAGTGGTGCGCAGGCGTGTGCTGCACCGGTTTCATCTCACACAGGCGCACAGAGATGCCGCGCTGCGCAAGCTGCCATGCAGCCTCACAGCCGGCCAGTCCTGCGCCGACTACTGTTACCATTTCACTCATTCGGCGTTCTCCTTTGCCGTGGTCTTTTTCTTTGCAGCAGGCTTTTTCGCGGCAGCTTTCTTCTCTGCTGCCTTCTTGGCCTTCTCGGCCGCCTTTTCCGCTTCGTGCTTCGCCAGAGCCTTGGCGTACTGCTCCTGCTGCTTGGCAGTCAGTTCCTGTACGGCCTCGTCCTTCAGCTTTTTGAATTTATTGGTCGTCTTAGTCATCCACGGCAGGGTTTTCTTTGCTGTGGATTTCTTGGTCGTTGCCTTTTTCGTTACCTTCTTCGGCTTTTCCTCGGTCTCGCCGTTCTTCTCGGCGGCTTCCTTGGCTGCCGCACGCTCTGCAGCCTTGGCTGCACGCGCTTCACGCATCTTGCGGCGCTTTTCAGTCTCCTCAGGCGACAGACCCTCCTTGACCAGTTCCTTGTAGCCGCAGCCCTCACGCAGACAAACGTCCGTGACTTCCTTGGAGTCGCGGTCGGTGTGGCGGAACAACGAGGAATCGCAGTTCGGACACTTGGTCTTGAGCGGCTTGTCCCACGTCATAAACTGGCAGGTCGGATAGGTGTCGCACGAGTAGTACACATAGCCGCGTGCGGACTTCTTCTTGACGACCTTCGCACCGCAGACCGGACAAGCAGCGCCGGTGTCCTCGGTGATCGGCTTGGTGTTGGTGCACTCCGGGAAACCCGGGCACGCCAGGAACTTGCCGAATCGGCCGGACTTGATGACCATGTTGCGGCCGCACTTGTCGCAGATAACGTCGGTAACTTCATCCTGGATCTTGATGCGCTTGCCCTCAAGATCGATCTCCGCCTGCTTGAGGGCGGCTTCAAAGCCGTCGTAGAAGTTGTGCAGCAGCTGGATATAGTTCAGCTTGCCGGCTTCGACTTCGTCAAGCTCGTGCTCCATATTGGCGGTGAATTCGTAGTCCGCAACCGACTTGAACTCGTCCACGAGCAGGCCGGTAACGCCTTCGCCGAGCGGCGTCGGACGCAGTGCCTTGTTCTCCTTGGTAACGTAGTCGCGGT
>CAVLCS010000055.1:0-17962 GCA_963661675.1 Bulleidia sp.
TGATTTTGCTCCAGTCTGCTTTGCTATACCCTTTTTCAGTCTCGCAAATTTTGCGAGACTTTTTTCATTTTGGCTATTGACTTTTGTTTGCAGGACTCCTTTTATGTCACGATTTAGGGGTAGTATTTGGTTAGACGGAATCACTCGTCGTTTGGTTCCCTGTTTTCCTCATCTTTTTTACTTTTTTCTTCCTCGGTGTCGAGCACGACCGGAATCAGCGCTGCCGCCAGCTTGCCCTTGCCGCGGTGCTTGACGTAGAAGAAGCCGATGATGGAGAACGCGATCGCGCCGATGCAGTTGACCTGCAGGTCCTTCATCGTGTCGATCAGGCCGATATCCAGATAGCCGCCAAGCTCCTCAGTCCAGTCCTCGCCGTTGACGATGACCGACTCAATCGGCACATGCACCGGCACATTCAGGCCGTCCGGGTTGAGCGACACCGTGTTGACCTCGTGCACGACATAGTCCTTCTGCATGTCCGTGTGCATCACCTGATCGGCGGTGAACTCAAAGAACTCCCACAGCACGCCAACCGTCATAGAAAAGCAGAACGCTACAATCGCCAAAAACAACGGCGACAGCTTGAAGGTGAACCGTTCGCTTCGGTTGAACAGATCGACCAGACAAAAGCCGACTGCCGCGACCAGAAAGCCGTTTATCGTGTGCAGCATGGTGTCCCACCCGGGAATGATGGTGTAAAACGAGTTGATTTCGCCTAAAATCTCGGCTGCATAGATGAAGCAGTAGATGATACCTTCCATCACCGGCGGAATATCGATGGCAAGCTGCTTTTCAATCAGCGACGGGATCGCCAGCAGCACGAGCGACAGCACGCACACGAACATGTTCTCGTAACGGTGCATGAACGCACAGCGGATGAACGTCAGCACGACCAAAAACGACAGTACACCGCGAATGGTCAGTCTGCGGCGGACCTTGCGGCGCTGTTCCGCGACGCGCTCCTGTAATTGTTTCTTATCCATATGATTAACTCCTTGAAGTATTTGCGAAAAGAGTAAAAGAGAGAACAACGTGTTTCGTTGTTCTCTCCATTTATTAACTAACTACCGGATAAATATTTTGTCGTCCCGCGCGGCAGCGCGCATCAAATAGAATTTGCTCTGCAAATTCATAAAAACCGGGAGCATGTATCACGGTTTTTATACTTATAGAGGGAGAAAGTTTCAACCAACGGGCGGAACTTTCGGACGACTTTGGAACGGCCCACGGTCCGTTCCTGCTTGTCGGCGGAACCGTGGTTCCGCGACAGCTCAGAGCACGTAAACCTGCGTGGTCTCGTACACCTCGTAGACCTTCTTGAGCGAAGCCATCTCAGTGCCGGCCAGACGGGCGCATGCACGGCCCATAGCAACGGCGTAGCGCGCTACCTCGTCGAACTTCATGCCTGCGTGCATGGCGTTCGCGATCGCGCCGACCATTGCGTCGCCGGTGCCGACTGCACCTTCGTCGTAGATCTTCGGGTTGGTGGTGACGTACAGCGATTCCGGCTCGTCCTTTGCGGTCAGCAGAGCGCCCTCCTGACCCATGGAAACGCAGACAGCCTTCGCGCCCATGTCCAGCAGCTTGCGTGCGGAATGTACAACGACCTCGGGATCAGCGGACGGCTTGTCGCCGACAGCCTCAGCCAGCTCGAAGATGTTCGGCTTTACGAAGTCCGGCTCACACTTGAGCGCTTCCTGCAGCAGCTCGCCCTGTGCGTCAATGATCAGCTTGCAGCCATGCTTCTTGATGGTCTTGCACAGCTTGCGGTAGTTCTTGAGCGGGAACTCCGGCGGTACGGAGCCTGCCAGAACGAAGATGTTGCCCTCGTCCAGATAGTTCTCCATGCGGTCGAGCAGACGCAGGAAATCCGAATCGTCCAGCTTGTTGCCCGGCTCATTGACCTCGGTGTGGCCGCCCTGTGCATCAATAATCTGCGTATTGATACGGAGCTGTCCCGCAATATCAACAAAATCGTGGTGAATGTCCGCTGCCGTCAGCATGTCCTTCATAATACGGCCGTTCGTGCCTGCACTGAAGCCAAGCGCAATGCTGCTGCCGCCCAACGCCTTGATCGCGCGCGACACGTTGATGCCCTTGCCGCCCGGTTCCAGATGACTGGACACTGCGCGATTGAGCTTGCCCACCTGCAGCGGGTGCTCGATACGCTGCGTACGATCCAGTGCAGCGTTAAGCGTTATCGTGATAATCATGGGACGCCCCTCCTGAAATATTTTTTCCCATATCGCGGCTTCGCCTGATACCCGTGCGAATAACCGCGTTCTCTTCTACTGTATATTTTACAAAATCTTGTGAGTAAAGTAAATGGTTTTTCTTGATGTTAGACAGAATTAACTGCGTTGTTTTTGTACCCAAATCTCATTTGAGCCAGCCGCTGTCTCCGCACCACGGACACTCCCACTGTTTGCCCGTGATTTTAGCTTGCGCGCCGCACATCGGGCAGCGCATTTTGCCGGTTTTCGGCAGCGGTCTTGTCTTGGGCGGCTCCTCCGGCGGTGGATTCTGCTGCCGGCGGTACAGCCGCACGAAAAAAACCGCACCGAGCAGAAGCACCACGGCGATTGCCGCCATCTGTTCTTTTGTCATGCCGATACTCTTCTCACTTGTGGTACTTGCCGCCTGCCGCGATGTTGAGCGCCCGATAAATCTGCTCGAGCACCATGACACGCGCCAGATGGTGCGGAAACGTCATCGGCGACATGGAAAGCCGCAGCGCCGCCTTCTTTTTGATCCGCTCGGACAGGCCGCACGAGCCGCCGATGAGCACGCAAATCTTACTTGTCCCCGATACGGTCAGCTTGCCGAAATAGTCCGCCAGCTGTTCGGAGGACATCGGCTTGCCTTCGACGCACATCGCAATGACGGATGCGCCGCTCAGCAGCTTGCTCTCGATGAGCGCGGCCTCCTTTTCGAGCGCCTGTGCAATTTCGCCCTCGGATGGTGTCTGCGGCAGACGCTGCTCGGGCAACTCGATGATCTCTAATTTACAATATGCGCCGAGACGCTTGGTATATTCCTTTACGGCGTCCGCCCAGAATTTTTCTCCAAGCTTGCCGACGCAGATCAGCCGGACAGAGAGCATAGCTTTTCCTCCCCAAACGATACCGGCTGCTCCATGTGCTCCTTGGGTGCTACGAGCACCTCGCACGCGGGCAGTCCGCGCAGCGCCGACAGCGTTTGCTGACGGGCCAGCTCCGGCATGTTGTTTTTCTCACTCAGATGGGCCAGCACGAGCGTTCTCGTGCCGTTTTTCACCAAATCTGCTGCAAATACGGCACAGTCCGGATTGGACAGGTGTCCGCTCGGTCCCGCGACGCGCATTTTGAGCGAATACGGGTACGGCCCTGCCTGCAGCATGTGCGGATCGTGGTTGCTCTCCAGCACGACCATTTCACAGCCGCGCAGCAGTTCGGCCGCGTCGCGCGGCACAAAGCCAAGGTCAGTCGCAAAGCCAAACCGGCTGCCGTCGTGCTCGAATATGTAGCCCGTGCTCTCAGCCGCGTCGTGCGGCGTCGGGAACGGAACAATGTCCACGTCCCCCACCCAGAACCGCTCACCGCTGTCGAATACGTTCAGCCGGTCGGCGTAGTCTGGATTCTTTTCCTCGAACGCCTCCGCCGTGCCGCGGGTCGCAAACACCGGTGCCTTCGCCTTCTTGAGGAACATCGGCAGTCCCTTCACGTGGTCGATGTGCTCATGCGTCAGCACCACCGCCGAAATGTCCTCCAGCGTCAGCGACAGACCTTTTAATGCGGTCGTGATCTTGCGCAGCGACACACCGAGGTCGATCAGGATCGCGGTGCCGTCCGCCATATATAAGCCGCAGTTGCCGCTCGAACCGCTGGCGATACTGTAATAATAATGCTCTGCCATGGTACTCCTTTAGTCCTCTGTGTGCTGCAGAAAAGCCGTGCGCGTCAGCAGGATCGGCGTGACATTGCCGCGGTAGAACGCAAACGGCTCTCCGACGATCTCGGCACCGAATCCGTTGAGGATGTGCACGGTTGCGTCACGCGCTTCGAGAAAGAGATTATCCACATCCTGTGCAAAAACCTCGGTCAGCACGCTTTTCAGCAGGAACGTGCCCTTATGCTGTCCGCGCAGCTTGGACGCGATCGTGATGCGGCCCATGTGCCACTGCTCTCCCTCGCGGTAGATGGCCGCCGTGCCGACAAGTTCGCCATCCTGCTCCATGCACCACCACTGCGGCTGCTTTTCCGCCGGGATGAAGTTCATCTCCTGCGGAATATTCTGTTCTCCCTCGAAAATCTGTGCATTCAGCTGCATTACCGCGTCCATATCCGTATCAGACGCACACCGAACCACACATTCTGCTGTCATTTTGCTCATCTGCCTTATATTCTGCAAAAAAGGCGAAAGGATGCTCCCTCCGCCTTTTTCTCATTTCAACTCGTAGAAGTTACTTGTTCTCCTGGTTTTCCGGAATCTCGGAGCGGTACATATCCGCACCCAGAGCAACAAACTTCTCAACCAGCGTTTCGTAGCCGCGCTCGATGTTCTGCACCTGCTCGACCTCGGTAACGCCCTTGGCTGCCAGACCGGCGATGACCATCGCCGCGCCTGCACGCAGATCGTGTGCACGGACCGGAGCACCGTTCAGCTCCTTGACGCCCTCAACGACTGCGATCGCACCGTCCACATGGATGTTTGCACCCATGCGAGTCAACTCCTCGGTGTAGCGGTAGCGGCTGCCCCAGATACCCTCGGTGATGATGCTGGTGCCCTCGGCCAGACACAGAGCCGTCGTCATCTGCGGCTGCATGTCGGTCGGGAAACCCGGATACGGCAGGGTCTTGATGTTGGTCTTGGTCAGCGTACCCTCACGGCGAACAAGCACCGCATCGTCGAACTCGGTGACCTCAACGCTCATCTCACGCAGCTTAGCCGTGATGCACTCCAGGTGACGCGGAATGACATTCTTTACCAGAACCGAACCGCCGCAGGCTGCAACGGCTGCCATGAAGGTGCCGGCCTCGATCTGGTCCGGAATGATGGAGTAATTGCCGCCGTGCAGGCTCTCCACACCGCGGATCTTGATCACGTCGGTGCCGGCGCCCTTAACGTCTGCGCCCATTGCGTTCAGGAAGTTCGCCAGATCGACAATGTGCGGCTCCTTTGCGCAGTTCTCCATAATGGTCTGACCCTTGGCCAGAACGGCTGCGAGCATGATGTTCATGGTCGCGCCGACAGTAACAACGTCAAAATAAATATGTGCGCCGTGCAGGCCGTCCTCGGGTGCCTCGACCCGGATGTAACCGCCCTTGGGCAGCGTTACCTTTGCGCCCAGAGCCTCAAAACCCTTGATGTGCTGGTCGATCGGACGGACACCGCCGAAGTTGCAGCCGCCGGGCATTGCTACCTCGGCATAGCCGTACTTGCCGAGCAGCACGCCGAGCAGATAGTAGGATGCGCGCAGCTTGCGCTCCAGCTCGTGCGGCTTGAGACTCGGATTCTGCGCATTCTGGATCTCTACCGTGGTGGAATTGATCTGACGGATCTGCGCACCCAGTTCACGCATGATCTCCATCTGCAGCGTTACGTCAATGATCTTGGGCACATTTTCAAGACGAACCGGACCATCTGCCAGCAGTGCCGCCGGAACGATTGCGACCGCTGCATTCTTCGCGCCGGAGATGGTCACCTCACCATTCAGCGTCTTGCCGCCGTTGATTACATACTTTGTCAAACTACCTACTCCTCACTAAGCCATAGCGCGGAATTTCCCGCGTTTTTCTCCGAATACTGTATCTTATGTCAGCGAATGACTGTCCGTGCCGACCCTCTTAGCAACCAACTCCGGCAGCGGAAAAATACATTCGCGCAAAGTCTCACTAATATATTCTACCACAATTTCAGATAAAGAAAAGCAGTTTTTCAGTTTTCTTCGCCGATGATCGTCTTTTTGTCACAATCCACCAAATATTCGCCTGTTTCGGTGACGATCTTCCAAGTAGGTGTAAGACGAATGCGGCGGCTGCTGTCGGTTTGCATACGGTAACCGACCGTCATCGACCGGATCGTGCCGGTTTCCCCGCTTTCTGCGGCAAATTGCAGCAAAGCGTCCGCCGCGCTGCAGGTGATGCTGATGCCGTTCGCGGTGGTGTACGGCGTGCCGAAGCTCCACAGACCGACGAGCGACACCGTGCCGTCTCCGGCGGAAAAGTCGAACGTCAGATGCCGGTTGTGCACCGGCAGTCCGGCGACCGAACCGGTCAGCGTCACGGTCGTGCCGTCCGCCGTCCAGCCGGGCTGTTCCGCCTGAAATCCCCACTGGCTGCACAGCTTTCTCGCCTGCTCGAGCGCTTCCGACTCGGAAGCCGGTGCGGTTTCGGTCAGCGTGCAGGTGGCCTGCACATTGCCGTCCGCCTGCCACTCAAGCGTGCCCTTGTCGCTCTCGAAGCGGACCGTGCCGTCCTCCTGCTCAGTGCGTTCGGCGCTTTCGCCGAGCATGGCAGCCGCGATTTTTTCCTCGTCGGCGCGGCTGCGATCGAGCGATAATTCCGGCAGTGTGATATCCTCCGGAAGCGAGAACGCCGTATCCAGCTGCATGCCGTCCGCGCTCACCAGTGTACGCAGATTGTCCTCGAGTTCACTGGTCCGGCGGTGGCTCTGCCAGCCGCGTACCGCCAGATTACCCAGAAGGAACAGGTTGATCGCCAGCAGGATCGCGATCAGCACGTTTTTGACTTTATCCCATTGCAAGCGCTCTCATCTCCCTTCCGCGGTCACTCTGCCGCATTTTTCAGATAGAACCGGCTCGGCACATACTGTCCGTCCTGCGCCCGGTAGGCCGCCATCAGACCGCGTGCGGCACCGGATGCACCCGCTGCTGCCTGCCGGGCCGGCATAACCGTGCGCTTGTCGCCGGTCGGCTGAAATTTCTGCAGGCGAATGGTTGCTGTGCGCAGTGCACTGCCGTCAAACACGAAGGTTGCGAAGTCCGCGTCACCGAGCACCGGTACACCGCTGTACATCTGCAGGAAAATCAGCGTGGTCTGTCCGCCCTGCTGTTCCACGGCGTACAGCGACGCATGCGTGTCCGTGTCGCCCGCTCGCTGGGCGGCGTCGAGGATCAGACGGGCACAGTCCAGCTGCGCGTCAAGCGCAGCCGCACCCGTGATATCGCTTTCATCATAAGCGCTGACCGTTGCTGAGCCGTCCGTGGACGCATACTGCACCAGACCGGACGCATTCAGCCGCAACGTGCTCGTATCATCGAGGAACACACGCACTTTGCCGTCCTGCTCGTTGTAAAAATCCGTGGAAGCCGTGTAGCCGAACGCACGGAGCAGATCCTCAAGTCCGGTGCCGCTCTGTGCGGCAAACAGGTTGATCTGCGCCGGTTTGAGCACCGGCAGCGACAGGGCTTCGCTGTCGAACAGCAGCGTTTCCGGATAGACCGCGTAATCGCCGCCTGCAAAGCTGCACGGCATACCGCGGAAGTTCTGCTGCGCTTCCTCGAGCGCATTCTGCGAGACTGCCGCGTCCGCCGCATACAATTTGCCGTCCGAAGTGCGGACGAACAGCCGCTGTACCTCGTCGGCATACACGAGCGTTTCGATCTGCAGCTTGTCGTTATCCTGCCATTCACCGCCCAGCCATCCGGCGATGGACTGCAGCGGAATCGCACCGTGGTAGCGCAGCATCGCACAGCTGCCCGACTGCAGCGCCGCAGTCAGCTCGCTTTCCTCAGCGGTTTTGAGTCCCTCACCCGAGAGCACCTGCGACCACAGCGACCGTGTCGCCGTGATGCCGGCGTCAATGTCGGTCAAATTGTACTGCACGCCGTACAGCGTTCCGTCCACGGTCAGCGCCATCTGCGCCGGATCGGCCGCCGAAACGCCCGAGGACCGTATCTCATAACCGACAGCACCGCCGAGAAAGCGGTCATGCAGTCGCCGGAGGGCACTGTCTGCGGGCATCTGTGCAATGTTCAGACCCATCAGCCAGTTTACCGCACACAGCACGCCCATCAGTCCGCACAGGGCGAGCAGCAGGATGTTTTTCGCGGTGTTCTTCGCGGAACGTTTCGCGCCTCTCATGCCTTGTCCTCCCTGCCGTGCGGCTTGAGGTCGGTCGGAAGCGTGATCGTCACGGTCGTGCCCTTGCCGTATTCGCTGGTCAGACCGATCTTGCCCTCGTGCTGCTCAACGATCTCCTTGGCGATCGCCAGACCCAGTCCGGTGCCGCCTGCGGCACGCGAGCGTGCCTTGTCTACGCGGTAGAAGCGCTCGAACAGGCGCGGCACATCGTCCGCCGGAATGCCGACACCGTTGTCCTCGACTGTGATGCGCACCTGATTTTCACCCGCACGCTGTGCCGCCAGTCGGATTTTACCGCCCGAAGGCGTATATTTCACAGCATTGGACAGGATGTTGACCACAACCTGCTCGATGCGTTCCTTGTCGCCGACGATCTGCGGCAGATCGTTCTCGGTCTCGACTGTGAGCGTGTGCCCGCTGTCTTCGGCAGTCAGCTTCATGGCGTTCGCCACCTTCTGCAGCAGATCAGACAGCGAGAAGCGCGTCATACGAAGCTCCATGCGGCCGTAATCCAGCTTGGAAAGCGTGAGCAGATCGGTGACGATACGCGCCATCCGTTCGCTCTCGCTCGAAATAACGCCGAGGAACTGCTTTTCCGTGTCAAGCGGCAACTCTCCTGCGGCATCGAGCAGCGTTTCGGTGTACGAGCGGATGTTGGTCAGCGGTGTGCGCAACTCATGCGACACGTTCGCTACGAATTCACGCCGAGCGTCATCCAGACGGCGCTGCTCGGTAACATCGTGAATAACCGCGATGACACCGCCTTCGCCGTCCAGTGCGCCGTAAGGCGCCAGCGTGACGGACAGCACGCGGCCGAACCGCGTAATCTCGCTCGTCAGGAAGGTGTGCGACGCGGTCTCGTCCGTGTCCGGCATGTCCAGATCGGCGAACATCTCGTCAAAACTCAGCTTGTGCTCCACACGCACGCCGAGCAGATTTTCGGTCGCCGGGTTCATGTGGATGAGCGTGCCGTCGGTCGTGAAGGCGGCTACGCCGTCGGTCATGTGCAGGAACAGCGTGTTCAGCTTGTCGCGCTCGCCCTGTACCTCGCCGACCGTGTTTTTCAGCCGATGCGCCATGTAGTTGAACGACCGGGTCAGCTCGCCGATCTCGTCCGACGACTGTACGCCGAGGTCCTGATCGAAATTGCCTTCCGCGATCGACCGAGCACCCTCGGTAATACGCTCGATCGGCGTAGTGATGGTCTTGCTGAGCAGGAAGGACAGCAGAATGGCTGCCAGCAGGCCGAACATCATCGCCTGCATGACGATCTGGAAGAACCGCCACGACAGGTCGGAAATCTCCCGCTTGTTGTCCGCGATATACACGATGTAGTCTACCGAGCCATCGCCGTCCTTGTCGAGCGGCACCGCGATGTCCATAATGCTGTCGGACACCGCCGAGCGCGTTCCAGTCTCGCCCGCCATTGCGGCAATGACGTTGCTTGTGCGGGTGACGGATACGTTCGGGTTGGAGCCGTCGAGAAAGCCGCCCTCGCTGTCCAGAATGGCATAATTGCGGTAATCGTCAATGCCGAGACGGCTCTTGTGGGCGTCGATGATAGTCTTCAGCCCATCTGTGCCGGGTTCGGCGGCTGCCTCCTGCATGGAGCGGATGGTGTCGGTCGTAAATACGGCCTGCATCTGCTCATAAAAGCTGTTCAGATAGAAGGTGTTGACGCTGTTAATGAGAAATGTGCCGACCACCGCCATAACGGATACGATCAGCAGCACCAGGATCAGCACCAGTTTTCTGTGTAGTGAACGGAACATAGCTTACTCCCCGTCGGCAAAGTAATAGCCCATGCCTCTTTTTGTGATGACGTATCTGGGACTTGCCGGTTCGTCCTCGACCTTTTCCCGCAGACGGCGGATCGCCACGTCCACTGCACGCAGGTCGCCGTAGTAGTCGTAGCCCCAGACCTGCTCCATCAGCTCCTCGCGGGAGAACACCCGTCCCGGAGCAGCCGACAGGAAGCACAAAATGTCAAACTCCCGTGCGGAAAGCTCGAGCGGATGACCGTTTTTGTAGACCATGCCGTTGTCCTTGGACACGCGCAGACCGCCGCCGGACGGCGCTTCTGCCTTCTTCTTGTCCTCGCCTGCGTAGGTACGGCGCATGTTCGCCTTGACGCGTGCCATCAGCTCCCGCATGGAGAACGGCTTGGTGATGTAGTCGTCTGCACCCAGTTCGAGACCCATGACCTTGTCGGTTTCTTCCTCGCGGGCGGTCAGCATGATGATCGGCGTGTCCTTCTCTGCACGTACCCGCTTGCAGACCTCAAAGCCGTCCATCTCGGGCAGCATCACATCCAGCAGGATGAGGTCGGGCGCTTCCTCGAGCGCACAGCGTAAGCCTTCTGCGCCGTCATACGCGGCCAGCGTGTCGTAGCCCTCGCGCTGTAAATTGAATACCAGAATGTCTGAAATGGCCTTTTCGTCCTCAACCACTAATATTTTTTTCTTATCCATACTTTCCCTCCAGTCAGGTAGGAGGTAGGAATGAGGAGGTAGGAGGTTACGCCAAATGGCACTTTCACTCCTAACTCCTAACTCCTAACTCCTAACTCAGTACAGATTGCAATCAATACAGATTCTTTAACTTTGCTTTGTACATCGCCGCAACGGTTTTTGCGTCGCGGATCTCGTCCCGCTCGATCATTTTCTCGACCTCGGCGATCGGCAGGCGCACAACCTCGACAAATTCGTCCTCGTCCGGCTGCATTTCGCCCTCGGTCAGATCGAGTGCGGCAAACAGGTAAGTCACCTCGGTGAGAAAGCCGGGAGACGGATAAATTGCACCGAGCGGCACGATACGTCCGGCGGTACAGCCGGTCTCCTCTTTCAGTTCGCGGATGCCGCATTCCTCGGCGTCCTCCGGGCCGTGATCCATCTTGCCGGCAGGCATTTCGAGCAGCTCGGTATCGAATGCATAGCGGAACTGCCGCACGAGAATGACGTTGCCGTCCTTGTCAATCGGCAGCACGCCGACACCGCCGACGTGCTCGCAGACCTCTCGCGGTGCGGTCTTGCCGTTCGGCAGGGAAACCTCGTCCACACGGGCGGTCATGATCTTACCTCTGAACTTATATTCACTGGAAAGCTGTTTTTCTGTCATATCCATGATAAAATTCTCCTTAATCGGCTGCATTCACGCAGCGCAGGATATAGGCGGTCTCGGGCGGAACGGATACGACCAGACCGTCCGGGTCGGCGTACTCGAAGCCTTCGCCGCTGAGCAGGTCGAGCGCATACAGCGCATCAATCCTGGTTTCCGCATGCTGGTGACCGCGGTTGACCACGATGACCAGACGCGAGTCTCCGCTCGTGCGCTCGTAGCGCAGCAGCGCACCGGCCGTCGTATCGCTGAAATGCAGGTCGCCGTCCGCGAGCGTCTGCTCCTCGGCACGGATTTCACACAGCTTGCGGTAGAACGCGAGAAGCTCCTGATTTTCGTGTCCCCACGGGTAGGTCCGGCGGTTGAACGGGTCCTCGAAGCCCTGCTGACCGGCCTCGTCGCCGTAGTAAATGGTCGGCGAACCCGGCATGGTGAACTGGATGACTGCTGCCATCCGCAGTCGGCGCAAAGCGATCTCCAGACGGTCGGGCGGCAGCTGATAGTGCGCCCGGCCGTTTCTATCCATTTTCCACTCCTGTTCGGTCACGCCGAGCAGCGTGAGCGCACGCGCGGTATCATGCGTACCGACGACGTTCATCAGGTTATAGAACACGTCCCGCGGGTAGTTTTCGCGGATGCACTCCATGCTTTCCGCGAAATGCTCGGCAGTGCCGCCGTTCAGGAAACCGAGGATGGCATCTCTCAGCGGATAGTTCATGACGGAATCCAGTTCTCCGCCCTGGAAGTAGCGCCGGCGTTCGGAATACGCGATTTTGTTGGACGCGTCCTCCCACACCTCACCGATGATGAGCGCATCGGATTTCTCCTTGCGGGCAGCAGCGTTCAGCTTCTGAATAAAGCTGTCCGGCAGTTCGTCGGCAACATCAAGCCGCCAGCCGGACGCGCCCAGCCGCAGCCACCGGCGGACAACGCTGTCCTCGTCCTCGATGATATAATTCTGATAGCTGCCGTCGGTCTCGTTGACCTGCGGGAGCGTGTAGATGCCCCACCACGAGCCATACTCATTCGGCCAGTTGTGGAAGTCAAACCAGCTGAAATACGGCGATTCCTTGGACTGGAACGCACCCACGCTGTCGTAATGACCGCGGGCGTTGAAATAGCGGCTGTCGTAGCCGGTGTGATTGAACACGCCGTCCAGTACGACGCGCATGCCGCGTCTGGCGGCTTCGCTGCACAATGCGCGGAAGTCCTCCTCACAGCCGAGCAGCGGGTCAATGCGCTTGTAATCGCCGGTATCGTAGCGGTGATTGGAATACGCCTGAAAAATCGGGTTGAAGTAAATGGTGGTGACGTGCAGGCTCTCCAGATAGTCCAGCTTGGAGTATACGCCGCGCAGCGTACCGCCGAAAAAGTCGTTGTTGAGGATTTCGCCGTGCTCATCGGGCAGGTAGACCGGAATATCGTCCCAGTTCTGGTGCAGCACGCGCTCGATCACGCCTTCGCCTTCCGGCTGCTCGGGTGCCTTGTCGCGGCAGAAGCGATCCGGAAAAATGTTGTAGGTGATGCCCTCACCGAACCATTTGGGCGTGTGATACTCGCCGTCGTAAACGGTCAGCTGATACTTATCGCCGACCGACTCGAGCAGTTCCGCCTGACCGCCATAGCCGCGGGCACAGTAGTGCAGACCGTCTGCCAGCTCCACCGTGAAATAATACCAGTATAGACCGGGATGCGGCGGAACATAGCTTACCGTGTACCGGTCGTGCGAGCCTTGATAGCCGCACCAGCGCAGCGGATGGGATTCGGCCTGACAGCCGTCCTCCTCCATCCAAAGGGTAACATGCAGCGCGCCCTGTGCTCGCTGCGGATAAACAGAAAACTCAACCGCCTGCCCTGCCGGTACCGCGCCATACGGTTTCTTGCATGCAGTGCTGCGGGAGTGAAACATACTATCAGAAATGCGATTCACGCAAGCTCCTCCAAACATATATCCTCTTTCCACTCAATACCTTGCCATTCTATTGGCGGTATTACTTTTAGTATAGCACAAAACAGGAAAAGGGTAAACATTTTCGAGCAAAGCAAAAGGGTCGGTCCCTATGGGACCGACCCTCGTTCTGCGATATTCGATTAGCCGAGCAGATTCAGGATTTCTTCCTTTGGCATGGCACCGACAGCCTTATTGGCAACCTCGCCGTTCTTCATCACGATCAGGGTCGGGATGGAGACAATGCGGAACTGCATGGACAGCTCGCCCTGCTCATCTACGTTGATCTTGCCGACCTTGATATCGTCACGCTCGTTTGCAATTTCGTCTACGATCGGCGAAACCATGCGGCAGGGACCGCACCAGGTGGCCCAGAAGTCCAGCAGGACCGGCTTGTCCGACTTCAGCACTTCGTTCTCGAAATTTTCCTTCGTAATGGTTACTACTGCCATATTAAACACTCCTTCTCATTTTAGAGATAATTCATAGTAAAATGCGTACTGCTGCATGACACCCGCAAAGCCTTTATAGCGTTTCAGCGGAAAGCCCTTGGGATAGTGTGCGTCCAGCATTTGCCGGATATGCGTATCGATCGGGAACGCGTCGATGTGATGCAGCGCAAACAGGCAGATACACTCCGCGACCTTGACGCCGACACCGGTCAGACGAAGCAGTTCGGCTTTGGCGTGGGCGTAATCCATGTGCCGGATGGCGTCCAAATCGACCTCACCGGACACAATCTGCCGTGCTGCAGCGCAAATGTATTTGGCGCGGTAGCCGAGCCGCACCGGCGCAAGCTCCTCGGGCGTACACGCCGCCAGACGTTCCGCCGCGGGAATACTATTGTATACCTGTTCACTCTTATTATAACAGGTTTCCCCGAAAAGGGAACACAAATTTTCGACACACTTGGTGATCCGCGCAATATTGTTCTGCTGCGAGATGATGAAGCATAGGATAGTCTCCCACAGGTCCTGCCGCAGAATACGCAGTCCGCCGCCGTATGCGATAGCATTCTGCAGATAGGTGTCTCGCTTGGCGACTGCGGCTTTGTAGCGTCCGTAGTCTGCATCCAGGTCAAAATACGGCCGCCAGATGGCGTTAAACTCGTCCTCATCACAGTCAAACCGCACGGTCTGGCCGTCCTGCTGGATGTGCAGCAGGTGCTTACCTGCAATCAGGTCGTAGGACTTATCCCCAACCCTGTGGAAACGAAAGCACTGACCGGAGTTTGCGATCTGGTCGATATCGAAATCGTTCAGTACGCGCTCGATCATTTGTGCATAGCCTCGTGCTCGCGCACCAGTTCGGCAAACAGGTCGCTGAGCGTCCAGCTGATATTGTGCTCGGTGACGATGGCCTTGTACGGCACGGAAACGCTGTGCGCCTTCATCTCGCGGAGCAGAATGTCCAGACGTTTTTCGGTAAAGCCGTCCAACACCATCATCGGTGCAGAAGGCGCGTCTGCAGTCGTGTCGATCGCTTCAAAGCCCTTGCGGCCCAGCAGAAAGCCGACCGTCTGACCGGCCGAGGCCGCGTCTACGTTCTTGATGCGCACGCCCATGCGGACGAGCACGGTCTTGAGCGCCGCAGACTGTTCGCTCGGCTGCGGCTCGAAATATAACACTTTTTCACGGGATGCCGCCATAGTGGAATCCCTCCTTCTTTCTAACGTATACTAATATTATATCATTTCTGTCAAGTCCCTATTGACAGACCGTTCGTTCGGTGATATGCTCATAGTTAGCAAGGACTAACCAATTAGAAAGCGAGGTGTTTGCCATACAGCAGGCATTGCTCTGGGCGGCCGCAGGCACAGGATTTACCTTCCTGATGACCACGATCGGCGCCGCCATGGTATTTTTTATGAAAAAGCAGTCCAGCGCGTTAATGCAGCAGATTTTCCTTGGGTTTGCATCCGGTGTGATGATCGCGGCATCCATCTGGAGTCTGCTCATTCCCGCGATCGAAGAGGCCACACAGAACGGTCAGCCTGGCTGGATACCGGCCGCCGGCGGCTTTATCCTCGGTCTGGTGCTCATGCTGGCACTCGACGGACTCATGCCGCATCTGCACAGCGGCGCCGCAAAAGCCGAAGGTCTGCCGTCCTCGTTCCGGCGGACAACGCTGCTCGTCCTGGCCGTGACGCTGCATAACATTCCGGAAGGCATGGCAGTCGGTCTGTCGTTCGCCCGTGCGGCGCAGCACACCGGCAACGCCGGATTATTTGCGGCCGCAGGCGCACTGGCCATCGGCATCGGCATTCAAAATTTCCCCGAAGGAGCCGCAGTCGCGCTTCCTCTCCATCAGGAAGGACTCAGCCGCACGCGCTCGTTCGTTTACGGTTCGCTGTCCGGCATCGTCGAGCCGATCTTTGGCGTACTGGTCGTGCTGTGCGCGGCTGCGCTGACACCGTTCATGCCGTGGCTGCTGTCCGCCGCAGCAGGCGCGATGCTGTACGTTGTGGTCGAGGAATTAATTCCCGAGGCACACCTCGGCGAGCATTCGCACCCGGGTACGCTCGGCGTGATGGCAGGTTTTCTGGTGATGATGGTGCTGGATACCGCTTTGGGATAATTGAAAATGGAGAATGATGTTATCGTTATCGTTCTCCTTCCGCTAAAAGAGAAAGCGTCCCAATGGGACGCTTTTCGTTTACTCAATATCTCTTATGGATCTGTTTGCGGTAATCGAAGTACACCTGCCGGAGTTCCTTCAATTCTTTCTTACGGATCAGCACCACATCGTCGTTCGTAAGGATAAAATCCTTATCCACGGCCTTGATGTAGTTCATATTCACAAGGAAACTCTGGTGGCACCGCAGAAAACACGGAGCCGTCAGTTCCTGCTCGATCTCACCGAGCTTTTTATACAAAGTATACGTCTTTTTGCCGACCTGATGCAGAATGCACTGCGAATTATGGCTCTCGACGTACATGATCTCTTCGAGCGGAATATGCAGCACCTGCGAACGGTTTTTGATCGCGTATGTATTTTCAACGATGCTGGACAGCACACGGTGCATGGTGCGCTCAAATGTATCCGGGTTATACGGCTTGAGCAGATAACCGGATGCACCGACCTCAAAGCTGTCCGGCGCAAAGTCCAGTGCAGCGGTACAGAACACGATCGTGCCCTTGTAGCCGATCTCACGCAGCCGGCGTGCCACATCGATCCCAAGCGGTGGGTCCATCAGAATATCCAGCAGGATGATATCGAACCAGCCGCCGTCACCTAACTCATAATAGAGCGGTTCGCCTCTGTCGTACATCGTGCAGGAATAGTTGATCGCATGCGCATTGCAGTAATGGCTGAGAAAATCCGCAAGGATATCTCGTTCTAACGCCGAATCATCACAAATCGCGACCCGCAGCATGGTTATTGACAGTCCTTTCTCGTCACTTTTTGTCGAATTTCTTAACGGTTTCTAAACAACTTCTGCCGATTTCATAAGATTTTATTCCAAATTCACAGAATTG
The DNA here is from genome assembly GCA_963661675.1 of Bulleidia sp. Classification (GTDB taxonomy): domain Bacteria; phylum Bacillota; class Clostridia; order Oscillospirales; family Butyricicoccaceae; genus Agathobaculum. The sequence continues at coordinate 16,629 of CAVLCS010000055.1, forward strand.
CAAAAAACGCGTGATCTGTCTGCTAAAATAAACATGTTCCCAGAGAGAACCCGTGGGAACAACAGCAATTTATATCAGGAGGAAGCATCATGGTTATCTATGACCCGATCGTTAAGAATCACTATTCGCCCGAGACTGGAGCCTATGTCTCTTTCGGTATCAGTGCTCGCGATTTGGAACACGGACAGACCTGTTTCGTTCCCGATGTGTTCATCGACGAACAGGAAGCACGCGCCTTCACGGAACGGCTGAACGAACTTCAGGTGTCGCCCATCCATCTGATGGACGTGATCGAAGACGAATTAGGCGTTTGACCGGTTACATAGAAATACCCCAGTCAGAATCCAGCGACCGGATCGCCTGCGTAATACGAATGTATTCGGTCGTGACCTCATATCGCAATTCAGCGACTTCTTCATAACGATTATCGCGCAGCGCTTGTACCAGTGCTGCGCCTTCTTTTGCCAGCTTGGTAAAGCCAAAGCTGCGTGCCTGTCCGGCCAGCGTGTGCGCTGCTTTAATGGCCGCATCGTGATCGTGCTGACCAAGGGCCTCGTTTAATTCGGTGCAGGCAGGCTCCTCTAAAAACCGGATCAGGAATTTCTGCAGCATGTTCTTATTGTAAAACCGGCGGCAGGCCGCTTCCATATCTCCGTTTATCTTAACATAAAATTCATCTAAGGACATAGCAACATCTCCTCGTGTTTATTTTATCATCTCGAAAATCGTCTTGCAAGATGGGAAATGCGCATTTCCATCGTCATTTTTCGACAGAAAATCGTCATTTTTGATCAAAGATAAAGAAAAACGCCTGATCGAATGATCAAGCGTTTTCATGGAGCTGCTAACCAGATTTGAACTGGTGACCTCATCCTTACCAAGGATGCACTCTACCGACTGAGCTATAGCAGCGAAAGAAAAAACGGCACGATGATGGTACCGTTTTTTGGCGACCCGGATGGGACTTGAACCCACGGCCTCTAGCGTGACAGGCTAGCGCTCTAACCAACTGAGCTACCGGGCCATATTAACTTAATTTGGTGGGCCTTCGGGGACTTGAACCCGGGACCGACCGGTTATGAGCCGGTTGCTCTAACCAACTGAGCTAAAGGCCCATATCAAGGAATTGACTTTACCCTGCCGTCACATTGAAGTGACGGCAAAGCATTGTCTAAATGGCTCCTCAAGTTGGACTCGAACCAACGACCCTGCGGTTAACAGCCGCATGCTCTACCAACTGAGCTATTGAGGAATATCGAGCGGATCTGCGATCCGCAGGTGTAGGCGTTGAGTTATCTTCCCGGGCCGTCGCCAGCCAAGTATTGTCACCGTAA
>CAVLCS010000056.1:0-17739 GCA_963661675.1 Bulleidia sp.
ACCTGTTCAAGGTTGTTCCGATGATGATCGACGCAATCAAGGCTGCTAAGGAGTCCAAGTAATCATCTGATTGCTTTTTGAAGTGCCGTGCTGCCTGCGACCTCCCGGTTTGCGGCGGGTTTTGGAGCTCCCGCTTGCAATATCCGCCATGCCCGCGGAAAGCGCAGCACCACACGCGGAAAGCGCAGCACCACACTTCTGATTGGATAAGAAAAGCCGCAGAGCGTTTGCTCTGCGGCTTTTTTGTTTGCAAAATATAGTGAAAGAGCCTGTTTGCAGTGCAAACAGGCTCTTTTTTAGTCCAGATAATCGCCTACCGGACTCTGGTTGTACTGCTTGATGATGCGGATGATGGCCGAACCATCTTCCTGCATGGTCTCCTCAACGATTTTGTAGCGCGTGTTGTTTTTCTCCAGCGCACGCTTGTAGTGCTCTACCTCTTCGCGCACCATGCGCGCGGCAATGCTGTGCTCAATATCCTCCTTCAGCTGAAAATGCAGGGTCTGACAAATGCACGCCGCCTTTACTCGTTTCATGCTCATTTCCTCCTGTTTTGTTGGTAAAAATCCGTAAAAACCAAGTACGCAGTCGTTTTCACATCTTTATTATACCGAAAATGAGATTTTCCCGCAAAGGCGGTTTTTCACAAAATTGGTTATCCCTTTATTTGTGGAAAATGGCCATAGATGCGTGTTTTTGTTTGTGCAGAACAGAAAAAGGACGCGCAATGCGCGCCCCTACGGTCGTTATTAAGTGCGCAGGTTGATTGTGATATTCGATTGCCTGCGGAACGTCGTATCAGGCGGTGTGTGGGCGGCCACTGGCCGCCCCTACGATTACATATGTACAAATGATTTGGCAAACGGCGGGGTGAGGGCACCCCGCCCTACGATATAACGTCAGTCATACGTCATTAGATAAAACACAATAATCGAAGCCACATTTACAGGGCGGACACATTGGTCCGCCCCTACGATAGCGTGTTCAGGTGGATTGAATCGGTGAAATTCGAGAAGTGCGGTGCGCCGAGGTCGGCGCACCCTACGGTGACACAAGCAGATTGAATTTAGCGATACGCATTATTTGTGAATATTATGCAGAATAATGTCCAAAGTATGCAAATAAACGCAAATCGTTAGAAACGGCGGGATGAGGTCATCCCGCCCTACAAGATAACGTTTACAACAGATTGTATGCGCAGATTCCGTGCGAAACAACACGCAAACGAGTTGCGCGACACGGGCATGTCGCGCCTGCGTAGAATTGCCAGTATGTGTAGCAGCAAAGTATCTGGCATTGCGTAAAGGTAAAGAAATGGGAGCACACTGTGCTCCCCTACGGTAAAAAAGATCCTCTGCCGTTCCCTTTTTCGAAGCGGTCGCCGGTCTCTGGTATGCGTCAGGCTATCTAACAAGGGAAAGGTAGGAGTTCAAAGAGGAAGGGAAACCGCAGGTGTCCCTTCCTCTTTGTCCCCGCCGCGGACGCGGCAGTCTCCCGCGCTCCGCAGAGCGCAATTCCCCGCTGAGGTTCAGCGAAAAACTTCCCGCCCGTAAGGGACGTAGCACTAACGTGCCTCGTGTGCCCCGCATAATCGGTGCAGAAAAATACACCGCCCGTTAGGGCCGAACGCGCTTGCGCAGTTCGCGTACCCCAGTCAGCCGGTGCTGAAAAAAACCGCAGCAATCCGGTATGCGACCCCGTTTTCCTTCGTTCGGAAAAAGTCCCCAAAACCGAAGAAAAACGCGACATCAGGCCGCGCTGCTGCACCGCCCCGTCGCGTTTCTTAGCAATAAATAAAAACGGCGGCGAGCGAGAAGAACTCTCAAAGCCCTCCACCGATGATGGTAGTAATTATAGCACTCCGTCCAAATCCGGACAAGGCTCAAATGTGCCAAAATAACCTTTACAATTTGTTCATAATTGTACAATCCGACAATTCCTGCCGCCGTATTTTGCCGAAACTGACAACTTGTACAAAAACGTGCCTGTTTTTTCGTCAAACCCGCGTCTGTTTTAGATATTTTATGCTGAAATCCGCGGAAATCGCTTTACAAATGGCCGTTTTCATGGTAATATATAAATACTTTCGCCCCACGCTTAGCTGACGGACAAAGGAAGCGTTCCTATCGCCTCCATTCACCAAGCCGCGGCCCGGCCTGTGGGTGAGTAAAATTTTATTTATGAAAGGTGAACTACCGACATGATCCGTAAGGAAGACAAGACTGCCGTTATCGAGGCAAACCGTACCCACGCTACCGACACCGGTTCCCCGGAGGTTCAGGTTGCAATCCTGACCGCCCGCATCAAGGAGCTGACCGAGCACCTGAAGGTACACAAGAAGGATAACCACTCTCGCCGCGGCCTGCTGAAGATGGTTGGTCAGCGTCGTTCTATGCTGGCTTACCTGCAGAAGAAGGACATCAACCGCTACCGCGCACTGATCGCTAAGCTGGGTATCCGTAAGTAAGAAAATGCGAAAATAGGGGAGCAGTCTGCTCCCCTGTTTCTGTATTTTGATAGCACGCCAAAACGGGCGGCAATGTTGCTTTTTAGCAGTTGAAAGAGGACCGAACACTCGTTTCGCTCTTGTTTCAAGTGCTAAAAAAGCTGCTGCCGCCCTCCCCAAATGATTAAAGGAGGAAACAAAATGGCAAACATCAACCACTTTGACTTCAAAAACTACCGCGTTTTTGAGACCGAGATCGCCGGCCGCAAGCTGACCGTCGAGACCGGCAAGATGGCACAGCTGGCTAACGGCTCCTGCCTGGTCCGCTACGGCGAGACCGCTGTTCTCGTTACCGCTACCGCGTCTGCAAAGCCGCGTGACGGCATCGACTTCTTCCCGCTCTCCGTTGACTTCGAGGAGCGCATGTATGCAGTAGGCCGCATCCCGGGTTCGTTCATGCGCCGTGAAGGCCGTCCGTCCGAGAAGGCGATCCTGTCTTCCCGTCAGATCGACCGTCCGATGCGTCCGCTGTTCCCGAAGGACCTGCGCAACGACGTTTCTATCGTCTGCACCGTTCTCGAGAACGACTACGACAACTCTCCGGAAGTTGTTGCTCTGCTGGGCGCTTCCATCGCAGTTTCTATCTCCGACATTCCGTTCGACTACGTTGTAGCCGGCTGCCAGGTTGGCATTGTTGACGGCAAGACCGTTATCAACCCGACCTCCGAGCAGCGTGCTGCCTCCGAGATGGACGTTACCCTGTGCGCTACCAAGGACAAGATCGTTATGATCGAGGCCGGCGCTAAGGAAGTTCCGGAGGACGAGATGTTTGGCGCCCTCATGGAGGCTCATGAGGAGCTGAAGAAGGTTTGCGCATTCATCCAGTCCATCAAGGACGAGATCGGCAAGCCGAAGTTTGAGTACGAGCATCACGACATCGACCATGACCTGTTCGACAAGCTCGAGGCAGCTTGCAACGACAAGTTCGAGGTTGCTATGGATACCGACGACAAGACCGTTCGTGACGCTGGCGTTCGCGCTATCGTTGACGAGTTCGAGGCTACTCTGGACGAGGAGTACAAGGAAGAGCACGGCGCTAACCTCGGCGAGTGCGTAGACAAGCTGCAGAAGAAGATCGTTCGCCGCTGGCTGGCAAACGGCAAGCGCGTAGACGGCCGCGGCATGGAAGAGGTTCGTCCGCTGGCTGCTGAGGTTCACGTTCTGCCGCGCGTACACGGTTCTGGCATGTTCACCCGCGGTCAGACCCAGGTTCTGACCCTCTGCACCCTGGGTACTCTGGGCGATGCACAGGAGCTAGACACCATCTTCGAGGAGAAGGAAAAGCGTTATATCCACCACTACAACTTCCCGTCCTTCTCTGTTGGCGAGACCCGTCCGTCCCGTGGTCCCGGCCGTCGTGAGATCGGCCACGGTGCTCTGGCTGAGCGCGCTCTGCTGCCGGTTATCCCGCCGGTAAGCGAGTTCCCGTACGCTCTGCGTCTGGTTTCCGAGGTTATTTCCTCTAACGGTTCCACCTCTCAGGGCTCTGTCTGCGGTTCCACCCTGGCTCTGATGGACGCTGGTGTTCCGATCAAGGCACCGGTTGCCGGTATTTCCTGCGGTCTGATCACCGATGGCGGTCAGGAGACCACCTTCACCGATATCCAGGGCGTTGAGGACTTCTACGGCGATATGGACTTCAAGGTAGCTGGTACCAAGAAGGGCATCACCGCTATCCAGGTCGATATCAAGGTTGACGGTCTGACCCCGAACATCATCAAGCAGGCCTTCGAGAAGTGCCGCGTTGCTCGTTACGGCATTCTGGACGAGATCATGCTCAAGGCTATCCCGCAGCCGCGTGAGGACGTTTCCGACTGGGCACCGAAGATGACCACCATGCACATCAATCCGGACAAGATCCGCGAGGTTATCGGCAAGGGCGGCTCTGTAATCCAGGGCATCGTTGCTGAGTCCGGCGCAAAGGTTGACATCGAGGACGACGGTACCGTTACCATCGCTGCTGTTAAGGCCACCGACGCTGACAAGGCGAAGAAGATGATCGAAGCGATCGTCAAGGAGCCGGAGCCGGGTGAGATCTACTACGGCAAGGTTGTCCGCCTGATGAACTTCGGCGCATTCGTAAACCTGCTGCCGGGCAAGGACGGCATGGTTCACATCTCCAAGATGGCTGACCATCGCATCGAGAAGGTTGAGGACGCTGTCAAGGAAGGCGACATGGTTTGGGTCAAGGTCATGGAGATCGATGACAAGGGCCGTGTAAACCTGTCTATGAAGGACGTTAAGCCGGAAGAGAAGATTCTGTAAGGCTGTATTTAGATAAAAAGAACTCCCAATCGTAGGATTGGGAGTTCTTTTTATTCATTTTCAGCAACTTCTAACAGATTACATAAGGTTTGTGCCATTTCTGCGCGTGTTATGCTCTTTTGCGGATTGAAATTGCCGTGTGTATCGCCAACCATTATGCCGAGAGTTGCCAGTGCACTTCCAGCTTGCGTATAATCAAAATCTTCGTATTCTGCAGGACTGAATTTATTCAAATCATTAAAATTATATTGCCATTTATAGAAGTACAAGCCTAATACTTGATATAAACCCATTGCAAAATTTTCTCTTTTGCAAGCCTGCTTGGGATAAAACCATGTTCTGGGATATTGCGAACCATAAACAAACTGCATTTTACTGCCGCCCATAGCTCCACCAATTTGCAATACTGCATCATGATACCATTCCGTTGAAGGATTATCTTGATATCCTTCATTCCACCAATTATAATTATCTCCTGCCATTCTATTCAAAATTACAGCACACTGAGCACGATTTACGCTTGCAGTCGGGCGAAAACTTCCATCTTCATAGCCATTCATCAGACCGTAGTTCTCACATTTGGTAACCGCATCATAATACCATGCGTCTGGTGAAACATCAGTAAATGCTGCGCCTGCATTGCTCAGGCACATTCCGGCCGCCAATGCTGCTGCCGCCAGCCGCATAAGCAATTTCTTTTTCATTTTTACCCCTCCTGTATTCGAGTTGGCAGAATATTCTTACTCTGCTTTACTGTAAGTTTACCGCAACCAAATGATATAGTCAAGTAAATACTCATCTTTAAGGTAAAACTACAAGCATGAAAATTTACGACTATCACGGCAAAGCCAACATTTGCGGTGCTAAAATCAGAGAATTACGTCTGAAAAGGAAAATGTCACAAGAGGAACTGGCTGCACGAATGCAGGTTGCCGGTATCGATATCGAACAGCGCACCATCAGCCGTATCGAATGCGGAAAACGCTTTCTCGCTGATTTTGAAATGCGTGAAATCGCTCGTATCCTGCAGATTTCCCTCGATGAACTCGCCGAACGCTGATTCATAAGGCGTTGACATTCCCCTCAAAACTGCTATAATATAGATAGAAAAAGAGCGCAGCCGGTTGACGGTTACTCTCTCACGTTTTAGTCAAAAGAATTGACCGCGTACTTGTGAGGTAGGGCGGTCATTTCTTTTTGCTGATTTGTATCATCAAAGATGCAAAAGCGACAAGAAAGGTAAGTAACTGAAACAGTTCCCCGTACGTTACAACCATCGCACTCACCTCCTTCACAGATACTCTGCCAAGGTTCAGTGAGAGAATAACCGCCAACCGTTTTACTGGCTGCGCTGAAAACCGTGGTTTCCCTCGGTTTTACACATCTATTGTATCATATCCTGCCGAACCGTGCAATTCTTCCCTCTTCAAATGAAGAGGGATTTATGCTATAATGAGGGGTACATCAAAATCCACCGGAAAGAAGGACAAGCCCATGACCTCTGTGCTGCTGCCCGAGGGCGAACTGCGCGTAGCACGCTGCGACATGCTCGACAAGCTGATCGCGGTCGGCGACGGCGATGCGGCGCTGCTGTATCTTTATATCCTGCGGCACGGCGGCACGGACGGCTCCGCTGCAGCGCGTGCCCTGCGTCTGAGCGCTGACCGCTACGAACGTGCGGCGTTCACGCTCAACAACCTGATCGCACCGACGGAAACACCCAAAACAACAACCGACAAATCCGCTGAAGCGCCGCGCTACACCGGTGATGAGCTGCGCCGGGCCCGTCTGGACGACCCGACTTTCTCCGGTCTTTGCGACGCAGCAGAGGGCATTACCGGCCGTGCCCTGACCGAAGGGCAACTGCGCTGTCTGCTGACCATTTACGACCATCTCGGCTTAGATGCAGGCGCGACCATCGAGCTGCTCAGCTATTTGAAAAGCGAAAAAGGCACGGTCCGCACGACCGATCTGCGCCGTGAGGCCAACCAGTGGGCCGATATGGGCATTGTCACCGCACAGGCGGCACAGCAGTACCTGACACGCCGTGCGGACGAAAAACCGCTCAGCGAGGCGATTTACCGTGCGCTCGGTGCGGATACCGAGCAGCCTGCGCCCAAGGAGCAGCGCGTCTGCCGCTTTGCACTGGCGCATGGTTTCCCTGCCGATGCCGTAGAACTGGCGGTGCACCGCACCGGCAAGCAGCAGGGACACAAAAGTCTGGATTACACGCTCGGCATTCTGCGCCGATGGGACAATGCGGGCGTACATACGGTCAGCGAGATCACCGCACTCGAGCCGGAGACCCGCGCCTCTGCAACACCTGCCGCCGTCGGTCAGACACCCGCACAGCCGACCGACAGCGCCACACTCGCCGCATGGGAGCAGGACTGGGCCGCACGCGTGCGTAATCATCGCCGCAACACGGAGGAATAACCTATGGCATACGATAAAAAACTGCTCGCAGCCGCACGGCGTGAGCTGGAACGCGAGCGCACGGCTCACACCGAGGAGCTGGAAGCGCGTCGGCGTGATATTTACACCCGCGAGCCGCGCATCCGTGCGATCGACCGCGAGCTGAGCACCACGGCAGCGTCCGTTCTGCGGGCCGCAATGGAGTCCGGCGGCGACCCGACCGCCGCAATCGAGAAACTGCGCGACCGCAATCTCGGTCTGCAGCAGGAACGCGGCAATCTGCTCCGGCAGATGGGATTTTCGGCCGATTATCTGACCGACAAGCCGCTCTGTCCCAAGTGCGGCGACACCGGCTACGCCGGCAGTGCGACCTGCGAGTGCGTCAAGACGCGCTACGCCAAGCTGCTCAAGGAGCAGCTGTCCTCGGTGCTGCCGATCGCCGACCAGAATTTTTCCAAGTTCGACATGAGCTTTTACTCCACCCGTCCGGATGCCCGCATCGGCATTTCACCGCGTGACAATATGGAATATAATCTGGGCGAATGCAAGTCCTACGCCGCAAAATTCGGCAAGGATTCGCCCAATCTGCTGCTGTTCGGCTCGACCGGTCTGGGCAAGACCTTTCTCTCGACCTGCATTGCCGAGGCGGTTTCCGCACGAGGATTCTCGGTGGCCTACGATACCGCCATCAACATTGTAGCCGCGTATGAGACCATCAAGTTCGGCACCGGTGACGGCGAAGCCGCAGCAGAACGCGCCGCACGCTACGAACGCGCAGACCTGCTCATCATCGACGATATGGGCACCGAAATGGGCACCGCCTTTACGGTTTCTGCGCTGTACAACCTGATCAACAACCGCCTGATGGCCAAACGGCCGATGATCATCAACACCAACCTGCTGCCGGAAACGCTCAGCGAGAAATACTCGCCTGCCGTGGCCTCCCGCCTGCTCGGTGAGTTCCTGCCGCTGCGGTTCTTCGGCGACGACATTCGGCTGCTGAAAAAGCGGAGAACATAAGAAAATCCCTCTCTTTTGCGAGAAAGAGAGGGATTTTTAGGTAACACCGCATAATTGAACAAGAGCGATTTGCGAGGAATTTTGCGTGCTGATTAGGCGCGGCTTTGCAGCACTACTTTGTGTATTGCAAAAAGATGCGGCAACGCGACCGGAGCCTGCGCAAGGAACCGAGGCCGACATCAGCGCACAAAATTACCGCAAAGCGCCGCAGTTTAATTGTGCGGTGTTGCCTCAGATTTCGGATTCTCTGCCGAGCAGCTTATCGCGCCAGTGGCCGAACCGATGCGTGATCATGCGCAGCTCGATGCCGACGAGCAGCGCCGCGATAACCGTGCCAATGCCGACGCTGCCCAGTCCGTGCAGGAAAATCAGGCAGGTGATGAGCGAAATGCACACCATGGACACGTCAAACGCGATCTTGACGGTCGGAAACGGCTTGCCGGTCAGCGTGGAGATGGCCAGCATGGCACCTTCACCGGCCAGCGGCATAATGTCCGCCGGAACGTAGAAAAAGATGCCGATGGCAACAAAAACGGTCGCAATCCAGCACATCAACAGGCGGATAACGATATTGTCCGTCGAGGGAAACATGGCCGCAAGCGTGTTGCAGGTGGTCGTAAAAGCGCCGAACACGACGCCGACCGGAATCTGCAGCAGGTTTTTGAATTCAAAGCGGCGCCGCATCAAAATCATCTGCAGGATGACCAGAATGACGTGGAAAATGACGGTCGCAATGCCCATCTCAATGCCCCAGACACAGGTCATGGTGTACGGGATGGAGCTGACCGGCGACACGCCGAGGTCGGACTTGACCGACAGGGCAATGCCGATGGTCATGACGAAGAAGCCGCCGAAGTAATACAGCAGCCGGATAACGAATTTTGAGCTTCTCATGTTTATTTTATCCCCTTTTTAGTGGTTTAGATTACGATAAATGCGTTTGAGCAGTTCTCTTGCCTGCTCGGTTTCCTGCGGTGAGAAATCCCGCAGCGCTTCCGCTTCGGCAGCCGCAAAGATGTCGTTTAAGCGGGCGCACTGCTCCCGCCCGAGGGCAGTCAGGCGGACATACACCGTACGGCGGTTTTCGTCGCGCGTGCTGCGTTCGATGAGTCCAGCGCGTTCCATTCCCCCGAGGATGGTAGAAAGCGAGGACGGCTCGATATGACAGCCCTGTGCGATATCTTTCTGCATGGCGCCGTCGTGATCCTGCAGAAAGTCGAGCACTTTCGGCTGGCCGGTGGTCAGACCGAGCGGCTTGATATGCGACCAGACGAGTTTCTGCAGCATGGTATGGTCGGCCATGAGCAGGTAGTGGACCGAGTGTTCCAAGGTGGTCTCTCCTTTGTTTGGATTCAAACAGTTAGCTTTCTAATTATACGCGCATGAGTTGGGATTGTCAAATGGTATTTCGATTATACTTTTCGTTATATTCTTTCGTTTTATCATAGATTACTTATCGTTATATTGTTATTGAATATAACTTTTCGCTGTCTCTTTCACTGTTCTACGCCTACGCGGCGTGGGCGCACAAGAAGGAGAGACCCCAGGTTCCCTCCTTCTTGTGAATCATCCTTCTTCCTACCATAGCACGGCGAAAATCAGAGAACTGAGACTATAAAGGAACGGCAGAGGATTTTTACTACCGTAGGGGCGGACCAATGTGTCCGCCCATTCCCCTACCTCTACGCAATGTCAGATACCGTACTGCTACACATACGGTTTCCTCTATGCTGGGTGCGGCATAACAGTGCCGCACGACTCGTTTGCGCGTTATTTCGGACGGCACCTACGAATTGTGCACTCTAATAAATGCTACCTCCATGCTTTACCGTAGGGTGTGCCGACCTCGGCGCACCGTTTGAGCGTTTTCCCCTCATCTTACGGCTTTACCTTCCAATTACTATTTGTAATATTCTTCTTATATATAACAAAAGAGTGCTGTTCTCTGAACAGCACTCTTTCTCTTAATACTGATACTTTTTCCGTCCTTTGACGAGGAAAAACACCGAAACCATCACGCCGAGCGCTTCTGCGACCGGTACAGCGAGCCAGATGCCGGTTTCCTCCCAAATCAGCGGCAGGAGCAGCAGCATCGCCACGAGGAACACGAGCGTACGCGAAAACGAGATGATCGCGGACACGAGACCGTCCGAGAGCGCGGTGAACAGCGAGGACGCGAAAATGCTCGTGCCCATGAGCAGGAAGCTAACTGCGTAAATCGGGAAGCCGTGCACGGCGATCTCATAAACACCGCTGCCGCGCGGCGTAAACAGGGTCAGCGCCGGCTCGAGCGTCAGCCACGAGAGCAGGTACGCGCCGAGCGAGCACGCCAGCACGAACGTCATGCAGATGCGGAAGATATGCTTCAGCTGCGGGATGTTTTTCTCGCCGAATTTGTAGCTGATGACCGGCGCAACGCCCATCGAGAAGCCAAAATACACAGCCGTGAACACGAACTGGAAGTACATCGCGATGGTGATAGCGGCTACGCCGTCCTCGCCGCGGTAGCGCATGAACAGCGTATTGAACACGAACGTGGTAATGGCATTCGCGATGTTGCTGACCATCTCGGACGAGCCGTTGCCGCACGCGGCAGCTAATGTTGCGCCGTCAAACTTGAAGGGCACAAAGTACAAACTTCCATTGCGATTTTTGGTGAAATACACCAGACCGATCACAGCCGGCACGCAGTAGCCCAGGCAGGTGGCGATGGCCGCACCGGCAACGCCCATGTGCATCGGGCCCATGAACAGCCAGTCGAGCACCACGTTGGTGATGCCGCCGCCGACTGCAGTCGCGAGACCCATAGCAGGCTTGCCTGCCGTGACGAACAGCGTCTGGAAGGCGGTCTGCAGGAACAGCATAGGTGCGAAAACCAGCTGAATGAGCGTGTAAATCCGGCAGTCTGCCCACTGCAGCTCACTCGTGCCGAGCACCCGCAGGATAGGATTGAGAAAAATATTGCCGAACACGGCGAAAATCAGGCCGACGATCACCGCAACTGTCACCAGCATGGTGAAGTTCTGGCAGGCTTCGTCTGCGCGTCCCTCACCCTGCTTGCGGGCGATGATGGCGCTGCCGCCTGTGCCGAGCATGATGCCGATGGCCATCTGCAGGCTGTTAAGCGGGAACGACATATTGATCGCGGAAAGCGCCGTTGTGCCGACAAACCGCGAGATAAACATGCCGTCCACGATGGTGTACAGCGACAGTAAGATCATCATGCCGATGTTCGGCAGCGCGAATTTGATCAGCGATGCGGCGCTGAACTTACGCGCAAGTGCGTTATTCTGCTCCATTGCGAATCTCCTTTTCGAAAGAATCGGTGAATTTTCGGGTCATTTCCACCATCAGGGCGAACTTCTCCGCGCCGATGTCTGCTGCTGCGCGTTCCTCTGCGCGGTACAGACCGCCCAGTTTGTCTGCGGTGTAGCGTTTGCCGGATTCGGTCAGGCGCAGCGGCTTTTCCTTGCGGCCGGAGACGCTCACCTTTTCCAGATAACCGGCCTGCTCCAGCTCCTGCACCACCGTGTGGACGGTCTGCTTAGGCAGCAGGCACATTTTCGTGATCCACCCCTGGGTACACGTTTCGAACTGGTCGAGCATGTACAGCACAGCCACCGTGCTCGATTTCATCCCGTTCTGCTTGGCCCAGATGTCATACAGCTCATCCTGCCGGTAGGTCTGCGCAAAAAAATCGTTCATCTGTCTGCGAAAATCCATAATTCACCTCAATAGTCCTAAATCGTACTATGATAGTATAGTACGGTTTCGGACTATTGTCAAGCATAAAAAACAGGCTCCCGAGAGAGCCTGTTTGACGTTTATCCCATCAGCATGGTCCAGAGTGCGCTGAACGGCATGACGAGTATGAGTGCGGGCATGAGATCGACCAGCGGTACGGATTTAATCTTGGATACACGGAAACCGGCCGACATGGTGAGTACGCCGCCGCACGCGGACAGATCCGCGAACATTTCGGGCGTGAGCACGCTGGACAGCAGCCGACCTGCGGTAAACACGCACAGCAGGATCACGCACTGCGGCAGCGGAATGGCGCAGATGGCCTTGCCGAGCGTGGATGCGAAGATCATCGCGGTGAAGAAGTCCAGCACGGACTTGGCAAACAGCAGATTCGGATCGCCTGCGATACCCTCAGTCAGCGTGCTGTACCAGCCGAAGCCCGAGCAGCAGAACAGCGCGACCGCCGTGATGTAGAACTCCATATCGATGTTATCGCCGCCGAGGTGCATGGTTTTGACCAGCCGATGAAAAAAACGGCTTGCCCAATCCTCGAGGTGCAGCAGGTGCCCGATGGTAAAACCCACCAGAATCGCCAGTACGACCGCCGTCATGCTGACCGCCTTGATGATGGAATTGATACCGATCGCGATCGAACACATACCGAACAGGGTCGGCAGATGCTCTTTCAGGCTGTCGGGCAGGATGTGTCCCAGTGCCGAACCGATCACACCGCCGGCCAGCACCGCGATACAGTTGGCAATCACTCCGATTGGCATAGATATTCCTCCTAACTCCCCTTGATTCCCCTCTGTTTACCATTTTACAATACAAAAGCAGGTTTGGCAAGCGAAAGAAAACCGCACAACCGAAGCTGTGCGGTTTTGCATCCAATTTTCCTTTACTTTACGTTCTCGCAGAAGCGCATGAGCATTGCAGCGACTTCAGCGCGAGTAGCGTCACCCTTCGGGTCAAGCGTGTAGGTGGATTTACCGCTCATCACGCCTGCACCGCATGCCCACTGGATAGCAGGAACTGCGTAGGAGCTGATCTGACGAACGTCATCAAAATCCATGATGTTGGTGTCTTCGCCGACGGAAACGTCGTACTTCTTGTACTGCGCGTAGCGGTACAGGATAGCCGCCATCTGCTCACGAGTGACCTGATTATTCGGGCCGAACTTGCCGTTGCCGTAGCCGGAAACGATGCCGTTGGCATTCGCCCAGGCGACAGCGTTCGCGTAGTACGCGCCGGAAGCCACGTCGGTGAAGGAAGCGGCCGAGGTGCTCGGCTCATTCTCCAGGCGATACAGCACGGTTACGACCATGCCGCGGGTGGTGTTGGCCTTCGGGGAGAAGGTATTAGCCGCAGTGCCGTTCATCATGCCCTTGCCGGTCACATAATCAACCGCATCAGCGAACCAGTCGTTCGCGGAAACGTCGTTAAACTTGGTCTCGGACGGGGTCTCGTCCGCCTTAACATAGCTTACGCCCACGGTGACGGCGGAAGCCGGCATGGTGAAGGTGTAAACCGTGTCGCTCTTCTTGGTGGTGGAAACGGTCTTGCCGGAGCCGTCGGTAACGGTCAGCTTGCCGAGCGTGTAACCCTTGTCCGGGGACAGGGTGATGGTGATGGTGTCACCCTTTTCCGCGGTGGACGGGGACGCGTTGACGCCGCCGTTGTTTACCGCCGAGGTGGTAACCTTGTAGGTCGTCTTGCCGGAGGAGGAACCGCCGGAGGAGCCGGAGGACTTCTTAGCAATCGTAATTGTAGTGCCAGATACGGTCTTGGTATAACCAGAGCCAGCAGTTACCTTGTCGGCCTTAAACTCGCCACATTCAATGGTTACGTTCTTGCTGATTGCAATTTCGTCTGCACAATTAGCCATCAGCTTAATGGTATCGCCGTTTGCTGCAGAAGCAACGGCATCCGGCAGAGACGTATAACCAACATCGCCGATTTTAGCTACCGGTGCTGTAGTAGTAATCGTCATCGGAGAGAAGCCATGCGGAGTTACAAACTTAACCCGATACTTATCAGTAGCTTTCTCCGCAATCGTAGTGTTATAAACGTAAACCGTGTTATCCTTCGTATGCTGAACGTATGCAACTGGATTGGTTACATCATCGCCAAAGAAAGACTTAGCCAGTTCCAGAGTAACCGTAGTCGGCTCGGTAACCGTCAAATCATTATCCGTGGAAACAACGATAGGCGCAACATTATTAGTATTCATTACCGAAGTCGTTGCAACAACATTGTACTTCGGCGTTACATCCATAGTTACGGTATGCTTAGCGGCATCATAAGCACTAACTTCAATATCAAGATAAATTACCTTGGTAACAGCTACATCAACATGAGCGCTATCATTAGCGGACGCAACAACTTTGCCCTCTGCATTCAGCTTGATGCCGCTGTCAGAATTGCTCAGCAGTGCATTCAGAGCACCGCCCTTTTCTTCTGGCGTCAGTTCCTTTGCAGCAGTATCCTTATCGGAAACAGTCGGTTCCGCACTCTGTGCAGCTTCTTTTGCCGCTGCCTTTGCAGTTGTATCCGTGATCTTATCAGCATTAACAGTTGCTTCAGCAGTATCGGTAGCCGCCTTAACATCGGTAATCGTCTTTTCCGGAATTGGAACAACCTTGTAAGTGCCATCCTCTTGTTCTGCTGCCATCGTGCCGTTTGCACAGTATTTGGTAACATCAGAAGAGAAGGTACCTGCAGAAATAGCGGTAGAAACCTTACCAACCAAATCCTCATTGCCATAACCAGCAGCCGGATTAGTTACACCAATATCCGAAAGGCTCAGTACATCATAGGCATTGCGATTCGTGGTGGTTGTAGAAAACGTTGCGTTGCCAGAAATATTGATTTTTGCGCTCTGTGCGACCTTACCAAGATCATAAATAGCAACAGCACTACCCTGACCATTGGTGCAATTAAACGTACCACCAGTGATATTCAGATTAAGCGAATTTCCGTGCTCAGCATCACCTTTATTATAAGTGCCGCCAAATACATACAGAGCATCAGGCAACCATGCGTTACCGGAATAATTATAATACTCAGCAGGAGAATCAATACTATTAGTAGTTGCATTGATTGTACCACCGCTAATATTGACCTGACCCATGCGGAGAGAAATACCGCCATTCAGCGTACCGCCGGTAATAGTCAGTTCACACTGACCGGACTGATAAATAGCCGGACCCTGTTTTGCGGTTAATGTACCACCATTTACAAGAAAGTTCATATTGCCAGTGGTATTATTGCCGCTCAATACAGCGTCCTGAGAAGTCAGTGTACCACCATTTACAATAATAGTACCGCCGTCTCGAGCGTAAGTGCAGTAATCCGTAGTACTGGTAATAGTACCGTTTTCAATTACTACTGTACCTTCAGACACGGCAATCGGTGTTTTTTCACAATTCATAACACCATTGCCTGTAATGGTCAGCTTACTGCTTGCTCCAACTACCGATACACCACAATCACTCGAAAGCGTCAGCGTCTTGCCCGCCATATCCAAAGTGATGTCTTTAGCGGTAACGGTAATGTTATCTGTAGTATTAGCTAACATAGTAACTGTTGCGCCAGTCTGAGCCGCATTAACAGCCTCAGCCAGCGTTGCATAGCTGTTCTCGCCAACCTGAGCCACAGGTTCAGACGTCGTTACGCCATCTACCGCAAATGCCACCGGCGCCATAGTCAGCATCATCATGACGGCAAGAAAAGCCGATAACAATCTTTTTTTCATGTTTATCCTCCTTAAAATTGTTTTTTGACCCAATCGGTGCCGTTTTTCCTCCGCCGAACAAAATTTTGTTCTTAGGAAGGTTTTGTGTCTGAGGGTGAGTCCTCAGACACAAGGGTACCCTTGTGCCATTATTTTGTCTTCATCATACCACCGTTTGACGTTTTTTGCAATGCTGTTTGTTGCAAATCCGCGTCCATTTTGCGCCGATTTCATCGAATCGCAACTTTCATCACTTTGCACAATTAAAAGTGCTTTTATTTGTATATGTTTTGTGCTGCCGCTTGTGTTTTTCGACCGGTTATGCTATGGTAAAAGCAGCAAAACACAATGCACAAAGGAGGTTCCCGCCTGTGAAACGCCTGCAATACGTCCTCTGTCTGGCGCTCGTGCTGACGCTCGGCGGTCTGCACGCTGCCGCCTTCTCGGATGTGCCCGCTTCCGCGTGGTACGCCGGCACAGTCTCCGCCATGACCGAGCAAAACCTGCTGAAAGGGTATCCGGACGGCACGTTTCGGCCCAATTCCACCATTTCTGCCGCCGAATTTGTTTCGGTTGTCGCTCGCTGCGGCAATCTGCAGGCCACGACCGGAACCACCGCCCATTGGGCCTCCGGCACGCTGCAGGCTGCGCTCGACGCCGGCTGGTACGACTGGGACGAGCTGCCGCCCACCGGCGAAACCTACGACAGACCGATTATCCGTCAGGTGGCCGTGAATACGCTCATGCGTGCACTTCTGCCCGACAAAACCGGCGATTATAACACCGAATCCGCTAAAATCAGCGACTTTTCGCAGCTGAACGGTCGCTACTACAACAAGGTGCTCGCCGCCTACGCCTGCGGCGTTGCTCAGGGCAACGATAAAGGCGAGTTTCGTCCACTCGGCAGCCTGACCCGTGCCGAAGCCTGTGCGATCATCCAGCGGGCGCTCAATTTGACCGGCAAAACGCCGTCTCCGGCACCCGATCCCAAGCCGGAAACCCCGGTCACGAGTGACGGCGGTGTCTCGGCACACGGCTGGCTGCAGGTCAAGGGCACGCAGCTTTGCGACGAGAACGGCAAGGCCGTCGAGCTGCACGGCATGAGCAGCCACGGTATTCAGTGGTTCCCGCAGTACGCAAATCGGCAGTCTATCGCGAATACCGCCGCCTACGGCGCAAATTTGTTCCGCGTGGCTATGTACACCGCCGAAGGCGGCTATCTCAGCAATCCGGCGCTCAAGCAGACCGCCTTTGCCGCGATGGACGCCGCTATTGCCAACGACATGTACGTTATCATCGACTGGCATATCCTGTCCGACGGCAACCCGAAAACCCATTTGAGCGAGGCTCAGGCGTTTTTCCGTGAGGTTTCCGCCAAATACGGCAGCAATCCGGCGGTGCTGTACGAAATCTGCAACGAGCCGAACGGTTCGGTCAGCTGGCAAAGCGACATCAAGCCGTACGCCGAAGCCGTGGTGAAGACCATTCGCGCCAATGCCCCGAAGAGCGTTATCCTCATCGGCTCCGGCACCTGGAGCCAGGATTTGCTCGATCCGGCGAACGACCCGGTCAAGGGCACAAACCTGATGTACACCTGCCATTTTTACGCGGGCACGCACGGTCAGTGGCTGCGCGACCGCATTTCCACCGCGATGAGCAAGGGACTGTCCGTGTTTGTCACCGAATGGGGTACCAGCCGCGCGGATGGCTCCGGCGGTGTGTTTACCGCCGAGAGTGAGCAGTGGCTCACCTTCCTGCACCAGAAGGGCATCAGCTGGGCCAACTGGTCGCTGTGCGACAAGAGCGAGACCTCGGCGGCACTCAAGCCGGGTACGCCCACCAATCGCAAGTGGTCGGACAGCGACCTCAGCGAATCGGGAAAATTTGTGTTCTACCGCTTCTGAGTCCGGATTATCGGACACTTATTATACGATAATCAGAGCATGAAAAGTCCAATGGTATGAAGTCAAGTAGGTGATGCGAGAAAATTTTGAAGAAAAACAGTGCAAAAACACCATACTAGGCATGAAAAGGCAACACTAACCTAAGCCCTGTA
>CAVLCS010000057.1:0-17615 GCA_963661675.1 Bulleidia sp.
GTCAGGCCATTACTCTCTTATTCTAACAGCTTCGGCTTTGAGATGGAAAAAGACGCGGCTGGCGGCCGCGCCTTAAACCTTAATTATTATTGTAGGAGGGGCGAATATGAAAAATAAAGAAGTAGACACCGAGTTGGAATCCAGACTGCTGGAAATTCTGGTGCATCCGTGCCGCATTGAGGACATTCGGCGCGAACTGCCCGAGACGGGCAAAAACGACCTCAAAAACGCGCTTGACGCACTGATTGCGGACGGCAAGGTGATGAAAAACAAGAAAAACCGCTTTGCGGTCTCCGCACACTATGGCTGTGCGGCAGGCACCTATCTTGCTACCGAGCGTGCATTCGCGTTCGTTGCGCCGGACTATCCGGAGGGCGAAGCCAAGCCGGACGACCTGTTTATCCCACCGAATGCATCCGGCGGTGCATGGCACGGCGACCGCGTGCTCGTCAAGGTCAGCGAGCGCAAGAACAACCGCGGTCGCAAGGAGGCGACCGTCATTCGTGTGCTCAAACGAGCGGATAAGGAGCTGACCGGTGAACTCGTACAGCGCGGCAAGGCATTTTTCGTGCAGCCGACCTCGAAAAAGTACCCGGAGATCGCGGTGGACAAGCACGACCTCGGCGAGGCCGCTGTCGGCGACTGCGTGGCCGTTTCGGTCTCGCATTACGGCGATGAGCGTTTTATGCCGCAGGGTGTTGTCCGCGCCGACCTCGGCGAAAGCGGAACCATGGAGGCCGCGATCGCAGCTGTTCTGCACGAAAACGGCGTGTACGACGTATTCCCGAATGAGGTGCTCGAGCAGGCGCTCGCCATTCCGCAGGAGGTCGATATGTCCACGGCCGGCAAGCGGCTCGACCTGCGCGACAAGCTCATTTTCACCATCGACGGCGACGACGCGAAGGACTTTGACGATGCGGTTTCGCTCGAAAAGCTGGAAAACGGACACTATCTGCTTGGCGTACACATCGCGGACGTAAGTCATTACGTCACGCCGGATTCGCCGCTCGACGCCGAAGCGTTCCGCCGCGGCACGTCTGTTTATTTCCCGGGACACGTGGTGCCGATGCTGCCGTTTGCGCTGTCCAACGGCATCTGCTCGCTCAACCCGAAGGTGGACCGTCTGGCGTTCTCTGCGCTGATGGAGGTCGATAAGGACGGCCGACGCTACGGTGCCAAGTTTGCCAAGTCGGTCATCTGCTCCAAGGCCCGCATGACGTACAACAAGGTCAACAAAATCCTTGCGGGCGACAAGGGTCTGCGCGAGGAATACGCGTTTCTGGTCGAGACCGCCGAGACGATGAATAATTTAGCGCACGCGCTGTACAAGCGCCGCATTGAGCGCGGCGCACTCGAACTGGATATTCCGGAAGCGGAAATCCGTGTGGATGAGAACGGCAAACCGGTTGAAATCCGGTTCCGCGAACGCGGCGAGAGCGAAAAGCTGATTGAGGAATTCATGCTGCAGGCGAACGAGGCCGTTGCCGAGTATATGTGCAAGCGTGAATTGCCGACTGTCTACCGTGTGCACGAGAACCCCGATCCGGACAAGCTGCGCGTATTTGCATCGTTTGCGCGTCCGTTCGGCTACCGCATCGACCCGTCCAAGCCGGAGGATACGGCGCAGTTCCAGACCGTGCTGCGCGGCGCAAAGAACGACCCCAAGCAGCGCGTGCTGCCGACGCTCCTGCTGCGCTCGCTGGCGCGTGCCCGCTACGCAGATGAGTGCATCGGGCATTACGGCCTGAAGGCGAAGTTCTATCTGCACTTTACCTCGCCGATCCGCCGTTATCCCGATCTGGTGGCGCACCGTATGCTGCAGAAGGCGCTGCTCGGTGAGGAATTTACCGCGGCGGACGAAACCATGTGCGAGGAAGCCGCAAACCAGTCCACCAATCGTGAACAGGCCGCCGATAACTGCGAACGCGACATCGACAAGCTGTATATCGCGTCCTACATGCAGCAGTTCATCGGCGAGGAATTTGACGCCGAGGTTTCCGGCGTGCAGTCGTTCGGCGTGTTCGTTGCGCTCGAAAACGGCTGTGAGGGTCTGATTCGTGCCGAACTGATGACCGGCGATTTCTACCAGTACGACGAGGAGCACATGGCGATGGTCGGCCGCCACACCGGCAAGCGCTTTACCATCGGCACGCCGATGCGCGTCAAGCTGATCGCCGCAAGCGACACGACCGGTCAGATCGACTTTGCACCGGCAGACGGCTCGCTTCCGGTTTCGGAAAAGCTGGACCGTCCGCGCCGTGAGGACACCGACCGTGCCCCGCGAGGAAACCGAGCGGAACGCCGTCGTCATGGCGGAAAGGGACGCGGCGGAAAACCCGGCAAGGGCAAAAAGCCGCCCACGCGCAAGAGAAGATAAGTAGAGGAGAACCTTTTTATGTCCAATAAAGTAACCGTTGCCGCGATCCAGATGACTTACGGTCTGGAGCAGGCCTGCGAGAAGGTCCGCGAAGCGGCATCTCAGGGTGCGCAGATCATTCTGCTGCCCGAACTGTTTGAAAACTGGTATTTCTGCCAGGAAAAAAGCTATGAAAACTACCATCTGGCGACCACGCTCGAGGAAAATCCGGCAGTCCGTGAAATGCAGACCATTGCCCGTGATTTCAAGGTCGTCATTCCGGTCAGCTACTACGAGCGGGTCGGCGAGACCACGTTCAACACGGTGGCTGTCATCGACGCGGACGGCACCATCATGGGTCAGTACCGCAAGACGCACATTCCGGATGACCATTTTTATCAGGAAAAGTTCTATTTTACGCCCGGCAACACCGGATTTAAGGTCTGGGACACGGCTTACGCGAAAATCGGCGTCGGCATCTGCTGGGATCAGTGGTTCCCGGAGTCCGCACGCTGCATGGCTCTGCAGGGTGCAGAGCTGCTGTTCTACCCGACTGCCATCGGCTCCGAGCCGATTCTCGACTGCGACTCCATGCCGCACTGGCGGCGCTGCATGCAGGGTCACGCGGCAGCGAATATCATGCCGCTGATCGCTGCTAACCGCATCGGCACCGAGAACGTGCAGCCGACCGAGGATAACCAGCACCAGTCGTCCTCGCTGACGTTCTACGGCTCGTCCTTCATCGCAGATGAGACGGGCGAACTCGTCGAGCAGGCCGACCGCGAAAACGCAGGCGTGCTGACGCATACGTTCGATCTGGATGAGATTCGTGAGATGCGCCGTTCGTGGGGTGTCTACCGCGACCGGAGACCGGAAATGTATGGCGCAATGAAGGGCTACGGCCTCTAATTGAAAATGAAAAAACAGACTGAGAATATTCTCAGTCTGTTTTTCTATACCATAAATATTATTTTGCGAGTTCTGCCAAGAATTCATCCATGTCTGTTTCCTCGGTCATGGTAATGCGGTGCATGCTGTACAGCGTCTGCGGCAGACCCTGCACGACCGCATTTACGCCCGGTTGGGTGGTGAACGTCAGCTCGATGCCCTGACTGCGCAGCGCGTCCATGGTCAGTGTGCCGTAGGCGCCTTCGGGGTAGGACAGGGCGTTGACCTTCTGGCCGGTGATCGGCTCGATGGCCTTCTGGCTCTGCTGAATATCGGCCTTGACAGCGGCCTCGTAGTCCTCATCGCTTTCGCCGTCCAGCTGCGCGAGCGTTTCCCGGACGCGGTCGTTTCCGTCCTCGAACGGCGGCCACTGGTGCATGTCATAGGTGTGGCTCTGAATGGAAATCAGGCCGGAATCCACCATTTCCTGCATTTCAGCCGCGCCGAAGTGCGGTGCCATGGCGTGATCGGTGTCCTTGTAGGTGTCCTTGCCGATGGAAACGCCGATGGCGAAAATGGTCGCCTTCATGTTGTACTCCTTGAGGACCGGGAACGCGTCCTCATAATTGCTCAGATAGCCGTCGTCAAATGTGAGAACGATCGGTTTCTCGGGCAGCGGTGTACCGTTGTAGACGTAATCGCGCAATTCCTCGAGCGAAATCGCGTTGTAACCGGCATCAGAAAGCGCGGCAATCTGCTTGCGGAACGCCTCCAGCGAAATGGTCGCCGAGCCGTTGACGTCCTCGGTCAGCTGGTGCCATGTCAGCACCGGAACCTTAACAGCGGTGTCGTTGTCCGTGCGCGGCGCAGGACGCTGCGTGAAATACTCGTGCGGTGTGTCAGCCGTGACGTAAGTGCCGAAATCCGACGGAATCGCGGTGATAGCAGGCGTAAAACCGGGATAATCCTTCTCCGCAATGCGGGTCGCCATCATCTCGCCGATGTTGTTGCGGAAGTGCGTGCTGTCGTAGAAGAAGCGCGGCTCACTGCTG
This sequence comes from Bulleidia sp., assembly GCA_963661675.1. Taxonomy (GTDB): domain Bacteria; phylum Bacillota; class Clostridia; order Oscillospirales; family Butyricicoccaceae; genus Agathobaculum. Next base: position 4,297 of record CAVLCS010000057.1, read on the forward strand.
ACGGACGAGGACGAAAAATCCCAGTAATCGGTCACTTTTGCAAGGGATTCGTAGAAATCTGTGATATCCTCGTCGTAAAAGTTCTTATAATAGTCCGTGTACACCGGAGCGGTCAGCACAATGAGGTTGACACCGTTTTCCTCGCAGACTTTGCGGATAGCGGCCACCGACTCCATGCAGGCTTCGGTCTTATAGAGGTGCAGCGGGTCGTGATTGGGATAGTTGGTGAACACCGGATAGGCGTTCAGATAATCCGCGGTGGAGCCGATCGGCTCGACATCGCGAACGCGCTTGTCATACGCGCCGGTCTGCTCATCGAATACGTCGAACGACTGCGGCATGAGCGTGTCTTTCTTCATATTCACCAGCTTCTGCCAGCCGTACCGCGGGTCCGCGAACAGGAACCGCGAGTAGTACGACAGTGCCGACATATCCGGATCGGTCTTGTAGTGCAGGCTGTGGGTCAGCTTGTTGGACTCGTCGTCGTAGGTCAGACCGTTGTCCAGATACACATTCAGCACCAGATTTTTGACCGTGTAGTTGTCGATGAGGTAGTTTGCGATCTTCTCGCAGTCCTTCATATCCGCGCCGTACATGATAAGGTTGTAGAACTTGGCGTTCAGCATCTGGTTGAACGACTCGGTCGGCAGCGAACTGGTGGACGAGCAGCCGAGGAAATACGAGTCGTACTCGTCGTGGTGCTCCTCGAGGTAGGAGATCTTAGCCGCACGCGGATTGTTGGTCTCGTCATACGAAAACCAGTTCAGAAATCGGTCGCCGAATGCACCGAACGGGTCGGTCGCGTAGTTGAATCCGGCCAACAGCACGGCCAGGATCAATGCGATAACGGGCAGAGAAAGCACCCATTTTTTTGCGTTCATGCTCTGCCTCCTTAAAATTGCTTGTAGATGAACTCGGACGAGATGTATCCGGCGCGGAAAATGCCGAACAGCAGCAGGATCACGAGCGAAACGGTCAGCACGGTCAGCTGCACGAGCGCCGGACGCTCATTGAGCCACGCCTGCACATCGGTGCCGCGTTCCTCGAAGAATTCCACACCGTGGACGATGAGAATGCCGACAAAGATGATGATAAAGTCGGAAACGCCCAGTCCGAGCGTCGGCACAACCGACGAAAACTCACTGAAATGCGGGTGCAGCACGGTTGTTCCGAGCAGCGCGAATACGGTCTTGAGACGCGGCGCACGGGTGAAATAACGGCCGATAAACACCAGTCCGAAGGTTCGAACGGTCATAAAAATACGCCAGCCGGTGGATTTATCGTTGATGTGCAGCTTTTCCTTCCACGAGAGAAATCGGCGTTCCATCAGCAAAGAGGCGGTAATGAGGATACCGTTCCACAGGCCGAACGCGATGTAGCGGAAGTTAGCGCCGTGCCAGATACCGATAATCAAATATACGATAAATGTAGCGGTCGAGGTGGCACAGATTTTGCCCATCATGCCCTTGAAATGCTTGCGCGCCCACTTGCCGAGCTTGCCGAACGGCTTGCTGAATGCCAGCGGATAAAACACATAGTCGCGCATCCAGGCACCGAGCGTGATGTGCCAGCGGCGCCAGTAGTCGGTAAGCGAGGTGGAGAACAGCGGTCGGCGGAAGTTGATGGTCATGTCGATGCCGAACATGCGGGTCACACCGCGTGTGATGTCGATGCCGCCGGAAAAATCGCAGTACAGCTGGATGCAGTAGAACAGAATGCCGAGTGCGATCACGGCACCGCCGTACGGGCAGTTGTCCATGATGACGTTGTTTACCAGCACAGCCGCACGGTCGGCGATGACGATCTTCTTGAAATAACCCCAGAGGGCAAGCTGAATGCCGATCTGCAGGTCGTCCCAGCACAGCTTACGCTCTGCGGTAAGCTGCGGCGCCAGCTGATCGAAACGGCTGATCGGTCCCTGCACCATCTGCGGGAAGAACGACACGAACAGACCGTAGCGCAGCGGATTGCGCTCGGGCGCATACTTGCCGCGGTACACGTCAATGACGTAGCTCATGGACTGGAAAATGAAGAACGACAGACCGAGCGGCACGACAAAATCCCATCGGGGAATGCGGTCGTCGAGCGCGGACGGCAGCAGTTCGAGCGTGAAATTCCAGTATTTCATGGCGTAGAGCAGGCCAAAACAGCAGACCGCGCAAAGTACCGCGATCTGCTTCTTTTTGTGCTGTATTTGGGCCTTTTGCGCCTTGTCGGCAGGCTTGATGGCGTTGTAGCGTCCGAGAATGAGTCCGGTGACCCAGGTGATGCCGGCCACCAGAACCACCCATGCGAACGCCTTGACCGAGCCGGCCATGTAAAAAGCCGCACTCGCCAGCAGCAGAATGCTCCACTGTGCCTTTTTCGGCACGATGTAGTAGAGCAGTACGCTCGCGATGGTGAGTACGATGAACGAAGCGGAAGTAAATGCCATTATTCCTGTGCGTTCTCGATCAGTTCAACGATGGCGTCAACCGAGTTGAAGTTCTCCGGCGTCAGATCGTTGACGCCCAGCTGTACGTCAAACTCCTCCATCAGCTCGGAGATAACGGCTACGATGTCGAGGGAGTCGATGATGCCGTCGTCGATGATGGCGGTCTCGTTCTCGAAGTCGTTGCCCGGGCAGATTTCGTTCAGAATTTCGATAATTTTTTCTCTCATGGTCGATTTCTCCTTTGATAAAGTTTAATGGTATTGCAGCACGACGGAAGTCCAGCCGTCCGGCTGGTAGCCGTGGTTTTCGTAAAAATGCTCAGCCGGAGCATTGCCGGTCCGTGCCCACACCTGACTTTTTGCGCCGTCCGTGGCCGCAAGATAGGCGGTGAGCAGTTCGCCGGCCAGTCCGCGTCCGCGGCAGTCCGCACGCACGGCAAGATGCCGGATCTCGGTGGACGCCCGGGAAACCGCAAAGTGCAGCACACCGGAAACGCCTTTTTCGTCCCGGGTGATAACAGTATGTCCGTTTGCGAGGTTCTCGCGCAAATCGTCCGCAGTCGGCAGGCAGCCGGTCAGCGAGGAGAAGTGTTCCCGCAGAAAGCGGGAAACGTCCTCAAAATCCTCCGGTTTGGCGGGGAATGCGGTTGTTTGCGCCGGAAACGATTCCGGTTTGCGGGTACGCCGCGTGCGGCGCAGCACCTCACGAAAGCCGAGGGCGCAGAACTGCTCTGCGGCGTTTGCCATCGCGTCCGCGTCCTTGGCGCGGCAGGACAGCTCAGTCACGACCGACCTGTCGGTCTCCGGCAGGGAAAGCACAGCGTTCGGGTGCAGATAAAACGTCATCACAAGGTGGTCTCCGCGTTCGCGGAACAGCAGCAGTGCACCGTCCGCCTCGTGGATGTACAGTCCGTTTGCGATTTCGCGCGTGTAGTCGTCACCACGCAGAAAGTTGTTGGTGATAACGCCTTTCTTAAGCTGTGCGTTCAGTAAATCGGAAATTTGTGCGAAATTCTCAATCTTCCGCATGGATAAATTGCTCCTTCAGCTTGACGCGGTCGATCTTGCCGTTGGCGTTCATCGGCAGTGCGTCCAGCTTTTCGTAGATGTTGGGCAGCATGTACTTGGGTACCAGCTTGCGCATGGCACGCGCGAGTGCGGCAGCGTCCGGTTCGCCCTCGTAAATGCAGACAATGCGGTCGCGATTGCGGTCGAACAGGCAGGCTGCGGCGGCAATGCCGTCCACGCTGTGCAGCGCGGTCTCGATCTCGCCAAGCTCGATGCGGTAGCCCATGTGCTTGATCTGGCCGTCCTGCCGTGACAGGAAATACAGCAGACCATCGTCTTTCTTGACGGCAATATCGCCGGTGCGGTACAGAATATCGCGGAAATACGGGTTTGTCGGGTTCTGGATGAAGCATTCGTTCGTCTTTTCCCAGTTGCCGAAGTAGCCGTTGGCCAGTCCGCTGCCGCGGACGCAAATCTCACCGGCTTCGCCGTCCGGCACAAGTTTGCCGTCCTTGTCCAGCAGCAGGATCTGCATATTGCGGCAGGCTTTGCCGATCGGAATGGCCTCGTCATCGCGGTAGTCGCGGGTGAGATGGAATGCGGCACAGTCCACGGTGGTCTCGGTCGGGCCGTACATATTAACAACCTCGAGACCCGGAATCGCGGCCTTCCACGCATTCACATAGCGAGCCTGCAGTGCTTCACCGCCGAGAGCGGCCTTGCGCAGAGTCGGCGGCGCACATTTGCTCAGCGCACCCGAACTTGCCACAAAGTGAAACGCACTGGTCGCCCAGTTGATGGCGGTCACGCCGACACGCTCCATCTCCTTGAGCAGCAGCATCGGGAAGGTGAACAGCTTTTTCGAGAAAATATGGCAGGTTGCACCGAGAGACAGCGTCTGGTACAAGTCCTTGCACGAAAGATCGAAGTAAAACGGCGCCTGATTGCCGAAAACGTCGTTTTCGGTGTAGCCGCAGAATTCGCTCATCCAGTCGGTAAAGTCGATGATCGCACGGTGCGGGATGACGATTCCCTTGGGAGCACCGGTCGAACCCGAGGTGAACAGCAGGTATACCGGGTCGATATCAAGCACGCTTTCGCGGATGGATTGCAGCAGTTCGGTATCGGCCGGTGTCGCGAAACCCTCGTCCATCGAGACGAGCGGAGCACAGTCGGCCAGCGGCTCGGCCTGCTTGCGGTTGCCCTCGGCGTAGACAATAGCGGCCGGATGCACCTGCTCGAAAATACGGCGGATACGCGCTTCCGGCATGTGGTCGTCGATCGGGACGTAGCAGCCGCCCGCGTACAGTATGCCCTGCATCGCGGCCACGCTTTCGGCCGTGCGGCCGATCAAAACCGCGACCGGCTTGTGCAGCGTATCGACGGTTTTGGCCAGGTGTGTGCCTAAATCCTGTGCAGCGGTCAGCAGTTCGCCGAAGGTGAAGGTACGCGTCTCATCGCAGAACGCAGGCTTGTCCGCGTGCGTTCGGGCAGAGGATTCCAAATATTCGAGTACATTTTTTCTCATAGACATACTTCCTCATTATGATAGTCTATTTTATCATAGGGTGCGTGGATTGTAAAGAACGGTCATAACAGAAAACGGCCGAAAACCTGCGGATTTCGAGCGGGAAAGCGGTGCATTTCGCAAAATCAGGCGTAAATGGGAAAACAAATAACCGATGCACTAACCGGCATACAGCGGATTCTTGCGAAATCTGCAAATACCTCTTGCAAAATCCGTTAAAAACGTGGATAATAGGAATAGATACCGGTATCGTACCGGCAAAAATATTCTGAAACAAGGGAAAGCTATATGGGAATCACACTCAAACAGATCGCCGATATGGCGGGTGTACATAAATCGACCGTAGACAAGGTCATTCACAATCGTCCGGGCGTGAGCGACGCCAAGCGTCAGCAGATTCGTGCGCTGCTCAAGGAGCACGGCTACGAGTCCAATCCGCTGGCTAAGGCGCTCAACTATCAAAAGAAGAAGATGACGATCGGCGTGGTTCTGCCGGTTGTCAACGCAACGCCCGATCTGCGGCGCGGCATTGAGCTGGTGCGGCAGGACTTCAACAGCTTTAACATCGAGATCGACTACCGTGCGATCGACTACGGCAACGAGGACGCGCAGGTCAAGTGCCTGCGGGATTTCCGCACGGCAGGCGTAGCCGGTGTTGTCATCAGCCCGATGGAGAGCGAGGCCGTTCTGGCCGAGCTGAACGCGCTGCACGAGGCGAATATTCCGGTCGTTGTCGTGCATTCCGATCTGGAAAATGCACCGTGCCTGTGCTTTGTCGGCCAGGATATGCAGCAAGCCGGTCAGATTGCGGCACGCATGCTGCACCTGCTGGTCGGCGGCAGCGGCAACGTCGGCGTGGTCTCCAGCTGGAACAAGCTGCACTCGGTCGAACAGCGTGAGCAGGCATTCTCGAATTATGTGCGCGAAAAATATCCCGAACTGCACATTGCAGATACGATCGACACGCAGGAGTCTCCGGCGCTGGCGTACAGCCGCACGGCCGAGCTGCTGCACGCGCACCCCGAGGTGGATGCGCTGTTTATCACCTGCGGCTGCGTAACCGATGTCTGCCGTGCCGTGCGTGACGCGGCGCTGCCCAAGCAGCCGGCCATCCTGTGCTTTGAGCGCTACCCCGAAATTATCGAACTGCTGAAGAGCGGCGAAATCGCCTGCACCATCAGCGGCGACCTGCTCGAACAGGGCAGACTGGCGATGCGATTCCTGTTCGAGTATATCATCTATGATCGTGCGCCCGAGCGCAATACGGTCTACACCAAAAACGAGATTATCATTGAAGAGAACGCATAAGCGTTTTCGCATTCCTAAAGCGGATACTCTGCGGAGTATCCGCTTTTTCCTGTTTATAGGAGGCTCGCATAGCTTTTGTGAATGGTGCATAAAAAATTCATTTGAAGTATGTGCGGTATTCCTGTTTACAAGCCGGATTTTACGGTGTTATAATCATCTTGCAAACGAGAGATACCGGTATCGTAAACAGCGATACCGATATCGCAAGAACAATATCAACCACTTACTGTAAGCAAACCGCCTCGAGCGGCAAAATTTTTGAAAAGTTACGATACCGGTATCGTAACGCGAAAAAGTTCAGAGAAAAGGAAGGTATTCAAAATGAGTGAACTGAGAATTGGTCTGGTAGGCACTGGCGGCATCGGCCGCACCCACATTGAGCGCATCAACAACACCCTGCAGGGCGGCAAGGTTGTTGCCTGCGCTGACCCGGCTGGCGCATTCGGCCTGTCGGTTGCTGAGAAGTACGGCATCAAGGGCTTTGAGAACCCGATCGACATGATCAACGATCCCGAGATCGACGCTGTAATGTGCACCACCGCAGACCCGTACCACGAGGAGTACGTTCTGGCTTCTATCGCAGCAGGCAAGTACGTATTCTGCGAGAAGCCGCTGGCTCCGAAGGCTGACGCCTGCAAGCGCATCGTTGAGGCCGAGATGAAGGCCGGCAAGAAGCTGGTTCAGGTTGGCTTCATGCGCCGTTACGACGAGGGCTACAAGCAGCTGAAGGCAGCCGTTGACAGCGGCAAGTACGGCGAAGCACTCCTGCTGCACTGCGCACACCGCAATCCGTCCGTTCCGGACGACTGGGACAATTCCATGGCAGTTGAGAACTCCATGGTTCACGAAATCGACGTTCTGCGCTGGCTGCTCGGCGAGGACTACGCTACCGCTGAGGTTCGTTACGGCAAGTCCACCAACAACGGCCCGAAGGACCTGCACGACCCGCAGATCATGATCCTGACCACCAAGTCCGGTGTCCGCATCGACGTGGAGTCTTTCGTAAACAACCACAACGATTACGACATCAAGTGCGAGATCGTATGCGACGGCGCTGTTCTCAACATGCCGAAGCCGAACTACATCTCCGTAAACTCCAACGCAACCACCGGTCAGGCGATGTACACCGACTGCTTCCAGCGTTTCGCTGATGCGTACAACGCTGAGATCCAGACCTGGATCAACGCTTCCAAGGCTGGCTACGTTGACGGTCCGACCGCTTGGGACGGCTACTGCTGCCAGGTTGCTGCCGCTGCAGCATCCAAGGCTCGCGAGACCCAGACCATCGTTCCGGTCGAGTACGACGCAATGCCGGACTTCTACAAGAAGTAAGCGAAAATTTCTCTCCTCTATATAAATCGTATCCCTCATTTCTTTCTCTCGAGGCAGGCGCCTGATACCCAGCACCTGCCTCAAATCTTCAAAAAACGGAGGTTTTTATTATGAAACTCGCAATTTGCACTGATGTATTTGCTGATCTGTCCTACACGGACATGCTCGATAAGGTAAAGTCCCTCGGTATCGACGCTGTCGAGATGACCGCAGGCGGCTGGGGTGCGCGCAAGCACTGCAACACCGCTGAGTTGCTCGCTGACGAAGGCAAGCGCAAGGAGTTCATGGGTGAACTCGAGAAGCGCGGCATGAGAATTTCTGCGCTGAACACCTCGTGCAACCCGCTTTGGCCGAGCAAGACCGGCGAAGAATACAAGAAGTCCATGTACGACTGTGCAACTCTGGCAGGTCTGCTGGGCGTAAAGAAGATCGTTGCTATGGCAGGTCTGCCGGCAGGCAACGAGACCGACACCACCCCGAACTGGATCACTTCTACCGTTTCGTGGCCGGACTTCATGGCTCCCGCTTACGAATATCAGTGGAAGGTAACCATCGAGTTCTGGAACGAATTCATCGCACACTGCAAGAAGTGCGGCATTGAGCATATTGCAATCGAGGAATTCCCTGGTACAATGGTATGGTCGGCATCTACGCTGCTCAAGCTGCGTGAGGCTACCGATCCGATGCTCGGCATCAACCTTGACCCGTCCCACATGATGGTTCTGGGTGCTGACCCGATCGCTGCCGCTCGTGCTCTCAAGGGCTGCATCTTCCACGTTCATGGCAAGGACGCTCGTATCGAGCGTGGTCTGGCTGACACCGACGGCCTGCTCGAGCCTCGCCCGGTAACCGAGTCCGCTGACCGCGTATGGAACTACGTTGCAGTCGGCTGCGGCAAGGACCTGCAGTGGTGGAAGGAATTCTTCTCCGTTTGCCACATGATGGGCTACGACGGCGACGTTTCTCTCGAGATGGAGGATCTGACCATGACCGTTGATGCCGGTGTCAACACCTCTATCGATGCACTCCGCCAGACCATCAGCCAGTAACCTTTACGGAAGGGAAACAACGTAAAGAGAAAAGAATCGAGGTAAAAGAGTATGAATTTGAACGGCTACGGCAAGCTGATCCAAAAGGATCGCGTGACCGGATTTGAGAAGTTCGCCTTTGGTATGGGCGAAATTTCGACCAATATTGTTTTCACCATCGCAACCAGTCTGCTGACCCTGTTCTACACCGACGTTGCACACGTTTCCGCGGCAGTCATCGGTATGATCATCGCGGTATCGCAGATCTTCAACGGCATTTCGGATATCACCGCAGGCTTTATCGTGGACCGCACCCGCTCCAAGTACGGCCGTGCCCGTGTCTGGATGCTCCGCATGTCCATTCCGTATGCGATTGCAGCGGTGCTGCTGATGACCGTTCCGCAGCACGTCGGCCAGTTCGCACAGGCGATTTATGTGTTCATCACCTACAACCTGATGCTGACCGTGGTCTATACCATGTTCCAGCTGCCGTTTGCAACCACGATGACCTACATGACCCGCGATCAGGACGAGCGTGCCAAGATCAACATCGTTCGCATGGCCATGAGCCCGATCGGCAACATTCTGGTCACCTACTTCTTCACCCGCATCCTCAATTCCATGCCGGGCGGCATGGACTCCCAGCGCAACTGGATCGTGCTGACCGCCATCTACGCTTCTCTGGCTGCTGTTGCAATGCTGTTCTGCTTTGCCTGCGTCCGTGAGCGCGTACAGGTGCTCGATGAGTACGGCGAGGAGAAAATCCCGCTGAAAAAGGCAATTCCGGCACTGTTTAAGAACAAGTACTTCATCATGCTGTTCCTGTTCTTCGTATTCTTTGCCATGTACCAGACCTTCTCCGGCACGATGGCGTCCTACTACTGCAAGCAGATCATCCAGGATTCCAACATCATCGGCAACGTAAACGCTGCCTGCTACGGTATCTCCATCTTTGCAACCCTGCTGCTCGGCAAGGTGATGCATCTGACTACCAAGCGCAACTGGTGCATCATCGGTGCGCTGTTCATCATCGCAGGTTCTCTGATCGTGCAGGTTGCTCCGCTGAGCGTTACCATGGTAACCGTCGGCGGTCTGCTCCGCGGCATCGGCATGACCCCGATCCTCGGCCTGATCTTCACCATGATCGCTGACGCCATCGAGTACGGCCAGTGGTACACCGGCCTGCGTACCGCAGGTGCCATCCAGTCCGCCGTTACCTCGGGCCAGAAGTTCGGCCAGGGCATCGGTTCCGCGCTGATCGGCTTCATTATGAGCGCGTCCGGTTACACCGGTGCGGCTGTTGAGGCTGGCTCCAGTGCAGCTGTTACTATCTCTAACCTGTACATTTACGGCATCGCAATCCTCGGTGCGATCATGATCTTCATCCTGCTGTTCTACAAGCTGGATAAGGAGTATCCGCAGATCATCAAGGAGCTGCTCGAGCGCGAGGCTAAGTCTAAGAACAACTAAATCTTTCTGACATATTCCCTCTAAAACAGCACAACACCTCCCGGTTGGGAGGTGTTGTGCTGTTTATTTATCCATCCAGTGGGCGGTTTCGTCCATAATGTCGTGCAGAATCAAAATATCCTGCAGGGTGTCGCCGGTCTCCATCGAGTGGTTGGCATTCTCGGTCAGATAGAGCGGGATGCCGACTTTCCGGCAGCCGTTCGTGATGACCTCGGTGTTCGCCCACGGGTCGGCGGTGCCGTGAAAGGCAATGCCGGTCGGGTCTAGATAGGGCAGCGTCTGTTCAATCGGCGTGTAATACACCTGCCGCGGATGAATGCCGTGCTGGACGGCGTACCGTGCGGCAACCGTGGTGCCGATGCTCTTCGATAGGAAGAAAATGCGGTCGTAAGCGGCCCAATCGACCACAGAAAGCTGTTCTTCTGCGGCAGAAAGCGCAATCTGTACGGCCTGTTCGATTTTGTCGGCATGGCCGCGCAAGCCGGTCGGCAGAGCCGGATACTGCACCGCGAGTACATCACAGCCGCGTGCACGGGCGAGTTTTGCGCTGTAATACAGCAGCGGTTTGTCGATATGGTAGCCGATGCCGGGGAACAGCACGGCAAGCTGGTTGCTCATAGGTAAGGCTCCTTTGCGAAAAATGCGGTTCACTCCGCCAGCTCCCGCACGGCAGCAATCGCGGTATCGACCTCATCTTCCGTGTTGAAGTACGAAAAGCTGAACCGGACCGCGCCCTGCTGCACCGTGCCGAGTGCCTCGTGCATGCGCGGCGCACAATGCGCACCGGCGCGTGTGGCGATGTCGTAATCGGCGAACAGCGCGTCCGCGACCTCGGCGGAATCGTAGTCGCGGATGTTAAGCGCGACAACAGCCGCGCGTTCCGCCTGCGAAAAATCGCCGTAGACGGTCACGCCGTCAATGCCGCTTACGCCGTCGTAAAACCGGCGCATGAGTGTGCGTTCGCGCTCTCCGATGGCCTGTACGGTCTGTTTTTCGATAAACTGCAGCGCGGCATGCAGTCCGGCGATGCCGTGCGTGTTGAGCGTGCCCGCCTCCAGCCGAGCGGGATAGTCCTGCGGCTGGTCGCGGTCGTAGGAGTGAATGCCGGTGCCGCCGCGGAGCAGCGGCCGAATCTGCACGCCCGGACGGATGCACAGGCCGCCGGTTCCCTGCGGACCCATCAGGCCCTTGTGGCCGGTGAAGCAGAGCACGTCGATGTCCATGCGCTGCATGTCGATCAGCACCGCGCCTGCTGTCTGAGACGCGTCTACGACCAGAAGGGCACCGTGCGCATGCGCCATCGCACCGATTTTTGCGATATCGAGCAGATTGCCGGTCAGGTTGGACGCATGCGTGCAGACTACGGCCTTGGTTTCCGGTCGAAACAGTCGTTCCATATCCGCATAGCGGATAGTGCCCTTGCGGTCCGCCGGTACAAAATCGACGGCTACGCCGCGCGTCTGCAGATCGTACAGCGGACGCAGCACGGAATTATGCTCCAAATTGGTCGAAATGACGTGATCGCCTGCCGAAAACAGACCGTAGATTGCAATATTCAGCGCCGCAGTGGAGTTCGCCGTAAACACGACATGATCCGCCCGCGGGCAGCCGAACAGTTTCGCTAACTGTGCCCGCGTCTCAAACACCATGCGCGACGCAGAAAGCGACACGCCATGTGCGCCGCGCGACGCATTTCCGGCGGTGAGGATGGCGTTTTTGACCGCTTCCGCGACTTCGGGCGGCTTGTGCAGCGTGGTCGCTGCGTTATCCAGATAAATCATGGTTTCCCTCCGTCAGCCAAACAGTTTGACAACCGCATGCGTCTCAAAGCCGATGCCGGTCTCGCGCAGTGCGTCCAGAAGTACCGGCTCTTCGCTTGTCTCGGCCTTCCACGCCAGTCCGCAGCCAGCGCTGACTTGCGAGGGAATCGGGATCATGCGTCCGGGCAGACCGGCTTTCGTGAACATGGCTTCCGCCGCAAGTGCCTGCTCGGTGGACGCGAACGCGATCACTGCAAACGGCCGTTTTCGCCGTATCACGGGCGCAGAACGAGGTCGGCCTGCATCTGCTTCTCGGCGATGACGTACATGTTGGTCACATCGCCGACCGCCAGCTTGTCGGTCAGACCGTAGTGGTTGAGACAGGTGCCGCAGGTCAGGATCTCGACACCATGAGACGCCAGGTTCTTCAAATCCTCAAGTGACGCCGAGCCTTCGCAGGTCAGACGGGCACCGCCGTTGTAGAACAGAATCGTGCTCGGCAGGTGATCCTGCTGGGTGAGTGCAAAAATAAAGCCTTTAATCAGGATGCGGCCTAGTTCCTCATCGCCTTCGCCCATGTGGTCGGCGGAAATGACAACGACCGTCTTTTTCTGCGCCGCCGGTACCGTGCAGGCGACTTCCTCGTCGGTTTCTGCCTTGCTGATGGCGGTTTCGGTCGTAATGGTTACGCAGAACTCCTTGTCCGAGCGTTTTTCGGTCGTGATCGAGCAGCCCTTGCTCTCGGCCAGCCGGGTCAGGTTCTGCACTGCGATTTCGTTATCTACCAGCGTCTGCACCGTGCCCGCACCGTTCAAATCCTGCAGCGCGTGCAGCGTTTTGATAACCGGGATCGGACAGGCATCGCCGATTGCATTTACTTGTACCATGGTAAAGTCCTCCTTTGGGGATGTTCTGTGGATAGTATAGCACAGCCGCAGGCGGAAAACCATAATTTATCCACAGACTTGTGGAATACTGTGTGGAGAATACGGTTTTTCTTGACGGTATTCCGAAAAAAAGGGTAAAATTACAGTATGACGATCAATAACTCATTTACGGACAAAAGTCCGGCAGAAATCCAGTCCTGCTTTGCAGCTAAGCACACGGAAAAGGATTTGGCGGACGCATATGCAGTCAGCAGTAATATGTTCTGGTGGACCGCAGACGATATAGACGATTATGATGAGGACACACCGGAATACCGATCTGCCTGTACGATTACAGACGCTTGGGCCGCATTGATGGATGTGTATCAGAGCAAAATTTTTGCCATACTGGCAGAAGAAGGCATCTGTATCCCGGAAACCGGTCAAATCCATGTGCTGCTGCCGTTTATGGATAGAAACGGCTATTTCTGCCATTCCGGATGGTGGTATCCGAAAAACGAGTAACGCAGAAAGACCTGCTAACAAAAGTCAAGAGTAATATTTCCAAAAATTAAGCATCTGAAAA
>CAVLCS010000058.1:0-17385 GCA_963661675.1 Bulleidia sp.
GTCAGGCCATTACTCTCTTATTCTAACAGCTTCGGCTTTGAGATGGAAAAAGACGTGGCTGGCGGCCGCGCCTTAAACCTTAATTATTATTGTAGGAGGTATGACGGAAAAGAAGTTCAAAATCGAGAAACACCCCCTGTACCGTGAGGAAATTAAAGCGGCGCTGACAGAGGCAATCGTTTCCGGTCAGCTCAAACCGGGCGAGCGCATTGTGGAAACCCGCTGGGCACGGGAGCTTGGCGTGTCGCAGTCGCCGATCCGCGAGGCAATCCGTGAACTGGAAATGGTCGGTCTGGTGGAGAATATCCCGTATAAGGGTTGTATTGTCCGCAAGATTACCGAGAAAGACCTTGTAGACACCTATGAGGTACGCAACGCACTGGAATCGTTGGCAATCAGTGAGGCGATTCGAGAGAGACGGACGGACAATCTGGACGAGATGAAAACACTGATGACTGGTATGCGCGAGGCTGCACAGAACGGCGATGCAAAGCAGTTTATTGAGCAAGATATGCTGTTCCATGAGCCGCTTGTCAACCTGTCGCAGAATGAAATGCTCAAACGCCTCTGGCAGCAGTGCAGTATTCGCGATAACACGCGCGTCAGCACGCTGTTGTCGGAGGAAACGCTGAGTGCGTTGGCAGAGCGCCATCAGGCGATTCTCGATGTAATCGCAGCGAAGGACGAGGAACGCGCAAAAAAAGAGATTTTGGAGCATTTCAGCCTGCTGATCGAAGGCATTCGTAATAATATGAAAGACTGAACACAGAAAGCAGAAAACAGAAAACCGTTTCTCCTGCGTAATGGCAGGGGAGGCGGTTTTATTTTGTTCAGGCGGCAGGGTGCAGGAGCAGCGACAGCAGATACTGCAGACGGATCTGCGGGTCATCGATATCATGCGGCAGAAGTGCGCGGATATGGTTTAGGCGCTGCTGCAGGGTATTGCGGTGAATGTACAGCACTTCGGCGGCACGGGAAATGGAGCCGCCGTATATATAATAAGTATACAGACTGTGCAGCAACGCATCATTTCCCATGGCATCGCACTCTGCCAGCAGAAGAATATCTGGGTGAATAAGAGAACGTGCATTCGGCAGTGCGCGGCACTGCTCCAGAAGAAAATCAGACAAGTGCTGCGATACGGCAAACAGCGAGAGTGCGGTACTGCGGCAGGCGTATTATCTCATTGGAACCGGAAAGCAGAAAAGCGTTACCATCGATATGAGCAATGATGTTGCCGCACAGGAAGGCAGGGTTTGCGGCGGTCAGATGAAGGTGCTGCTGGCGGATTTAAGCCAATCAAAGGAGGCGGAATAATGCTGCATTGTGCGATCATTTACACCAGTGTAAACGATAATACCCGCCGTCAGGCTGAAGTAATGAGCAAGGCTGTGCGACCGGGACAGTGTATCTATCTCGGCCGACCACATATAGATGCGCTGATTGCAGATGTTATCTTCTGGGGAAATAATGCAGGAGATACTTCTGAGGCAACTACAGCGTTCCTGGAAAAGGCGAAAGCGCAGGGTAAGATCATCGTGCTTTACGGCAATACCTGCTACGGAGGCGGAAAGGATATGTACGCTATCGGTAATTTTGCAAATAACGTAATGTTCAATGCAGAACGGATTTTGAAGCAACAGGCAGCGCAGTAACAGCAGAAAGCGCGTCAGTACCGTTCCGAGAACACACAGAGAAATTGTAATAATCTGTTCGGTGATAGAACAAACCCGGAGTATGGATTTTTATCCGATACTCCGGGTTTGTTTTGTAACTTACCTGCGAGGTTTTCTGCGGTACCGCACCGCAAACAGCAGTGCGAGGATCAGCACAAGCAGAGACGCACCGTACAGCAGGAGAATATCTGCTGTCGAGGTCTGCGAGGTGCTGTCACTGTTCATTTCGGGCGGATTGCCCATCTGCGGTTTACCGTTTTCGCCGTCGGCAGGAGAGGCGTTTTCGGCGGTTTCGCTGTCCGTGCTTGCGTCAGCGGAAGCGTCTGCGTTTGACTTGTCCGGTGCATTGCCGTCCGCACCGGCAGGCGGCTGTGCGCTGCCGACCTGAGTGGGAGCCTGCTGTGCGTCTGTTTGTTCGGTGGAAGCATCTGCATTGTTGCCCGGCTGAGCAGGCGGTTCACCGCCATCCGGACCGCCGCCGTTCATCATCGAACCCATGACGGTCAAATCGATGGAAGACGCGTCCACCAGCGCATCGCTGGTTTTCTGCTCCTCGGCAGTAGACGGAATCGTACCGTTCAGCTGGCCTTCGATGGATTCGCCGCGCAGCTTGACGACCTGATACAGCGTTTCGGCTGCGGTCTGGTATTCGTCGTAGGTGTAGAATGCGGTCGGGTCGGTCTCGACCAGCTCGTCGATCTGGCTGCGCACCCGTTCATAGAATTTGTCGAAGCCGCCGCCGTTGACATATTCGTCCACAAGCTGCTGCAGATAAGCGTGATACTGATTATAATACGTTTCGTTCTCCATCAGCTTGTCGAAGAAGTCGGTCATGGTGAAGGCTTTGTCAATGGCGTCATTTACGACACTGGTCGCACCGCTGCTGTCACCAAAACCGCCTCCCATGCCGCCGAAGGCAAGGTTGTAATCCCACGGGATGAGATTGAGCTTGCCGTCCGACTCGTACAGGTAGTAGTTGTGCGCCATCGTGCCGGAAAGGCTGTCCTCGTTGACAGAGAACACATGCACCGCCATATAGCGCAGCAGGTTGTCAATATCCATGTACTGCTCGAGGTCGGTGCCCTCGTCAATGTTCTTGAGCGCCTTTACAACGCGCTTGTGGTCGGCCTTTTTGGTCTTGGTAATTTCGCCGTCCCAGATGGTAGAATAGCTGTCGAGGTCATCGTCCGTGTAGTTGAGGTCAGCGCCGCCGCTGCTCATCGAGAAGCCGCCGTCACCGCCGTCCGGCGGTTCGGGATGGTCGCCGTTTTCATCGCCGTTTTCATTTGGCATTTGCGGCGGAGAGAAGTCCGGCGGCTGACCGTCTGCACCGTCCGTGCTGTCATCCGCTGTACCATTGCCCGGGAAATCCGGCGGCTGCATATCACCGAAGTCCATGTCCTTCCTATCGTCCATGTCAGGCATACTGCCCATATCCATGCTCTCCGGTTTGTACAGATTGCCATTCTCCGTGCCGTAATTGCGCAGCTGGAAGCTGTCCTCGACGCCCTCAAGCGCCAGATACACACCCCAGTAATCGCCGTTGACCGAAATCTTCGCATAATTGTACAGCGACGCATCTGCACCGAGATACTCGTACATATCGTACACGAGCGCTTCCTTCATGTTGGTCGCATCGGCGTAGTTGTTGTTCAGAATCAGCTTATCCAGGCCGAAGCAGGTCTGCCCTTCCACATAGTGGTCAAATTCCAGCTTGAAGCTGTACCGGTCGGTCGTCGGGTCGCTTGCGATGGAGGACAGACTGGTGTTGCCCTTAGGACGGATACCGACCTTGTGAAAGGTTGTGCCGTTGATCTCCACATCGCACTGGTGGTACTCCTCGTCGGTGGCGTTTTCGAGCATGTCGTTCCAGTCGTCCTCGTCCATGATGATGTTGACGCTCATAATGCTGCTCGTGTCGAACAGGGCAGTTTCATACTCCATGGTAACGCCGGAATCGACCATCTCACGCAGCTGATCGGAAAAAACAACGGCACCCAGACACAGGCAGACCGCAATCGCCATGACCACAGCAATGAGCTTTGTAATGTGTTTGTGTGCGATCATGCTTGGCCTCCGTTAGGACATGTATTCGCCGTTGTAGCTGACGAGCGTTGCGTTGTTGACGCCGGTAAGTGCGGAAATCTGGTTGACGAATGCGGTAGATGCGTTCTTGGTGCGCAGCTCGGTCGTCAGCTCGATGCCGGCAGCGGTGATGGTCTTGGCCTTGACGATGCAGTGCTCGGTCTCCTTGGCGAGAACGTCCATGACGGCGTTCTCGGAGGTCTCATCTGTGCAGTGCAGCACGAGAATGTACGGGCTGCTGTGCTGCTTGCGGTTGGCGAACAGCAGCAGGATCACGCCGATGATGGCCGAGCCGATAACAGCCAGCGGGATCATGCCCGCACCAATGACAATGCCGATCGCCAGCGACCAGAACAGGAACACGATCTCGACCGGCTCCTTGATGGCGGTACGGAAGCGCACGATGGACAGGGCACCGACCATGCCGAGCGAGAGGACCACGTTCGAGGTAACGGCCATGATAACGAGCGTCGTCACGAGCGACAGACCGACAAGCGTGAGTGCAAAGCTGCTGGAGTACATCACGCCGGTGAGCGTTTTCTTGTAAATGGTGAAGATGAACAGGCCGATGATCAGGGCAACCGCCAGACCGATCACCGTGTCGAGGATGGAAAACTGCGAGACGTTTTCCAGAAAGCTGGATTTGAAAATGTCGTTAAAGCTCATGTTGGGTTCTCCTTGTTGTCGTTTTATTATCCGAATCGGCGGCAGGCGCCGTATTTCGAGAAGGCCTGCTGGCGCAGGCTGCCGCACTGCAGCAGCGTGCGGATGACCTCGGGCAGAAAGTCATCGAACTTGACCTCGAGTATCCGGTCGTCCGGCGTGTCCGTGGCGCTGATATCGGGCAGTGCACCATCCGCGAAGCGGTTTTCAAACAGGCTGGTGCGAATGCAGGAATCGAACGTCACACGGACATTGCCTGCGGCGTAAATGTACGGCTCCCGCACATAGGACACGAGTACGCGCGGCCGCAGCTGCTGAAACTGCATTTTGCAGTACAGCTCACGGACAAGCGTGTCCGGGTGTTTGAGCATCCACGAACCCGGCTGCTCCATGATGCGCCGGAATTCCTCGTGCGTGATGGGTGCATCGACCTTCATGCACAGATCGTTGTGCTTGATCTTCTTTTCCAGTGTGATGAACGATAAATCGTCGTTATAGTACCGGATGCGGAATTTTTCACGCAGCTGAACGCCGTCCAGCTTTTCGTGCAAAGCCTTGTCGCGGTAGTTGTCAAAATACACACTGCGGATGGTGTAGCGTCCGTCTGCGCCCACATGCGGGTCGCGTGCCATGATCGGCTGCAGCCGCTGTCGCAGCGCCAGATAGTCGGCGGTGCGGACCTGGTATTTCAGCTCATGCCGGTATTTTCCGGTAAGTTCCATCAAAACGCTCCTTTCGTGATCGTAGTAACGTGCGAGATACAGTCTATAAAGCCATCCCGAAATGTACCTGAAAAATGTTAAATCTGCGTAAAGTTTTTTGACTTTCGTTCTGCGCTGCATGCTGTTATAATAATAGACAGCGGTTTTCAGGCTCATTTCAGCTTGACATGGCACAATGGCTGTTAGAATGGAGGGGAACGACCATGCGGCTCCTGATCGCAGAGGACGAAGTGACGATCGCGCGTGCGCTCAAGGTGATACTGGAGAAGAACAAGTACGCTGTGGATATCGTGCACAACGGCAATGACGCGCTCGACTATATTCACGCGGCAAATTATGACGCACTGATTTTAGATATCATGATGCCCGGAAAGGACGGCATCGAGGTTCTCAAGGCCGTCCGTGCAGAGGGAAACGCGACACCGGCGCTGTTCCTGACCGCCAAGGCGGAAATTGCCGACCGGGTAGCCGGACTGGACGCCGGTGCGGACGATTATCTGCCCAAGCCGTTCGCCATGAGCGAATTTCTCGCGCGTGTGCGGGCGCTCGTGCGGCGCAGCAGCACCTATGTGCCGCAGGAGCTGACGCTCGGCAATGCCACACTGGACTGCAGCCGGTATGTGCTCAAAACAGGGCAGGATTCCGTGCGGCTGAACAACAAGGAGTATCAGCTGATGGAGCTGTTCCTGCGGCACCCGCGGCAGATTTTCTCCTCGGAACACCTGATGGAGACCGTCTGGGGACTGGACAGCGAGGCCGAGATGGATGTCGTGTGGACGTACATCGGTTTTCTGCGCAGGAAACTCAAGCAGATCGGCGCAGATATTGAGATTCGGACCATCCGCGGAGCCGGTTATGTGCTGGAGGAAACGCCATGCTGAAGAAAATGCGATGGCGGTTTATCGGTGCGGCCATGGCGGCTTTTGCGGCCGTGATTCTCATCCTGCTGTGCTTTGTCAACGTGTGGAATTACCACAGCGTAGCCGGGCAGCAGGATGCGGCCCTGGAACACCTGATGGATATCGAGGACAAGGACATGCCGGCGCCGCCGGACAAGGGCGGCCCGTTTTTCGAGGAACAGGCGCCGTTTACGCCCGAGGTGCAGTATTCGTTCCGGTTTTTCTCGGTGCACTACGACGCGGACGGACAGGTGACGCAGGTCCATCAGGACTACGTTGCGTCGCTCTCCGAGGACGAGGCGAAGTCGTATGCGGATACCGTGCTCACGCACGGCCGAGCGCACGGCTACGAGAGCGGCTACCGCTATCTTGTCAGCACCAAAGGGGAGGAGACCGTGGTGCTGTTCCTCAACTCGGAGTGGGAGCTGCACACCACACGGTCGCTGCTGTGGATCACACTCGCGATTGCAGGCGTGTGTCTGCTCGTGGTTTTCGTGCTGGTCGTGCTGTTTTCCGGACGGGCGATCGCACCGTATCTCAAAAATCTGGAGGCGCAGAAGCAGTTCATCACCAATGCAAGCCATGAGCTGAAAACACCGCTCACGGCCATCTCGACCAGTGCGGACGTGCTCGCCATGGAGTACGAGGACGATGAGTGGGTGCACAGCATTCAAGGACAGGTGGTCAAGCTGACCAAGCTGATAACCAGTTTGGTTACGCTGTCGCGTCTGGATGAAGAGGACCCGTTTCCCAACCGAACGGCGTTTTCGCTCAGTGATGCGCTGTGGGAGATCACCGAGCCGTTTGCACCCATTGCACAGGCCAAGGGCAGGCGGTACACGCAGAATATTACGGACGATCTGACCGTCACCGGCGACCGCACGGCTATTCAGCAGATGATGTCACTGCTGCTGGATAACGCGCTGAAATATTCGCCGGATGGCGGAGAAATCAGCCTGACGGCACATCCGGCGGGCAAAAAGGTGGAGATCGTGGTCTCCAACACGGTGGATGCAGCGCAGCATGTGGACGTTTCCCGGCTGTTTGAGCGGTTTTACCGTGCAGATGAATCGCACTCGGGCACGGTGAAGGGAACCGGAATCGGCTTGTCCATCGCGAAGGCCACCGTGCAGGCGCATGGCGGGAAAATCACAGCGAAGCAGTCGGGCGATACGATTACTTTTCGGGCGGTGCTGTGATTATATTTGATACAATTAAATACTAGTGTTTGCAAATTGTCTTGGTTAAGCTGAAAAACAAATTTTTGAAGTTTAATTTCCTTCTCTGGCAAAACGCGCATGTGCAGCACAGTTTCTGGCTGCCGTCACAGCATTTGCATCTCATATTTCGACTTTTGGTGCACAACATACTATCAGCAAAACCCAACACACACCAACGACGAAAAGGAGCGAACAAACATGACTAACACGAAAAATGGTTCTAATCAGGGCATGGTACCGGAAGCACGCGCAGCAATGGATCGCTTCAAAATGGAAGCAGCAGCCGCGGTCGGCGTAAATCTCAAGCAGGGCTACAACGGCGATCTGACCAGCCGTCAGGCGGGTTCTGTCGGCGGCCAGATGGTGAAAAAGATGATCGAATCCTACGAGCAGAACCTCGCAGGCAAGGAGTAACCTCTTCTTAACCGGCAAAACGGGACCTTGGAGCATTGCGCTTCAAGGTCCCGTGATTTTTGCAGACAGATACTACTCCACACACCCATGTGCTGCCATCCACTGCATCAAGCTCTCGATCGCAGGATTATTATTTTCCCGTTTCCAGCAGGCTTCAAAGTCCAGTTCCTCATTCGAGCCGTCGGCGCGGAGCAGCGGCACGAGCACCAGATTGCGGGCATTCCAATAATGCCGCACGGCATACTCGGGCAGGATGGCCACGCCGAAGCCGGCGGAGACCTCGAGCAGCACGGTCTGCACCTCACGGTCGCGGGCAACGATATCGGGGATGAAGCCGCCGCGGTTGTAGCAGAGCAGCACTTCCTCGGCTTCGTCGTTCGAGCGGCCCTGCGGCTGCATGATGATGAAATTTTCTTTCGCTAAATCCTTATACATCAGGTGATTCTGTCCGGCCAGGCTGTGACCGGGGTAGAGCACAGCCATCATCGGATAGCGCTTTAGGAAATGGTGCTGCAGATCGTCATAGCTGCGGGTGTTCAGCGACAGATTGAACGCAATATCACAGGTGCCGTCCTCGAGCAGCTCGTACAGCGTGCCCATGTTCTCCCGGATGAGGTGTAGCTGGATGTTGGGGTACATCTCGTGGAACGTGCGCAGCGTTTCGGAGAACCGGCTCTGCTCATAGCCGCGGATAAACCCGATCGTCAGTTCGCCGGATACACCTTCGGCGGCCGACCGGGCCAGCTTGCTGGCTTCTTCGGCACGCAGCAGCAGCGCTTTCGCTTCGTTGAGGTAAACCTTGCCTGCGGCTGTCAGCTCCACATGGTGCTTGTCGCGCAGGAACAGCGGCACGCCCACTTTTTCCTCGAGTGAGCGGATCTGCTGCGTCATCGCCGTCTGCGAGATAAAGCACTTCCTTGCGGCCTTTGTGAAGTTGAGCAGTTCGGCTACGGCTACAAAATATTCCAGCTGCTTGAGCGTCATTCTTTCCACATCCCAACATGGTAATAAGTTTATCTTATTATAATATGCGTTTTTACGATTGGCAAGTTTTATAATGTTGGATTATAATTGTTTTTGTCAATCACAATGGGGAAAGAGATGTTGGTATGAAAAAATTCAAAGACTTCTACGAGGGAACGTATGCCAGATACGTCCTGCCGGGCGTTCTGCTGCAGTCGGTGCTGATCGGCGGCGGCTATGCGACCGGACGCGAGATCTATTCCTACGGTGCCAAGTTCGGTGCCATGGGCTGGGTAAGCGGTCTGGCGATCGGTATCGGCTTTGCGCTGTTTGCGTTCCTGACGTTCGAGATCTGCCGTATCTACAAGGTTTACGACTACAAAAACTACATCCAGAAGGTCATCGGTCCGCTGTGGCCGGTGATGGACATCCTGACCGTGCTCATCGCCATCCTGCTCATCGCGGTCATGGCGGCTGCGACCGGCAGCATATTTGAGGAAGTCGGGCTGCCGAATATCCTCGGTTCGGTCGTTATCGTCGGATTGTGCGGTCTGCTGAACTTCAAGGGCGCCAAATTCATCGAGAAGTTTGAGTCGGTCGGCACGATCCTGCTGTACGCGGGCTACATTATCTTCACGGTCCTTGTGCTGGTAAAGAAAGGCGGCAACATTCCGCAGGTATTCAGCACCATGAACACCAGCGCGTATGACGGCAGCGTCACGGTTCCGCTGTGCATCGGCACCGGCATTCTGTATGTGGCGTACAACATTAACTCCATCCCGATGGGCATGTTCTCGCTCACGCGCCAGACTAAGCGCCGTGAGACGCTCATTTCGGGCATTATCGCCGGTATCCTGATGGTCATTCCGTGGTTCCTGTCCTACTTTGCGATGATGTGCTTCTACGGCGATATGTCCATCGTCGGCCCTGATGTTACCACGCCGTGGATGGAAATGATCAAGGCGGTAAGCCATGGTCCGATTCTGCTGGTGGTATTCAGCATCGTTATGGGCTGGACGCTGGTTGAGACGGCGACCGGCTGCATCCACATGATCATCGATCGTTTTGACGTAGCCATGCAGGAGAAGGGCAGGGAACGCCTGTCGGACAAGAACCGCGGCATTGTGACGGTGGTAACGCTGATCGCAGCGCTTATTATGTCCCGCATCGGCGTGGTTACGCTGATCGAACAGGGATATACCTATATTTCGTATGGCTTTATCCTGTTCTACCTGCTGCCGACGCTGATCGTAGGCGGCTACAAAATCGCGAAGCATCGCGACTGAGAAAGAAGTATGTAAATCATGAAATATGTTGGCTATTACAACGGTGAGATGGGCAATCTGGAGGAAATGAAGATTCCGATGCTCGACCGTGCGGTGTACTTCGGCGACGGCTGCTATGATGCAACGACGTTCGCGAACAATCACATTTTTGCGGCCGAGGACCATCTGGACCGGTTTTACAACAGCTGCAGACTGCTCGAGATCCCGTTTGCCATGTCCCGCGAGGATTTGAAGGCCGAGCTGCAGAAGTGCATTGACGCGAACGACATGGATCACGGCATGCTGTACTGGCAGTGCTCGCGCGGCACCGCGTTCCGCGGACACCAGTTCCCGCCGGAGTCGGTCAAGCCGAACCTGATGATCTTCACGGTTCCGTGCGACCTGATCCCGTTTGAGCAGACGTTCAAGCTGATCTCGATGGAGGACACGCGCTTCCTGCACTGCAACGTCAAGACGCTCAACCTGATCCCGAGCGTTATCGCGTACCAGCGCTGCTTGGAGCAGGGTTGTCAGGAGACGGTTTTCCACCGCGGCGACCGCGTGACCGAGTGTGCACACAGCAATATCCTGATGATCAAGGACGGCGTTCTGTGCACACCGCCGAGAGATAACCTGATTCTGCCGGGCATTACGCTAAAGCACCTGCTCATGCTCGCCGAGCAGAACGGCATTCCGACCCGCGAAGCGCCGTTTACCATGCAGGAGCTGGCTGAGGCTGATGAGGTCATCGTCAGCAGCTCGGGCGGCCTGTGCATCCAGGCGGTCGAACTGGACGGCAAGCCGGTCGGCGGCAAGGCACCGCAGCTGCTGAAAACTCTGCAGGACGCGTATGCCGCGTATTATGCGGAGGATGTGAAGTGAATTTGTGCCCGGAAAGATAGCTTTCCGGGCACTTTTGCGGTCGGACGTGAGCGTTTTTGTTATCTGTATTCTCCCAAAGTAAAATGTTTCCGCTTGGACAAGCGGCTCTTTCCCGCATTTCCCTTGACGAAACGCACCAAAAACTGTATGATATAGGTATATCATTGTGTCCGCGTGGCAACATAGGCAGCACCGCAGAGCGTTTTCCTGCACCGTTGGTGCTGCTTTCCTGTTTCCGGCTGAGAGCGGATATGTAAGAGGTGTATGTAGGTATGAAAAAAATCGTAAACAGCCTGCCGTTCAAGCTGCTGCTTGGCGTTGCGGTGGGCATCGTGCTCGGCCTTGTGGCGAACGAGGCCGTGATGAACGTGGTCGTGACGGTCAAGCAGGTGCTCGGTCAGATCATCACGTTCTGCGTGCCGCTGATCGTTATCGGCTTTATTGCGCCGTCCATCACCAAACTGGGTCACAATGCGTCCCGGATGCTCGGTGTGGCGCTCATTATCGCGTATGTGTCGTCGGTCGGCGCGGCGCTGATGAGCACGGCAGCCGGTTACGCGCTCATCCCGCACCTGTCGATCGTATCGCAGGTTGACGGCCTGCGGGAGCTGCCCGAGGTGCTGTTCCAGCTGGAGATTCCGGCGATCATGAACGTGATGAGCGCACTAGCGCTGTCGCTGATGGTCGGTCTGGCTATCACCTGGACCAAGTCCAAAATGATGGAGGCGCTGCTCGACGAGGTGCAGAACATTGTGCTCGCCATCGTCACCAAGATCATCATTCCGATCCTGCCGTTCTTCATTGCGTCCACCTTCTGCGGTCTGGCGTATGAGGGCACGATCACCAAGCAGTTCCCGGTGTTCCTCAAGGTCATCGTGATCGTTATGGTGGGCCACTATATCTGGATGACGCTGCTCTATGCGATCGCGGGCGCGTACTCGGGCCAGAACCCGATCGAGGTCGTGAAGCACTACGGTCCGGCGTATATCACCGCGGTCGGCACCATGTCCTCGGCGGCTACGCTGGCGGTTGCGCTGCGCTGCGCGAAGAAGTCCACCGTTCTGCGCAAGGATATGGTCGATTTCGGCATTCCGCTGTTCGCCAACATCCACCTGTGCGGCTCGGTGCTGACTGAGGTGTTCTTCGTTATGACGGTCTCGCAGATTTTGTACGGCAAAATCCCGTCGGTCGGCACCATGGTGCTGTTCTGCGTGCTGCTCGGCATTTTCGCCATCGGCGCACCCGGTGTGCCCGGCGGTACGGTTATGGCGTCGCTCGGTCTGATCACCGGCATCCTGCTGTTTGACGGCACCGGCACAGCGCTCATGCTGACCATTTTCGCACTGCAGGACAGCTTCGGCACCGCCTGCAACGTCACCGGCGATGGCGCTCTGACGCTTATTTTGACCGGTTACGCGAATAAGCATCATATTGCGGAGGAAAATCGTCCGGTCGAGGCAACGGCTGGCGAGTAAGTGAATGAGAAAAGGAGCCTGCGTTTGCGGGCTTCTTTTTGCACCGGGAGAAAGCAGGCGGTAGGATGAGGAAAACACGATGTATTGTGTGCGGCATCGCATATGAAGCGGCATTTCTGGCTGCACTGGCGGCAGTCTGGCGCACAGGAAGCATGTTTGCGGCGATTGCGATCGCTGTGCTGACCGGTTTTCTGCTTGCGCGGTGTGTGACGCGCACGCCTGCATTCCGGCCGGTGAAGGATTCGCTGCTGTGGCTGGGTGCGGCTCTGGCGGCGCATTTGCTCGCGGACTGGATGAGACTGCCGCTGCACATCGTGCGCCTGTGCGATGCGGGTGTGCTGGAAACCGGGGCGTTCTCTCCCGCAGAGGGATTGCTCGTTGTGACGGTGATGGCCGTGTTTGCGGTGGATTCGCTTGGCGTGTATGCGGTTTCGCTCGGTTTGACGGTGCGGCAAAGAAACAGATAACAAAAGGGCGTTCCCTGTGTGCGGGAGCGCCCTTATTTTGTAAGTGAAAAAGCCGAAAGATAGCAAAAAGCCGCCCTTTCTCTCGAAAGAACGGCTTTGCATGGTCCGAGTGACAGGACTTGAACCTGCGGCCTCTTGCCCCCCCCAGCACGTATATTCTATGAAAACATAGAATTTCATAGCGTAAAATAACACTGTATATTGCTGATTATGCTGTGAAATGCAAACTTTATCGTAGGTTAATGAAAACGGCTTTCGCCTGCATAAGCACCAAACAAACACCAGATTTTCCGCAGCAGATCACCCGCTCGAAAGCGGTTCTGCTCCTGTACGCACTGCCGTTTTATGGAACACCGACACACCTGCTTTCCTGCCCTGCAAGCGCCGCTGAACACACGTTGTTTTCAACTTATCTGCCGAGCAGGTAAAACGCGCACAGCAGGCATTACAGCCGCCGTATGTCTATGCTGTTCCGTGTCTGCTTTTTCAGTTCATTCCTTGTCCCTAATTAGCTGGTAGAATTAACTGAAATCAACTGTTGTCTTGTTCGATCTGAAATCAAAAACGAGCTTGTCACCATCGACGGCAGCACTCAGTAATTATCAGAGGGCCCCCGATGTATCAAGCTCGTTTTCTGCCCTTAGTATACAGCAACGCTCACCAGAAGTCAACAATACGCCTGACTAAGAACAAACCGACAGCAAAACAGCCGCTCCTGAAAAATAGAGCGGCTGTTCTCGTAAATACCGATATTGATTTTGAAAGCAAGTTTCCGTAAGTAAAAACTAAGTTTCACCAAGCCGAACGCTAAGTTTGGTTAAGCCACAGCCCCCGTTCCTCCTGTTGTAGCAGGAACAACGCCCGCTCAACCTGCCGCCGTGCGTGCTCTGCGCGTGGTATTTCACTCCCATCCTCACCGGTTACAGGCTCGTCCAGACTGCACGCGCAGTTTAGCGGTTCACGCTTTTCTCGTTCCATCCGGTATCCGATCAGCTCGAAGAACACGCGCTTGACGGCATAGCCGAGAACCGATGCAAACAGCGTGCCTCGTTTCGGCTCGTACACCTGCACGGCCTGCGCGATGGCAAGGAAGAAGCATTGTTCTACGTCCTCCCATGTAACGCCAGCCTGCGCCGTTCTCGCGCCCGCTCGAATATACAGCTGACGAAACAGCATTGCAAGCAGCCCTTGACTCTGCTCCCACAGTGCGGCAAGTGTGGTGCGGTCGTCCGTCTTTGCTTGTGCGGCTAATTGCTCGTTTGTCATTGTGTGACCCTCCCGCTCGTGATAGAATAGATTTACAGATATATCAAGCGGGAAAAAGCCGGGCTGCAACAGGTAAATGCAGTCCGGTTTTCACTCACAAGCCCAGATGTTCCGCAAGTAGCTGCGCGGTCTTGTCCGCCAGTTCCAGTGGAGGGGAGAGCGCCTGCAAAATCTCGGCATACTGCCGATACCGCGCCTGTTGGTCTGGTACAGGCGGCAAAACGCGGATAAATGTGCAAATCAAACGGAAATCCAAGTGTTCACCTCCGTTGTATCTCGACAAACAAGCCGGTCTGCAAATCAAGCGCCAGCGTTACCGTACCAACTGCACCGTGCCGGTGCTTTGCAAGAATACACTCGACCGTTACCGGGCGTCCCTCGTCCGGGCGTTCCGCCCAATACATATCCTCCCGGTGCAGGAGCAGCACACCGTCTGCGTCCTGCTCGATTGCGCCGCTGTCGCGCAGATCAGCCAGTGAGGGACGCTTGTCCGAGCGCTGTTCGCTCGCACGGTTCAGCTGTGCCAGACACAACACCGGCACACCCAGCGAGCGGGCAAGCGCTTTCAAATCGCCCGAAATAGCGGTAATTTCCTCGTACCGGCTTGTGTGTCTGCCCTCTGGTTTCAGCAAGCCGAGATAGTCGATCACGACAAGCCGCAGTCCCTTGATCTGCCGCGCCAGTGCTCGAACATCGCTCACCGAGCAGCGGTCTGCTTTGTTCAGATAAAACGGACTGCGGTTCAGCCGCTTGAACTCCTGTGTTACGCGCTCCATTTCCGGCTCTGTCAACGTGCCCATCAACAGACGATTCGAGGAAATACCTGTTGCACGCGCAACACGACGCGTAGTAAGCTGATATGCGTCCATTTCGAGCGTGACAAACAACACGCTGCCCTCATTCTGTGCTATGGTGTCGGCGATTTGCAGCGCGAGGGTGGTCTTACAGCAGCCAGGACGCGCCGCCACAATGTACAAGCCGCTGTTCAGCATACCGCCGCCGAACAATGTATCTAATCCGCTAATACCGACCGGCACACAGACCGAATACCCGCTGGCTCGCTGGTCGTAGGCGTTGTAAAAATCCAGCGCCGCCGCTGTGCCGTCGATCAGATCACCGCTCCCGCTGCTGTCGATCTCGTCGAGTGCCTTTGCCGCATCACCTGCAATGCTGTTCGGTTCCTCGCCGCTATGCACCCGCTCGACAATACGTTCTCCCAGCTGTGCCAACGCCCGCAAGCGGGTGCTGCGCTTAATGGCTGCAATGTTCTGGTCGAGCGCTGCATGCGCACAGGCAACCTCCATCAGCTGCATGAGATAGCCGCGCTCCACACCGTCCTGCTGCACCAGATCGGCCACAGCGGGCGCGTCCGGTGTCTTTCCCTCTGCGTCCAGCATACGGGCTGCGTGCAGGATAGCACGGTTTGCGTCGCCTGCAAGATCGCTTTCGTGCAGGGTGTTCAGCACCGTACCCCATAGGGGCGCATCACACAGGCACGCACCCAGTACCGCATTTTCAGCGGTCAAAATCTCGTTATTCGTCGTAAACTGCCTCCCTCTTTCCGTCTTCATTGGTTATCCAGCGAAGTTTAGGCGTATATGATCGGGCAGGCGCATCATTCTGCGGCGATTCGTCCTCCCAGCGCCGCCCATTGAGATATGTTGCAGGATAGGGCACAAACTGCCCGCCGTCTTTCGACCACTCCGGCGTTTTCGTCTGCCAGTCCAGCGCCGTAAGAATTTCTGAAAGCAACTGCTCGTTCGGGCGTAATTTAGCGAAAGCCTTTTGCGCCTTGGCTTTGTCTTTCCGTTTTGGATACGCCGCCCAGAATTGGGCGAATAAAATATCCGTAGCCTTTTCTTTCTCCGTTTCCTTTTCCTTGGCAGCCATCGTATGCGAACGCATATTTTCGCATACGTTTGCATTGCGTTTGTCCCAGCCTGCAAGGGCGTTTTTTCGGTTTTTTTCGCAGCGATCTGTATAATTAGCAACATCTCGGTCGAGTTGAGCACGCATACAGGAAAACAGCATAGCTGTCGCAGACGCTGGCGTAAACGCCGGAACTGCGCCGGTCTGCGCGTATTCCAGCAGCGCAAGAATCAGTTGTCCGCGCTCATCGTCAGGCAGCATGGCAAGCTGTTCCGCATAGGAAAAGTAAAGCGGCACATAAGCACGCGCCATTAAATCACCACCGCTCAGACACAGGACGAATCCCGCACACTGTCTGTGGCTGTTCCGCAGGCGGATTGCGCAGATACTCGAGCAGTGCGTCCAAATTGACAAGCCGCCGCTTACCAGCACCAACCGGAACGGACGGCACAGCTCCGGTTTTGACCAGTCGCCGAATCATGGACAGCGAAATCGGCGTATTAGGGTCGATACGGCGCAGTTCTTCAAGCGCCTGCCGCGGGAATCGCATACGAGCAATGTTCATTCGTCCGCCTCCTTGCTTAAATCTGCAATAATCGCACGGATTTCCGCTTTTTCTGTGTCCGAAAGTTCGTGCCGCAGCTTGCGCGAGAAATTGCTGTCCTGTAATCCCAGTGCTTCCGCAATCTGCCAGAGCCGCAGTCCGGCGGATTTAACTTCATGCTTGATGTCGTCGTTTTTCAAAAAATCTCTCCTTTCGTATTGACAACACTTGTGATCACAACTACAATAATAATGTACAAATGCAGATATGTCAACAAGCGGAGCGGAAGTATCTGCTTGTGTTCACAAACGCAGCCAAGGAGGGACAGCCAATGTCAACAGATGCAGCACGCAAATACGAATTACCTGTTTTTCGAGAACGCTTAGACGAATTGCGCGGGCAAATATCCTACGCGGATTTTGCGGCGTTTCTCGGCATAAGCCGTGCGACCGTCGGCTTCTATCTGGCGGGAAAGCGCGTACCCAATGCCGCAGACCTCAAGAAAATCGCGGAGAAATGCCATGTTTCGACCGACTGGCTGGTCGGGCTGGACGCGGCAAAAACACATGAACAGTCCGGCTTCGCGGCAAAGCTCGGACTGACGGGCGAAACCGTTGATAAACTTGCCGTTATGGAGGATTTATTCCGTGACCGCAATCTGTCCGGTGCACTGGACGCGCTGCTTTCCTCCAAAGAGCTGCCCGGGCTGCTTGTTGCGCTCTCGTCTGTCGCAAACGCAAAGCAGGCGCGCGAACGTACTTTGAAAGAGCGGGCGCTTGGCAATATGAAGGAGCAGCAGGCATATGAGAATGGTGCAGACTGCATTCCGCTGTCGCCAGCAGCGTATATCAATTATCGTTCCTACTGCGCGAAACAGTCGTTTGATGCGATGATAGACGATATTCTGAATCGGCTGACCGAAAAGTCCAATGGTATGAAGTCAAGTAGGTGATGCGAGAAAATTTTGAAGAAAAA
>CAVLCS010000059.1:0-17217 GCA_963661675.1 Bulleidia sp.
AACAGCGACAAGGAACATGTCGACAAACTGATGCAGCATTTCACGGATATGGGGCTGCGGATCAACTATTCTGAGGGCGCAGACACCACTATTCTGGGCCTGATGGGCGACACGACCCGGCTCGATGAAAGGGACATTATGGCGTATGACGTGGTCGAGCGCGTACAGCGCGTGACCGAGCCGTTCAAGGCCGTCAACCGCAAGTTCCATCCTGAGGACACGATCGTTGAGGTTGCGGGCCGCAAGATCGGCGCCGGCTACTTCAATGTTATGGCAGGTCCGTGCTCGGTCGAGAACGAGGCACAGATCGTAGAGTGCGCCGAGCGCGTCAAGGCTGCCGGTGCGTCCTTCCTGCGCGGCGGTGCCTTCAAGCCGCGTACCTCTCCGTACTCGTTCCAGGGCCTGGAGGCTGAGGGCCTCAAACTGTTGCTCGAGGCAAAGCGTCAGACCGGTCTGCCGATCGTCACCGAGATCATGAGCGAAAAGCACCTTGACCTGTTCGCAGACGTGGATATCATTCAGCTGGGCGCCCGCAACATGCAGAACTTCATGCTGCTGAAGGAGCTGGGCCGCTCGAAGAAGCCGATCCTCTTAAAGCGCGGTCTGTCCGCCACTATGGAGGAGTTCCTCATGGCTGCCGAGTACATTTTCGCAGGCGGCAATACCAATGTCATCCTGTGCGAGCGCGGTATCCGTACCTTTGAGAAGATGATCCGCAACAACCTCGATCTGTCGGCTGTCCCGCTGGTTAAGATGTTCAGCCACCTGCCGATCATCATCGACCCGTCCCACGCAGCCGGCCGCCGTGATATGGTGCAGCCACTGTCGCGTGCAGCGATCGCTGCCGGTGCTGACGGCCTGATCATCGAGGCGCATAACGATCCCGCACACGCCCTCTGCGATGGTGCGCAGTCGCTCGACCTCAACCAGTTTGATACTGTTATGAAGGATATCAAGCGCCGTGCCGAGTTTGAAGGCCGCGTAATGATGCCGTAAAAGCAAACAAAAACCTCTCCGGAGTCCGGAGAGGTTTTTTGTTTGCAATGGAGAATTGATAATGGAGAATGGAAAATGAATATTTTCATCTTCTTCCTCCATTTATATTATATGATGAATGTATATCGTAAGGTGCGCCGACCTCGGCGCACCGTTGTAAACCATCTGCACACGTGCAACCGTAGGGGCGCACATTGTGCGCCCACGTAACGTGAAATCAAACGCTTCCCGGGCGAACACTGTTCGCCCCTACGGATAAAATATTAACACTGCAATTCCGTGAGGCTACCAAACTGATATCCTGCTTCTTCCCACTTCGTCAACAATTCATCCAAAATTCTCGCATTGGTCTCACTTGTGGAATGCAGCAGCACGATGGCCCCATTATGAATTCTGGGAATCAGCTTATCAAACGCCTGCTGATCGGTCGGCTGATTATCCGCATACCAATCCACATACGCGAGCGACCAGAAAACCGTGGTATACCCCATCTCCTGCGCCTGCTTTAGGTTCTCCACGCTGAACTTGCCCTGCGGCGGACGATAGAATTTCTGCATGGGCTGACCGGTCAGCGCGGTATACTTCTCCTCGAGACCGTTCAGCTCCGCCGCAAACGCGTTCTTATCCGCAATGCTGGACATATCCGGATGGTGCAGCGTATGGTTGCCCACGATATGCCCTTCCGCGACCATGCGTTTAACTAAATCCGGTGCGGTATCAATGAAATTTCCCACCACGAAAAAGCAGGCAGGCGCGTTATGCTTTTTGAGCGCATCCAGAATGGCCGGTGTGCAGCCGTTCTCGTAACCGGCGTCGAACGTGAGGTAGATGGTCTTTTGGCCGGTATCGCCGACGTAAAACGCGTTGTACTGCCGTAATTCCTCTGCAGAGACATTGCCGACCGGCGGCTGACCCTCGGTCTGGAACGACAATCCCCAGTCGCTGACAGACGCGGGAATGCTTTCCTCTGCGGCTGTCTGCGCTGTTTTTTCGTGCGGAAACAGGACGAAAACCGCAGTCAGAACCGCAAAAACGCCCAATCCGGCACCGATTCGGCGCAGACCCGTGCGTGTGATCGTAATAAACATGGCAGTGCCCTCCCTTGCTCTACCCTATGCGGCCGCATGGGCAGTATGACGGTTTTTGTCCGCCAATTTGCGCCAAACTGCGGATAGACAAATACCACTGTTTTCCTGTACAATGGTAGTAACACCTATGTGAGGGGGCACGATATGAAAAAGAGAACACGTTTGGCCGCTGCCGCGCTGTCGGCGCTGCTGCTCGGCACTTCCCTGCCGAGCGCGCTTGCGCTCGATACCACGCCGCCGATGTATGAGCAGTTTGGGTATGACAGTGCGCAGGAATTTACCCGCAGCTATCTCGGCAATTTCGTTCATTTCGATTACGATACTGCCAGCGATATGTTCCGCCGGTATGTACAGCAGCTGCACGCCGATCCATCGCTCGGATTTTCCTATTGGGGTCTGGAAGATATGGATATGCTGTACAGCTATATCGACTACAGACAGTGGAATGATATGGACGATTACTGCCGTCAGACCGCAAGAGAAATGATACAGTCTGCCGATTACCAATCCGAACAGCTTGCGGTACAGCTGAACGGCCAGGCTGTAAAATTCCCGGACGCCCAGCCGGAGAAGGCCAACAACCGTACTATGGTTCCCTTCCGCGCTATCGCAGAGGCGCTCGGCGCTGAAGTGGACTACAACGCGGGTGCAATCACCGCTAAGAAGGATGGGCAGACGCTTGCTTTCTCGCTCGGCGGCAAGCAGCTTACCATAACCGATGACAGCACCGGCAAGGTCATCAAAACCACCGCTGTTGATTCCGCGCCGTACAAGAAGCAGGGACGTACTTATGTTCCGGTGCGATTCTTCGCAGAAGGCTTTGGTCTTACCGTGCAGTGGGAGAACAGCGTACAGACTGCGGTTCTATATGATCGAGATGCACTAATTGCCGACATTGACAGTCATTTTACCGTACTCAATCAGTGGCTCAAAGCACAGCCGTCCTACGGCCAGAACGCAAAGGCACTGAGCAGCACCATCAATATTTCGACCGACTACACCGTATTCGATTCCATTGCAGGCGACAAATCCTATCGCGCAAGTGCAAAAATCAACGCACTGACCGATGAAAATTCCGCAGAAGTCCAGCTGACCGCTGATTTGAGCGATCTTCCCAGCGAATATTATCCGGACTACGCTTCTCTCCCCTATGCTTCGGATGATTCGTTTGAATGGTCCATCTTCCGCACACTGCGCAATAGTGACAAGAGCACGCTCAAAAATCTGCAGGTTGATCTGCGCGGCAGTGACTCCGGTGCCGGATTCTTTTACATGCGCAGTCCTGCCCTGTCGGAGATGTACCGCGGTACGGAAACGGACCGCTCGGAAGAACGCACAGCCATGAAAAATGGTGCATGGGTCAATGTTGCAACGATGGATACTGCGTTAGGCGCAACCGACTTTGCCGAACGCTGGTCCGAACTGGCACAGGGCAAGGTAAATACAATCGGTGAATCCATCGTCATCAACAGCGAGAAAAACACCTATGGGTACGAATGGTCCAGACTCTTTGCCGATTCCTATGAGGAATGCCGTGACTGGGAAGCGCTTGCAGGCGACAAGCTGTTCACGCGCAGCGGTTCGCGTTATACCGCCAATATCAATCTGCAGGATGATATGCTCGCCAGCGAGCCTGATACTGCAACCAGCATAGTGAAATATACGCTGGATACATCGAACGGTTCGATCTCCGGTTCTACATCGAGCAGCTATGCCAACTGGTATATGCAGACTATCACAACGATTGATTTTTCCGGCAATCTGCGCAATCTCAGCTTTACACGCACCGAACATGTTAAAAACCAGAGCAAGCTGGTACGTAAAAGCACGCTTACCGCATCTCCGACAGATACCGCACCGACCGCTAATCCACCCAAGGGCAGCAAGATCATTATGTGGGATACGGAAAGCATCTGTTATGATGAGGACGGTAATGAAATTACTGATATAGCTGATTTTCTTTCACAATTCCAATAACACAAAAAAGAGCAGATGTTTTTCAGCATCTGCTCTTTCTTTATCCAATTAAGCGAATCAGCCGCGCAGCTGAGCGCCGAACTCGGTCTCAAGTGCCGAAATTGCGGCACGCATAGCCTTGTCGCACTCCTCATCGGTGAGGGTACGGTCGGGCGCACGCATGGACAGCGAGTACGCCACGGACTTCTTGCCCTCCGGAATACCCTTGCCCTTGTAAACGTCGAACAGCTTGACCGACTCGAGCAGCTTGCCTGCTGCCTTCTCAACAGCGGCCTGCATGGAGGCTGCCGGAACGGCATCGTCAACCAGAACCGCGATATCGCGGGTGGAAGCCGGGAACTTGGGCAGCGGATGATACAGCTTCTCCGGGTCGATGGCGGCCAGCAGAGCGTCCATCTGCAGCTCGGCAGCGAGTACCTCGCCGGACAGGCCGTAGCGTGCGGCAACGGTCGGATGAATGGTGCCGAATACGCCGATCTCCTTGCCGTCGATGAGCACCTTGGCACAGCGGCCCGGGTGATAGGACGGATTTGCCTTCTCCGGTGCAAAAGATGCGCCCTTGATGTTCAGCTCACGCAGCAGAGCCTCGATCGCACCCTTGAACTGGAAGAAGGACAGGCGGCCGTAGCTGCCGAGAGTCAGGATCTTCTCCTCGTGCGGCAGAACGTCCGGATCCGCCTTGCCGTCCTTGACGGTCGGGGTGTAGATGGTGCCCAGCTCGTACAGCGAAGCGGTCGGGTTGCGGTGTGCGTGGTTGTGCGCCAGATTATCCAGCATGGACGGCAGCACAGTCGTGCGCATAACGCTGAAATCCTCGCCCAGCGGGTTGAGGATGGTGGTGGAGATACGGCGCGGGTCGTTCTCGTCCCAGCCGATCATGTCGTAGAACTTCGGGGAGATGAACGAATGGCTCATGGCTTCGTCAAAGCCTGCCTCGCGGCAAACCAGTGCGGCAGCACGCTCCGCCTGCTGGGACGGCGTGAACTCACCCTGTACCATCTCACCGGCGTACAGCGTGGTCGGGATCTTGTCGTAGCCGTACATGCGGGCCACTTCCTCGGCCACATCGCACATGCGGTTGATGTCGATGCGGAAGAACGGCACAACGACCTCGTTATTCTCGATATGGAAGTCCAGCTTCTCGAGCAGCTTGACCTGCTCTTCGGCGGACAGCTCCAGACCGAGCAGCGCGTTCATCTTGTCCGGCTCAAACGGCAGGCGCTTGTGGTTCGGGTCGGAGTTGTCAACGTCGATGATGCCGTCGATGACCTCGCCTGCGCCTAGCTGCTCAACCAGCTCACATGCACGGTTGACCGCATCCAGAGTCATGCGCGGGTCAAGGCCCTTCTCAAAGCGGCCGGAAGCCTCGGTACGCATGCCGAGTGCCTTTGCGGTGATACGAACGGTAGCGCCGTGGAAGTTTGCGGACTCGAAAACGACAGTCTTGGTGTCGTCCACGATCTCGGAGTTTGCGCCGCCCATAACGCCAGCAACAGCAACCGGCTTGTCGTTGTCGCAGATGGCGAGCATCTTGTCGCTCAGGTCGTGATCTACACCGTCCAGGGTCTGGATGGACTCACCGTTGCGGGCACGGCGGACAACGATGCGGCCGTTGGACAGGCACTTGTAGTCGAATGCGTGCATCGGCTGGCCGTACTCGAGCATAACATAGTTGGTAATATCAACGATGTTGTTGATCGGACGAACGCCGCAGGCGTGCAGACGTTCGCGCATCCACGCCGGAGACGGCTCGATCTTGATATTCTTGACAATGCGGGCAGTGTAGCGCGGGCACAGGTCGGTGTCCTTGACCTCGACCGACATGTACTCATTGATGTCGCCGCCGACACCCTTAACCTCCGGGGTCTTGACGCTGAACGGACGGTCAAAGGTAGCCGCCGTCTCGCGGGCCAGACCGATAACGCTCAGGCAGTCCGGACGGTTGGACGTAATTTCAAAGTCGGAAACCCAGTCGTCCAGACCGAGTACCTTCTTGATGTCCTCGCCTACCGGCGTACCGGCCGGCAGGAACAGAATGCCGTTCTCGCACGCATACGGCACGCAGCCGTGGGACAGACCCAGCTCCTGGAACGAGCACATCATGCCGTTGGAAGCTACGCCGCGCAGCTTGCCCTTGGTGATCTTCACGCCGCCCGGCAGAGTGGACTTGTGCTTTGCAACCGGGCAGATCTCGCCAACGGACTCAGGGGTAACGTTGGGCGCACCGGTAACGATCTGTACCGGCTCTTCCTCACCGAGGTCGAGCTGGCAGATTTTCAGATGGTCGGAATCCGGGTGATCGACAACCTCGAGGATCTTGCCGGTAACAACATTTTCGATCTCCTGACCGAGGTAGTAAACCTCCTCGACCTTGGAGCCGGACATGGTCAGCTTGGCATCATACTCCTTCGGGGTGATGCCGGTCATATCGGTGTAATCCGAAAGCCAAGATAATGGCAGTTTCATTTATAGGAACACTCCTTTAATTTTCGGTAGAAAATAATTAGGAATTAGTAATGAGTAATTAGTAATTAACGCTACTTTTCACCAGTTGTGTATATGCTGTATCGATACGATTCTGCTTTATTGTAGGGCGGGATGACCTCATCCCGCCGTATATAACCGAAAGCATACCGTTAACAAACGGCGGGGTGGGGTCACCCCGCCCTACGGTACAGGTTAAACACAGCCGTCACATCAATTACTAATTCCTAATTCCTCATTACTAATTAGTTAAAACTGGTGCAGGAATCGAACGTCGTTCTCATAGAACAGGCGGATATCGTCGATCTTGAAGCGGCCCATTACCATACGCTCAAGGCCGATGCCGAAGGCGTAGCCGGAGTATTCATTCGGGTCGATGCCGCTCATCTCGAGCACCTTGGGGTGCACCATGCCGCAGCCCAGGATCTCGATCCAGCCCTCGCCCTTACAAAGCGGGCAGCCTGCGCCGTGGCAGCGGTAGCACTGGATATCCATCTCCGCAGACGGCTCGGTGAACGGGAAGTGGTGCGGACGGAAGCGGACAACCGTGTCCTCGCCGTACAGCTTCTTTGCGAACAGCTCGAGGATGCCCTTCAGGTCGCTCATGCGGATGCCCTTATCGACAACCAGACCCTCGATCTGATGGAACAGCGGAGAGTGGGTTGCGTCAACGGCGTCCGAACGGTAAACACGGCCCGGAGCAATAATGCGGATCGGCGGCTTGCGCTTTTCCATCGTGCGGACCTGCATCGGAGAGGTCTGCGTACGCAGAACCACATTGTCGGAAATATAGAAGGTATCCTGCGTGTCGCGTGCCGGATGGTCCTTCGGAATGTTCAGAGCCTCGAAGTTGTAGTGGTCAAGCTCAACCTCCGGGCCCTCAGCGATCGAGAATCCCAGACCGAGGAAAATCTCCTTGAACTCGTCGAGCACGATGTTCAGCGGGTGCTTCTTGCCGATGACAACGTCCTCGCCCGGCAGGGTAACGTCGATGGTCTCAGCTTCCAGCTTCTTCTCGAGCGCAGCCTGCTCCATCAGCTTTTTCTGCTTTTCGATAATGGTTTCAATCTCAGCACGAACGTCGTTGATCAGCTGACCAACCACCGGACGCTCTTCCGCAGCGACGTCCTTCATGCCCTTGAGCAGCGCAGTCAGCTCACCCTTTTTGCCGAGGAACTTAACGCGCGCATCATCCAGTGCGCGGGCATCCTTCGCGGCAGCGAGCTGCTCCTTCGCGGTCTGCAAAATGCCTTGCAGCTTTTCTTTCATACCAATTCTCCTTTTTTTAGGTTGAGTAATTACGGATAACGGTTACAGGAATTAGTAGTTAGTAATTAGAAATTAGTAATTGCGGTATCGCTTCGCGATAATTAAATCCGGCGCTGTGCGCCGCTCCATCATTACTAATTACTCATTACTAATTCCTAATTAAAAAAACGCCTTCCGTCCCCGCAAATTAGGGACGAAAGGCGTAAAACTTCCGTGGTACCACCCTGATTCCCGAAATATCGGGCACTCATTGAACGCCGGTAACGAGGCGTTACATCGCCGGCGCCTACTGAAGCGATTCAGCACCGGTGCTCACAGGGGAACTTCGCGCCATACCTCGATAAACGGCTTGCAGCCATGGGACCGTTCTCTCTGAGAAAGAGGAACACAGCGTTACTTTTCCTGCTCATCGCATTGAAATATTCATAACAAAATAATTAAAACACATTTTGCGGGAAAATGCAAGAGGAAAACGTGAAATTTACATGAAATATATGAATTTTTGCATCAAAAAACAACGAATTTACCCAATAATTGCACTTTCAAAATCCATTGGAACCCGTTTTCGTAGGGGCGGACCAATGTGTCCGCCCATCAAGCGATATGCAGGCGGTTTACAAGGGCGCACACATTGGTGTGCCCCTACGATAGCCGGTGCAGTTAGGTTTAGCCGGTGAATAACATTCGCAGGTGCCGTCCACAGCCACCGAGTTATGCCATAAATTCGTTTCACCCATACAAATATTTAACGTGTTATATTGTAGGGCGGGATGACCTCATCCCGCCGTATATAAATGACAGCAGACCGTTAAAAAACGGCGGGGGGGAGGTCACCCCGCCCTACACGATAGGTTGAAACCATTATTTACCCTCTGCCCACCGTCAGGGCATAAAAAAAGGAACCCTTACGGGTTCCTTTTTGAAATCGCTCTTCCTTACCAGGATGCCTTGCGGACACCCGGGATCTGGCCCTTGTAAGCCAGCTCGCGGAAGCAGATACGGCAGATACCGAAATCACGCAGGTAAGCGTGCGGACGGCCGCAGATCTTGCAGCGGTTGTAAGCTCGGCTGGAGAACTTCGGCTTAGCCTGCTGCTTGAGAACCATCGACTTCTTAGCCATTTAACTTCTCCTCCTTACTTCTCGAACGGAGCGCCCATCAGAGTAAGCAGCTCCTTTGCTTCTTCATCGGTATTTGCAGTGGTGCAGATAACGATGTTCATGCCGCGGATCTTGTCGATCTGATCGTAGGAAATTTCCGGGAAGATCAGCTGCTCGTTCAGACCCAGTGCGTAGTTGCCACGGCCGTCAAATGCGTTGCCGTTGATGCCGCGGAAGTCGCGTACACGCGGCAGAGCTACGTTGAACAGACGATCCAGGAACTCCCACATGCGGTCACGACGCAGGGTAACCTTTACGCCTACCGGCATGCCGTCACGCAGCTTGAAGTTTGCGATGGACTTCTTAGCGTGGGTGATGATCGGCTTCTGGCCGGAGATCAGGGTGATATCGCGAACGATAGCCTCGATAACCTTGGAGTTACCGTTTGCTTCCTTACCGCAGCCGACGTTGATTACGATCTTGTCGAGCTTCGGGATCTGCATTGCGCTCTCGTACTGAAACTTCTTCATCAGAGCAGGCGCAACTTCCGCAGTATACTTTGCTTTCATATTCGGAACCATTTATTGCAACCTCCTCTTCTTAAAGCGTTTCGCCGCAGTGCTTGCACACTACCAGCTTGGTGCCGTTCTCGGTGAACTTGTGAGCAACACGAGTCGGCTTGTCGCACTTCGGGCATACGCGCATTACCTTGCAGGCACGCAGCGCACCCTCGCGCTCGATGATGCCGCCGGTTTCACCCTGACGGCGGGGCTTGGTGTGGCACTTGATCATGTTCACACCTTCAATTACTACCATACCCTTCTTCGGGTTTACGGACAGGATCTTGCCGCGCTTGCCCTTTTCCTTGCCGGAAAGAACGACTGCGGTGTCGCCCGTCTTAACGTGCAAATTGTTCATTTGTTGGCGACCTCCTTACAGTACTTCCGGAGCAAGCGACAGGATCTTCATGTAATCCTTGTCACGCAGCTCACGAGCGACAGGCCCAAAGATTCGGGTGCCGCGGGGGTTTTTGTCATCACGAATGATAACGCCAGCGTTCTCGTCAAAGCGGATATAGCTGCCGTCAGCGCGGCGCAGGCCCTTAACGGTGCGGACGATAACTGCCTTAACGACATCGCCCTTCTTTACGCCGCCGCCCGGGGTGCACTTGCGCACCGAGCAAACAACTACGTCACCGATGTTGCCGTACTTGCGTGCGGAGCCGCCGAGAACACGGATTACCTTCAGTTCCTTTGCGCCGCTGTTGTCAGCTGCACGCAGAAAGCTTTCCTGCTGAACCATGTGCTCTCCTCCTTACTTTGCCTTCTCGATGATCTCGACCAGGCGCCAACGCTTGTCCTTGGACAGCGGGCGGGTCTCCATCACCTTAACCTTATCACCGATGCCACACTCGTTGTTCTCGTCGTGTGCCTTCAGCTTATAGGTGTGCGGAATAACCTTCTTGTACAGAGGATGCGCTACGCGATCCTCAATCGCTACGACAATGGTCTTATCCATCTTATCGGAAACGACCTTGCCTACTCGCGTTTTGCGTAATGCTCTTTCGCTCATAATATTCGTTTCCCTCCCTTATGCCTTCTCCGCGATCTGCTTCTCGCGGATAACGGTATTGATACGAGCAATGTCGTGCTTGACTTCATTGATCTTGTTGGTGTTGTCGAGCTGATTGGTAGCGAGCTGCAGACGGAGGTTGAAGAGGTCCTTCTTCAGCTCACCGAGCTTTGCAGACAGCTCCTCAGCCGTCAGTTCTCTGATCTCAGATGCCTTCATCATGCTTCACCGCCATTCTTCTCACGGGCAACGAACTTGGTCTTGCAGGGCAGCTTGTGGCTTGCCAGACGCAGTGCCTCACGAGCAACTTCCTCGGAAACGCCTGCGATCTCGAACAGTACACGGCCCGGCTTAACTACTGCAACCCAGTACTCGGGTGCGCCCTTACCGGAACCCATTCGAGCACCAGCCGGATGCTTGGTAACCGGCTTGTCGGGGAAAATCTTGATCCAAACCTGACCGCCACGCTTGGTGTAACGAGTCATAGCGATACGGGCTGCCTCGATCTGATTCGAGGTGATCCAGCACGGCTCGGTAGCCTGGATACCGAACTCACCGTTCGATACGAAGTTACCGCGGGTAGCCTTACCGGTCATACGGCCGCGATGAACGCGACGATACTTAACTCTCTTAGGGAGCAGCATTAACGGTTGCCTCCTTCCTGACGGGGAGCACGACGCTCGCCACGGTTGAAGTCACGACGGCCGCGACGATCACCGCGACGATCGCGGCGCTCGAATGCCGGCTTCGGAGCTTCGATGGAACGGCCCAGACGCGGACCGCCGTGGAGAACCTCACCCTTGTAGATCCATACCTTAACACCGATGCGGCCGTAGGTGGTCGCAGCTTCAGCAAAACCATAGTCGATGTCCGCACGCAGGGTCTGCAGCGGAATGGTGCCCTCGTGGTAATGCTCGGTGCGTGCGATTTCCGCGCCGCCCAGACGGCCGCCGCAGGAAACCTTGATGCCCTTGGCACCCATGCGCATTGCACGGCCCATGGACTGCTTCATTGCACGGCGGAAACCGATGCGCTTCTCGAGCTGAGCTGCGATGTTCTCAGCAACCAGGGTAGCGTTGGTGTCCGGGTTCTTGATCTCGATGATGGAGCAGCGAACCTTCTTGCCGTACTTCTTGGTCAGCTCTTCTTCGAGCTTCTTGATGTCCTCGCCGCCGCGGCCGACAACCATGCCGGGACGTGCGCACTGGATCATGATCTTGATTTCGTCGTTCTTGCGCTCGATTTCGATCGCCGGAACGCCTGCGTCATACAGACGCTTCTTCAGATCCTTACGGATCTCATAGTCTTCCACGAGGAGGTCGCCGAACACGTTGTCCTTAGCGAACCAACGGGAATCCCAATTCTTGATAACGCCGACACGGAGACCGTTCGGATTTACTTTCTGGCCCATTGATTACCCTCCCTTATTCTTTCTCGCCAAGAACCAGCGTTACGTGCGAGGTTCTCTTGAGGATTCGATATGCACGGCCCTGTGCACGCGGCATAACGCGCTTCATGATCGGACCGGGACCGACGTGAACTTCCTTAACGTAAAGCTTGTCGGTGTTCATGCCGTGATTGTTCTCGGCATTGGCAACAGCGCTCTTGAGGAGCTTCTCCATCGGCTCGCATGCTGCCTTGGGGGTATTCATGATGATGGCCATAGCTTCGCCCGCATCCTTGCCGCGGATCAGATCGCAGATCAGCTTGATCTTTCGCGGAGTCATGCGTACGTTGCGTACAATAGCTCTTGCTTCCATGTTACTTTAACTCCTCCTTACTTGCCGTTATTGGAGGTCTTGCTGCCCGCGTGACCCTTGTAGGTACGGGTGGGAGCAAACTCGCCCAGCTTGTGACCAACCATGTCCTCGGTAACGTATACCGGAACGTGCTTGCGGCCGTCGTGTACTGCGATAGTATGACCGACGAACTCAG
Organism: Bulleidia sp.; assembly: GCA_963661675.1. GTDB lineage: Bacteria > Bacillota > Clostridia > Oscillospirales > Butyricicoccaceae > Agathobaculum. The sequence continues at coordinate 12,422 of CAVLCS010000059.1, forward strand.
GGAAGATCGTGGACGCGCGGGACCAGGTCTTGAGGACCTTCTTCTCGCCCTTTTCGTTCATTTCAACGACTCTTTTGATAAGCTCAGGAGCCACAAAAGGGCCTTTCTTAACACTTCTGCCCATATTAAGATAACTCCTTTCTTACTTGCCGTTGCGACGACGAGCGATCTGCTTGTCGGTGCGGTGGTTCTTCTTACGGGTCTTGTAACCCATAGCCGGCTTGCCCCACGGGGTAACCGGAGACGGACGACCGATCGGGCTCTTGCCTTCGCCGCCGCCGTGCGGGTGATCACACGGGTTCATTACAGAACCACGAACGGTCGGGCGGATGCCCAGATGACGGGTACGGCCAGCCTTACCCAGCTGTACGTTAGAATGATCAGAGTTACCAACAACGCCGATGGTAGCCTTGCAGTCCAGACGGACGTAACGCAGCTCACCGGAGGGCAGACGAACCATTGCCTTGCCGCCTTCCTTAGCCATCAGCTGAGCGCCGACGCCTGCGGAACGAACCAGCTGAGCGCCCTTGCCCGGGTACAGCTCGATGTTGTGGATCATGGTACCAACCGGAATGTTCTCAACCGGCAGGCAGTTGCCGGGCTTGATGTCGGCATCCTTGGAAGAGACGATCTTGTCGCCGATCTTCAGGCCCTCGGGAGCGAGGATATATGCCTTCTCGCCGTCCTCGTACTGAACGAGAGCGATGTTAGCGGAACGGTTCGGATCGTACTCCAGGGTCTTAACCTCGGCGTAAACGTCGAGCTTCTGACGCTTGAAGTCGATGATACGGTACTTCTTCTTGTTGCCGCCGCCGATGTGGCGAACGGTGATGCGGCCGTAGCTGTTGCGGCCAGCGGTCTTCTTGACCTTTTCGAGAAGGCTCTTCTCGGGCTTCACCTTAGACAGACCCTTGTAGGAAAGCACAGTCATATTTCTGCGCGAGGGCGTCGTCGGGTTGAAAGTCTTGATAGCCATTTGGAATTTCAACTCCTTGATACGTTATTATCGGGGTGGCTTCCCCATACAAAAAGCCTTGCGGCTTTTTCGTTTGAAACTACAGTTTCAAACGATTTCCTGCGCTGCTCTTCGCGCGTCCTGACGGACACACTCGACAGCGTTTGTATAAAAACCGTGATACATGCTCCCGGTTTTTATGGATTCGCGGTGCGAATCCGATTGCATGCACGCCTTACGGCGTGGTATCTATCTAAAGGGGAAAGATTTCCCCTTAGATTGATTACATCATGTTCTCGAAGATCTCGATCTTCTTAGAATCGGCAGTCAGAGTGACAATTGCCTTCTTGATGTCGGAACGCTTGCCAACGTGAACGCCCATGCGCTTCCACTTGCCCGGAAGCTTGATGGTGTTAACCTTAGCAACCTTAACGCCGAAGATCTCCTCGACAGCCTTCTTGATCTCTACCTTGCCGGCGTCGATCGCTACTTCGAAGGTGTACTTGTTGTCCTGTGCGCCCATCATGGAACGCTCGGTGATGATCGGCTTCTTGATAATGTCGTATGCGTACTTCATTATGCGTATACCTCCTGCAGCTTCTCAACTGCTGCCTTGTCGATGATGAACTTGTCAGCATTGAGGATGTCGTATACATTGAGGGTAGACGCGATCGTGGTGCGTACGCCCGGGATGTTTGCCGCAGACTTAACTACGTTGGTGCGAACTTCCGGAGTAACTACCAGGCTCTTGCCGGTTGCCTCAACTGCGTTCAGGAAACCAACGAAGGACTTGGTCTTGATCTCGCCCATATCCAGACCATCGATTACGATGATCTCGCCTGCTGCTGCCTTTGCGGACAGAGCGGACAGCATAGCCAGACGCTTGGTCTTCTTGGTCAGGCTGTAGTTGTAGGAACGGGGCTTCGGGCCGAGGGCAATACCACCATGGGTCCACTGCGGAGAGCGGATAGAACCCTGACGAGCACGGCCGGTGCCCTTCTGACGCCACGGCTTGATGCCGCCGCCGCGAACCTCGGCACGGGTCAGCGTGGACTGAGTGCCCTGACGCTGGTTAGCCAGATAATTCTTTACTGCAGCGTGTACAACGGTCATGTTCGGCTCGATACCGAATACAGCCGCGTTCAGCTCCATCTCGCCGGTCTTCTTACCGGTCATATCAAAAACTGCTACTGTAGGCATGATTTGCTCCTCCTTCCCTTACTTTCTAGCGGAAGCCTTCTGCGGGTTCTTGCTGATGCCAGCCTCGCCCTTGGCAACCTTGTTGTTCTTAACGGTGTTCTTCAGCACTACGATGCCGCCCTTCGGGCCCGGAACTGCGCCGCAAACGGCAATCAGGTTAAGCTCAGCGTCAACCTTTACAACGTCCAGGTTCTGAACAGTAACCTGCTCAGCGCCCATGTGACCCGGCATCATCTTGCCCTTCATGATCTTGGACGGATCAGAGCAAGCGCCCATAGAACCCGCATGGCGGTGTACAGGGCCGGTACCGTGGGTTTCCTTCAGGCGGGATGCGTTGAAGCGCTTGATTACGCCAGCATAGCCCTTGCCCTTGGAAGTGCCGGTAACGTCAACATAGTCGCCAGTAACGAACATGTCAGCCTTAACAACATCGCCGAGCTGGAACGGAGTGCAGTCCTCAAAACGGAACTCCTTCAGGTACTTCTTCAGGGAGTCGCCAGCCTTCTTCAGGTGACCCTTCTGGGGCTTGTTCAGGCGAGCTTCCTTCACGTCCTCAAAACCGAACTGTACAGCATTGTAGCCGTCCTTCTCTTCGGTCTTGAGCTGAGTTACAACGCAAGGACCTGCTTCGATTACGGTGCAGGGGATAACCTTGCCGTCAGCATTGAAGATCTGGGTCATACCGACCTTCTTGCCGATGATTGCTTTGTTCAGCATTTGTTTTTCCTCCTTAAAGGTTATTGGTTGACGGCATTTGACCGCCAACATGACCTCGCCGCGCGTGTCGCGGCAGGGCTTCAAACCGCCGGTGGGTTAATCCGGTCAGCTTGTTGACTTGTTTTAGAGCTTAACCTCGAACTCGACGCCAGCCGGCAGATCGAGAGTGGTCAGAGCCTCGATGGTAGCCTGATTCGGGTTGATGATGTCGATCAGGCGCTTGTGGGTGCGGCGCTCGAACTGCTCACGAGAATCCTTGTACTTGTGAACAGCACGCAGGATGGTAACGATCTGCTTCTCGGTCGGCAGCGGGATCGGGCCGGAAACCTTAGCGCCGTTGCGCTTAGCGGTCTCGATGATCTTCTCTGCGGACTGGTCGATCAGCTCGTGATCATACGCCTTCAGGCGAATGCGAATCTTCTGTGCGTTTGCCATTGTGGATTTTCCTCCTCGTATGTGTGCCATACATTAAATAATGTTTTGACTCGCTACGGAGAGAAACTGCAACTCCGCCGTGCGTATCACGCGACGGACATGAAAATAACCGGGCGCACTGGTCTCACAGCGCAACAATCCGGTCACGATAAGAAACGTAAGTGGTTCAAACTATCGGCTTAACGACGCACGCGCCGCGAGTCCCGAATTTACGCATGAACATTGCGTTTTTGCTGAATATCTGAATTCAGCTGATAGCAGTTATCTCAACCGCCCGATTGTCGGACCTACTCCACCGAAGTTACCTGCCCTGGGCAGCAATCTCCGGTATCATCGCGTTTTACTTGCTCTCGCAAGTGCTTATACATAGTACTATACTTTCGAGGGAAAGTCAAGTGTTTGCACAAAATTTTTAGTGATTTTTTGTGGAAATCGGAAATTTTCGCGTTATGCACAAAAACGAGGTCCGAAAGTGAATTCCAGACCTCATTTTGCCCAATCTCAGCCGGTCACGACCGCTAGGATCCACGATTCTGCGTGGCTGTCGATCGTCAGACCGATGTTGTCGTACGCGGAAACCGTGTAGCCCGCCTGTTCGGTGATCTGCAGCGTTTTCTGCAGGGTATCCATGCTGCTGTCCAGCTTGAACCACGAAACGCCGTTCTCCTGCGCGAGCAGTTCTCCGCCGATATCCGGCAGGCTGCTGCCGCCGATGGCCACATAGCAGTATGCCGCGTGCATACCATGCAGGCTCTGCGGCAGAGACGGCGTGGTCTGCGTCTGGACCTGCGGCTGCGTCGGCTCCTCGGTCGGTGCCTCGGCGATGGCGATCGAACGGTCGCTGCCTGCCTGCTGCTCTGCAACTGCGCCTGCGTCGTTCTGCACCTCAGCCGAGGAATCCGAACCCATGTCGTTCTGCTCGCTGTAAGATGCGCCGTTCGTGCTCTGCGAAGCCGTGCCGCTCTTCTGCGGATTCGAATTCGATGCACCGCTGTTCGATGCATCTGCGCTTTCCTGCACGGACTGTTCGATCTCGTCCTGCATGCCGCCGTCTGCTGTGGCATCGCCAGCATCCGCCGAAGCGGATTCCGATGCCGTGCTGCCAGTGTGTCCTACTGTGCTGAACGCCGGCATGAGTCCGCCGCCGAGCACGACCAGTACAACGACCGCTGCCGCGGCCACCATCGTGAACACCGGCATACGGCGCATCGGCTTCTGCGGCGCGACCACCCGAACCGGCTCCTCCTGCCGCAGACGTTCCATAATGCTGTCATGCAGTCCGGCAGGCGGTTCTTCGTCCACCATCATCAGACTGCGCATCTGCTCCAGATCCTCTTTCAGCGCGGCGCACGACGGGCACTCCGCCAGATGCTCTTCCAGCTTTTTCTTCTCAGAATCGGTCAGGGTGCCATCCACGCTGTTCGAGCACAGCTGCTCAAAATATTCCTCCTCATTCATGCGTCCTCGCCTCCTTCCATATCTTTAGACG
>CAVLCS010000060.1:0-16873 GCA_963661675.1 Bulleidia sp.
TTGTAAACTATGATAGACCGTGAAAGGGCAAACGTCAATCGGTCAAATGTGAACATTCTGCAAATTTAGACAGAGTTTGATAATCTGTTGTGAAACGAAGCATCTGCAAGGTAGGAGATGGTGTAACGGTTTACCTTCCTGCTAGCCTCCCCTTTCAGGGGAGGGGGACCGCTTGCGGTGGAGGGGTTCTATCCGCAGGGAACGACCCCTCAGTCAGCCTGCTGCGCAGTCTGCCAGCTCCCCTGAAAGGGGAGCCTGTAGCGCGTGGAATGTTACATTTGCGTTTCGGTTTACAAGGACGCGCAATGCGCGCCCCTACAATGGCGAGCCGTGTGCAACATGATAAACCAACCCGTAGTCGTTATCCATTACAATCAAACGAATATAACATGATAAATCAACCTGCAATCGTTACCGACCGTAGGGGCGCGCATTGCGCGTCCTTGTAAACCGGTTGCACAATATCCGATTCTATGGATTTATTGATAAATAACCGTAGGGCGGGGTGCCCTCACCCCGCCGTATCTGTCTGATTTGCACAATCTATCCCGTAGGGGAGCACATTGTGCTCCCACGCAACGCCACATCAAACGGTTCCAGGGCGAACAATGTTCGCCCCTACGGTTACGCGTATGCAAATCGGTTACACGGCGGGGTGAGGGCACCCCGCCCTACGGAAACGATAACGATTTTCACAAACAAAAAAAGACGCCAAGAGTTCCCTCTCAGCGTCCTCGATTTGCAATTTACTTCATCGAACCGCGGGTACCCCAGTTGGAGAACTCACTGTACGTCAGGTAAATGCTGTCCTCGTGCAGACCGGTGTGCAGCTCAACAGCATCGAACAGCGCCTCAGTCAGCGCCTTCTTGTTCTCAAACTCGGTCGAACCGTAGCAGCGAACGTCAACGTACGCCAGCTTGCGCTTCTCGCCTGCGAAGTACATGGTGTGGTTGTCGGAAATGTCAACCATCAGGGCCGCCTCGGTCTTGCCCGGGATCAGGGAAACCTTCTGGCCGATGGCCTTCTTCAGCTCGTCCTTCTGCTCGTCGGACAGAGCCTTGGAAGTGGTAACAGCAATATACGGCATGGGTATAACCTTCTTTCTGATTTGTTTGATTTATTTTATTGTAACATATCGACCGCTGTTTGCAATATCGGAATCCTGCATAATTTACAGCCGGTCAAGCCATGCTAAAATCAGCAGTTTTTCGACCGTGCATTTTTAAATGAACTGTGAACTTTATCAAAAACGGGTGCACAGCAGGACGATTTGTGGTATAGTATTAACAGTAAAGTAGTACAGTCCATGATCGGGTGTTGCATATGAATATCAAGTGTACGCAAAATATTTACAAAAGTGCCAATGGTGTTTCCCATGTCACCTATTATATTCTTGTTCCGGAGGGCGTTGAGGTGCGCGGTATCGTGCAGCTGTCCCACGGCATGTGCGAGTATTTTTCACGCTACACCGCGTTTGCAAAGTACCTCTGCGGACTGGGCTTCATCGTCTGCGGAAACGACCACATCGGCCACGGTGCATCGGTCTCGCGCACGGCGGATCTCGGCTTTTTTGCCGCACGCGACGGCTGGAAGTACCTGGTCGAGGATGTCAAGCACCTGACCGACCTGATGCAGCGCCGCTATCCCGATCTGCCGTACTTCCTGCTCGGGCACTCGATGGGTTCGCTCATTGCACGGCTGTATCTGCTCGATTACGGCGAAAAGCTGTCCGGCTGCATCCTCATCGGCACGGTCGGCCCGATCGCGGCTTCCGGCAGCATTGTGCATCTGGCGGATTCGGTAGCGCGCTCGCGCGGCATCACGTACCGCAGCGGACTGCTCTCCAATCTGGTGTTCAAGGGCTTCAACCGCAAAATTAAGCAGCCCAAGACTGTGTTTGACTGGCTCAGCCGCGATGAAGCGGCTGTGTCGCTCTACCAGTCGGACGAGAAGTGCAATTTTGTGTTCACCGCGACCGGGTTCCGCGACCTGTTCACGCTCATCACGAGAGCCAACAATCCGGCGACCTTCCGCAAAACGCCGAAAGACCTGCCGCTACTGTTCCTCGCGGGCGACAAGGACCCGGTAGGGCGCTATGGCGAAGGTGTGCGCCGCACGGTCAACCTGTACCGCGGAAGCGGTGTCCGCAACATCGAGGTCATCTTTTATAAGGATGCGCGGCACGAGGTGCTAAACGAGCTTGGCAAACTCGAGACCTTCGGCGATATCTCCCGCTGGCTGGAAACACAGCTTGCCGCCAGAGCCGCAAAGCTGGCCGCCGAGCGCGAACAGCAGGCTGCCGCTGAATAAAAATAAACCCTCTCTCAATCACGAGAGAGGGTTTTTCTATGCGATTTTTCGCTTAGAGCGCATGAGAAACAGCTTCTTTATGCTGCTTTCCCTTGAAATACCGTGCATTGAGCACTGCCGAGACAACGAGCAGCACGCCTGCGATCAGCAGGGTAGCGAAGCCCCAGCGGATACCCGCACGGTTGGCAGCGATGCCGATCGCAGCCGGAGCCATAGCCGCGCCGAAGCCGTTGAGCGTAACATAAATGCCCATGGACGCCGGATAGCGCGAGAACAGGTCTCCGGCGTTGGCCACCGTCGTGCCGTACATGCCGGACATGCACAGACCCAGACCGATGGTCGCAATCGTGAGGATGGGCAGCGTAGTTCCGGTGACGAGCAGCACGAGGAACACGGCCACGCCGAAGCACATGACCGTGATCATCTGCCACGGACGGAACTTGGCGGCGATCACGCTGCACGAGAAACGGCCGATCAGCAGCGACACCCACAGCAGGGAAGTGATGATCTGTGCAGCACTGGCGGCGAGCACGCCGGAATCAATGTAGAAGCTGGTCAGCCAGCCCATCATGGATGCCTCAACGGCCTCGTAGAAGAAGCACAGCGCCGTGCACAGCCAGAACAGCTTTTCACGGAAAAAGCCGTAGTCGGTCGCGGATTTCTGCTCGGCTGCGGTGGATTTATCATCATCCATCTTCATGAACAGGCCGAAGATAAACGAAGCGGTCAGCAGTACGATGGAAATCTCGAGCGCAAGACGCCAGCCGTTTTCACCGCCCAGCTTTTGGCAGGCAAGCACGGCAAGCGGCGCCACACACGCACCGAAGGCATACGCCGCGTGCATCATGTTGAGCGGAGTCGCGCTGCCGTTCGCGTATTCGCTCATCACACGGTTGTTGTAGTCCGTGATAGCGCCCTTGGAAATGCCGGTCAGGAACATGGCCGCGAGCAGCCAGATCGGCGAGCCGTTAGTCAGCAGCATGACAAAGCCGACCGCGAATACATAATATAGGATGAGATAGGCGCGTTTGAGTCCCCATTTGATGGCAGCCAGACCAGACAGCAGGCCGATGCCGAGATAGCCAATCGACTGGGCGGACAGCAGCGTGCCGCCGATCTGGTAGTCCAGCGCGTAGGCTGCGCGTAAATCCGGCAGCACCGAGCCGAGCATAATGGAGCTCAGTCCCTGTGCGAAATAAACGAGAAACAGTTCCGCGACAACATAGCGTTTGCTGCGGCTCAGCGAGGATAGAAATGCTTTCATTGGTTTGCCCCTTCTGTTTGCGTAAAATAAGCAGGCGTCCCTCATGCCTGCGGTTACCAGTATAATCTCCTGCGGTGCGGGATTCTACTAAATTCTTGCGATTTGCGTCTGCGAAAAGATAGCGTGTTTCTGCGAAAAACTGCTCCCAAACACCGGTTTTATGGAAAATGCAGGAGAAGTATGCGTACACCTTTTATAGTATCTTGCGATGATGGCGCAAAGAAACAGCGAACCACCATACTATGGTTCGCTGTTTGCAGTTCTGTTTGATTTTAGATGCGGCAAGCCTCAAGAAGCTCGTTCTTGCAGCTCCACAGCTTTTTGGAGAGATCCACGAAGTAGGTCTGCGGATTCTCGAAACGCTTGATCTGATCCCACAGGGTATCGACCTCGCGGATGCAGTACTTGCGGATATCCTCAACATCCGGGCTCTGGTAAACGCACTTGCCGTGCTTGAACAGCTGTACGCGCAGCGGACGAACGGTATAATCGGTTACGATACGCTGCTTCCAGGTGTAGACCGGATGGAACATCACATACGGCAGGGAAGCGTCGATCTGCTCGTCGTGTACGGTCAGTACGTCGCCGAGTGCCTTGCCGGTCTTGTTGTCGAACAGGCGGTACACCTGCTTGAAGTGCGGCGTCGTGATCTTCTCGACGTTCTCGGAAACCTTGATCTTCGGGATGATCTCGCCGTGCTCGTCCTCAACGGCAGCCAGCTTGTATACACCGCCGAATACCGGCTCGGACTTGGAGGTGATCAGTCGCTCACCGATGCCGAACGAGTCTACGCGGGCGCCCTGTACGAGCAGGTCGCGTACCAGATACTCATCGAGCGAGTTGGATGCCATGATCTGCATGTCCTCGAAGCCTGCGGCATCGAGCATCTTGCGGGCCTCAATAGAAAGGTAAGCGATGTCGCCGGAATCCAGACGGATACCGCGGGCACGGATGCCCTTTTCGGCTTCCAGTTCCTTGGCTACGCGGATCGCGTTCGGCACACCGGACTTGAGTACATTATAAGTGTCAACCAGGAATACGCAGTTATCCGGATAAATATCCGCGTAAGCCTTGAAGGCCTCGTACTCGCTGTCGAACATCTGCACCCACGAGTGCGCCATCGTGCCGCCGGCCGGGATCTTGTAGTCGCGGTCGGACAGAACGCAGGCAGTACCCTGACAGCCGCCGATGTAAGCCGCACGGGCACCGAGGACAGCACCGTCGTAGCCCTGTGCTCTGCGGGAGCCGAACTCGAGTACGGTACGGCCTTCCGCTGCACGCGTAATGCGGTTCGCCTTGGTGGCGATGAGGGTCTGGTGGTTGATGGTCAGCAGGATCATGGTCTCCACGAACTGCGCCTGGATCATCGGGCCGGCAACCGTTACGAGCGGCTCGCCCGGGAATACCGGCGTGCCCTCCGGAACGGCCCATACGTCGCATTCAAACTCAAAATCACGCAGATAATTGAGGAAGGACTCCGAGAAGCACTTGCGGCTGCGAAGATATGCAATATCTTCCTCGGTAAAATGCAGGTTGTTGAAGTATTCGATCAGCTGTTCCACGCCTGCCATGATGGCATATCCGCCGTCGTCCGGTACACGGCGGAAGAACATATCGAAGTATGCGCGGCGATTGCCGATACCCTTTTCAAAGTATCCGTTCGCCATCGTAAACTCGTAAAAGTCGGTAAGCATGGTTAAATTTCTTTCGGTCATTGCGAAAAACGCCCCTTTGCACACCCTGTTTTGTGCGCTTTTATTCATTCCGTGCAATCTGTCTTGACACAGTGCATTTATAATATAATAGTACGTTTTGACAGAAAGTGCAAGCATTATTTATCGAATGTAAATTCACCATATGTATAAATATACATTTGAGAAAATAATTATAAATTCTACTTGCCAAATGGGAATGTCGGTAGTATAATAAGACCATCGAAAAAAACGCAGAATGCGGAGGTCGAAAAACATGGAAAAGAAATATAACAAGGTAGTTCTCGCATACTCCGGCGGTCTGGATACTTCGGTACTCATTCCGTGGCTGAAGGAGCATTACGGCTGTGAGGTCATCGCGGTTTCCGGCAACGTCGGTCAGGGCACCGAGCTGGACGGTCTGGAAGAAAAGGCACTCAAGACCGGCGCTTCCAAGCTGTACATCGAGGATCTGACCAAGGATTTCGTTGATGACTACATCATCCCGACCATGAAGGCGGGCGCAACCTACGAGCAGTACCTGCTCGGCACCTCGTTCGCTCGTCCGATCATTGCAAAGCGCATTGTTGATATCGCCCTCAAGGAAGGCGCAGACGCAATCTGCCACGGCTGCACCGGCAAGGGCAACGATCAGGTTCGTTTCGAGCTGGCCATCCACGCATTTGCACCGCAGATGGATATTATCGCTCCGTGGCGTTTCTGGGAGCTGAATAGCCGTGAGAAGGAGATCGAGTACGCGGAAGCACACAACATCCCGCTGAAGATCAACAAGGAGACCAACTACTCCAAGGATAAGAACCTGTGGCACCTGAGCCATGAGGGTCTGGATCTGGAGCTGCCGTCGAACGAAGCACCGATCAACAAGCCGGGCTTCCTCGAACTGGGCGTTTCCCCGGAAATGGCGCCGGACAAGCCGACTTACGTTACCATCCACTTTGAAAAGGGCGTTCCGACCGCAGTTGACGGTGAGAAGTTGGATTCCGTTGCTCTGATCGAGAAGCTGAACAAGCTCGGCGGCGAGAACGGCATCGGCATTCTGGATATCGTTGAGAACCGTCTGGTCGGCATGAAGAGCCGCGGCGTATACGAGACTCCGGGCGGCGCTGTTCTGTACGCAGCACATGCAAAGCTCGAGGAGATCACCCTCGACAAGGAGACCGCACATTATAAGAATCAGGTTGCGCTCAAGTTCGGCGAGCTGGTTTACAACGGCCAGTGGTACACGCCGCTGCGCAAGGCACTCTCCGCATTCGTTGATTCCACCCAGGAGACCGTTACCGGCGATGTTAAGCTGAAGCTGTACAAGGGCAACATCATCCCGGCTTCCGTAACCTCTCCGTACAGCCTGTACTCCGAGGATATGGCAACCTTCAACGAGGATGACTGCTACGATCAGGCAGATTCCGCAGGCTTCATCAACCTGTTCGGCCTGCCGCTCAAGGTACGCGCTCTGAACGATCAGATCCTGTACAAGAAGACCGGTGAGCATTTCCCGTCTGTTGAAAAGTAAGTAAAAGAAATCGTAGGGCGGCATGTCCGAAATGTGCCGCCCTATGAGTGTTTGTGAGGTAACATAACTATGGCAAAATTATGGGCAGGACGTTTCCAGAAGGAAACCGATCTGGTGGTAAACGACTTCAACTCTTCCATCCTGTTTGACTGCCGCCTGTATAAAGAGGATATTACCGGCTCCATCGCACACGCTACCATGCTGGGCAAGCAGGGTATCATCGAGGAGCACGAGGCTGAGAAGATCGTCGAAGGTCTGAAGGGTATCCTCAAGGACATCGAGGACGGCAAGGTTGAGTTCTCGCTCGATTACGAGGACATTCACATGAACGTCGAGCAGCTGCTGACCGAGCGCATCGGCGACACCGGCAAGCGTCTGCACACCGGCCGTTCGCGTAACGACCAGGTCGCACTGGACATGCGCATGTATGTCAAGAAGGAGATCAAGGAAGTCATCAAGCTGATCCTTGGCTTCATGAAGGCGCTGACGGCCAAGAGCCGTGAGAATCTGGACGCTGTTATGCCGGGCTACACCCATCTGCAGCGTGCACAGCCGACCACGTTCGCACATTATATGATGGCGTATGCCAACATGCTCAAGCGCGATGTATCCCGCCTGCAGGACTGCTACGAGCGCATGGACGAGATGCCGCTCGGCTCGGGTGCACTGGCTTCCACTACTTATCCGATCGACCGTGACTTTGTCCGTCAGCAGCTTGGCTTTGCCCGCTTGACCGACAACTCGCTCGACGGTGTATCCGACCGCGACTACTGCGTAGAACTGCTCTCCGCACTGTCCATCCTGATGATGCACCTGTCCCGTCTGTCCGAGGAGATCATCTCCTGGTGCTCCTGGGAGTTCAAGTTCGTCGAGCTGGACGACGCATACTCCACCGGCTCGTCCATCATGCCGCAGAAGAAGAACCCGGACGTTTGTGAGCTGATCCGCGGCAAGACCGGCCGTGTTTACGGTGCACTGACCACCATGCTGACCGTTCTCAAGGGTCTGCCGCTGGCCTACAACAAGGATATGCAGGAGGACAAGGAGGCTGTATTCGGTGCTATCGACACCGTGAAGCAGTGCCTCGAGGTATTCACCCCGATGTTCTCCACCATGACGCTGCGCCGCGACAACATGCGCAAGGCAGCTTCCCGCGGCTTTATCAATGCAACCGACTGCGCAGACTACCTGACCAAGAAGGGTGTTCCGTTCCGTGATGCGTACAAGACGGTCGGCCGTCTGGTCAACCAGTGCATCAAGGCCGATGAGACCCTCGAGACCATGACCATGCGTGATTTTGCAGCAATTTCCAACAAGTTCGGCGACGATGTATACGACGCACTCGACCTGCGCACCTGTGTTGCCGAGCGTAAGGTCATCGGCGGTCCGGCTCCGCAGGAGGTAACCCGCCAGATCGACAAGATCGACAAGTTCATCGCGGAGGTTGAGGACGATGAAGCCTAAAATTTACATCGACGGCAAGGAAGGCACGACCGGCCTGCAGATCTACGAGCGTCTCGGCGGCCGTGACGACATCGAGCTGCTGCTCATCGACGAGGACAAGCGCAAGGACACCGAGGAGCGCCGCAAGTTCCTCAATGCAGCCGACATTGCGTTCCTGTGCCTGCCGGATGCGGCAGCAAGAGAAGCCGTTTCGCTCATCGAGAACGATACGACCCGTGTCATTGACGCATCGACCGCTCACCGTACCGACCCGGACTGGGATTACGGCTTTGCCGAGCTGTCTAAGGCACACCGCGAGGCCATCAAGAACTCCAAGCGTGTCGCTAACCCGGGCTGTCACGCAAGCGGCTTTATTTCCTCGGTTTACCCGCTGGTTGCACACGGTATCATCGCCGAGGACGCTGCGCTGACCTGTGCGTCGCTGACCGGTTACTCCGGCGGCGGCAAGAAGATGATCGCGGAGTATCAGGACGAAAACCGCGACCAGAGACACGATTCCGAGCGCATTTACGGCCTGAATCTGCACCATAAGCACCTGCCGGAGATGGGTTACGTCTGCGGTCTGACGCAGGCACCGGTGTTCGTTCCGATCGTCGGCGACTTCTATAAGGGCATGGCGACCACCGTTATGCTCCCGAACGTGGACGCACATCTGGTTCACGCAACGCTGACCAAGCACTACGAGGGTCAGCAGATGGTGACTGTTGCACCGTTCGGCGGGGAAGAGCCGATGATCTACGCCAATACGCTGGCCGGTCACGACAGCCTCAAGCTGATCGTCTGCGGCCACGAGGAGCAGACCATCGTCACCGCACTGTTTGACAATCTCGGCAAGGGCGCGTCCGGCGCTGCCGTGCAGAATATGAATATCATGCTCGGTCTGGAAGAAACGACCGGCTTAAACCTCTGATTTCAGCAGGAGGAAAATAGTTATGAAGATTATCGAAGGCGGCGTTTGTGCCGCAAAGGGCTTCAAGGCGGGCAGCGTGCGCTGCGGCGTCAAGGAAAGCCGAACGAATGACGATACCGCGATCATTTTCAGCGAATGCGAATGCACTGCGGCTGCCACCTACACGATGAACCGTGTCAAGGCGGCTCCGCTGTACGTCACCATGGAGCACCTCGAGGACGGTGTCGCACGCGCTATCGTTGCCAATGCGGGCAACGCAAACGCCTGTGCACCGGACGGCATGGAGAACGCTCGCCGTATGGCGAAGGCAGCGGCTCAGCTGCTCGGCGTAGCGGAAACTGACGTTGCGGTTGCATCCACCGGTGTTATCGGTCAGCGCCTGAACATCGAGTGCATCGAGGAGCACCTGCCGGAGCTGGTCCTGGAGGACAATGCCTCCGAGAAGGCCAACCGTGCCATCATGACCACCGACACCAAGCCCAAGACTGCGGCTGTTGAGTTCACCATCGGCGGCAAGACCTGCCGTATCGGCGGTATCTGCAAGGGCAGCGGCATGATCCACCCGAACATGGGCACCATGCTGTCCTTCATCACGACCGACTGCGCTATCACGCACGAAATGCTGACCGACGCCCTGCAGGAGAACGTCAAGAAGACCTACAACCGCGTAACGGTTGACGGCGACACCTCCACCAACGATATGTGCATCGTGCTCGCAAACGGCATGGCAGGCAATACGCTCATCGAGTGGCAGGACGAGGAATATCAGGCGTTCTGCAAGGCACTCAACGAGGTCAATACTCGTCTGGCACGCCAGATCGCCGCGGACGGCGAAGGCGCAACCAAGCTGGTGACCTGCACCGTTAAGAATTCCCGCTCTGAGGAAGCTGCAGAGCGACTGGCTAAGGCCGTTGTCGGCTCCAACCTCGTCAAGGCGGCTATGTTCGGCGCAGATGCTAACTGGGGCCGCGTGCTGTGTGCCATGGGTTACTCCAAGGCACCGTTCCGTCCGGAGTACGTCTCCGTGGCGTTCGAGTCCGCAGCAGGCAGCGTAGCCGTCTGTGAAAAGGGCGCCGCACTGGATTTCGATGAAGATCTGGCGAAGAAGGTGCTCTCCGAGAGCGAAGTTACCATTCAGGTTGACGTAAACGAGGGCGAGGATCAGGCTACCGCTTGGGGCTGCGACCTTACTTATGACTACGTAAAAATCAATGGTGATTACAGAACTTGATTCTTAAAAACGAAGAAAACTCCCGATAAAGGAACGAATTAGTATGGATACTCAACTTGATGCGGAGCTGCGTGCCAATATTCTGGTCGAAGCACTTCCGTACATTCAGGAATATTACGGTCAGACCGTTGTCGTAAAATACGGCGGCAACGCAATGATCAATGAGGAGCTGAAGGACGCGGTCATCCACGACCTCGTGCTGCTCAATCTGGTCGGCGTCAAGGTCGTTATCGTGCACGGCGGTGGCCCGGAAATCAACGAAATGCTGAAAAAGATTGGCAAGGAGAGCAAGTTCGTCAACGGCCTGCGCTACACCGATCGTGAAACCATGGATATCGTGCAGATGGTGCTGTGCGGCAAGGTCAACAAGGACCTTGTAACCCTGCTTGAGAAGGCAGGCGGACGCGGCATCGGTCTGGGCGGCATGGACGGCGGCCTGTTCCAGGCGAAGCGTCTGACCGATCGGGCCGGCACGGATTACGGCTACGTCGGCGATATCATGGACGTGGATCCGGCTCCGGTCATCGATGTGCTGCAGCAGGGGTATATCCCGGTCGTTTCGACCGTTGCACAGGGCATCGACGACGAAACCAACTACAACATCAACGCCGACACCGCAGCAAGCAAGCTGGCGGTCGCACTCGGTGCGAAGAAGCTCATCCTGCTGACCGATGTACGCGGTCTGATGCTGGATGTCAACGATCCGGACAGCGTGCTGCATCGTCTCAAGGTGTCCGAGGTGCCCAAGCTGGTGCGCGACGGCGTCATCAAGGGCGGCATGATCCCGAAGGTGGACTGCTGCGTTGAGGCGGTCCGCAAGGGCGTTGAGCGTGCCACCATTCTGGACGGCCGTGTCAAGCACTCGATCCTGATCGAGCTGCTCTCCAAGGTCGGCGCAGGCACGATGTTTCAATAATTAGTAATTAGGAATTAGAAATTAGTAATTAAGCACTGATTTCGCATATTCTCTTACGAAAAGGGCGAAAACCAATGACTTACAATGAATTAAAAAGCGAAGAAAATAAATATGTAATGAACACCTACGGCCGGTTCCCGATCGCGCTGGACCACGGCGAAGGTGCGACCCTGTGGGACGTTGAGGGCAAGAAGTACATCGACCTCGCGTCCGGCATCGGTGTAAACTGCATGGGTTATGCTAACCCGGCGATCATCGACGCGATCACCAAGCAGGCGCACAAGCTGATGCACGTTTCCAACCTGTTCACCACCGAGCCGATGGTACAGGTTGCCAAGAAGCTGGTCGAGAAGACGCATCTGGGCGGCAAGGTATTCTTTGCCAACTCGGGTGCCGAGGCAAACGAGGGCGCTATCAAGCTGGCTCGTAAGTACTCGTTCGACAAGTACGGCGAGGGCCGTTTCAAGGTGCTGACGCTCATCAATTCCTTCCACGGCCGTACCGTAACCACGCTGAAGGCCACCGGTCAGGAGCGTTTCCACAACTATTTCTTCCCGTTTACCGAGGGCTTTGATTACGCGGTCGCCAACGATATCAAGTCGGTACGCGCTAAGGCGGACGACATGACCTGCGCCATCATGATGGAGCTGATCCAGGGCGAGGGCGGTGTCCTGCCGCTCGACCGTGAGTTCGTCAAGGAAGTCGAGCAGCTCTGCCGCGAGAAGGACATGCTGCTCATCATTGACGAGGTACAGACCGGCATCGGCCGTACCGGCAGCCTGTTTGCGTTCCAGCAGTACGGCATCAAGCCGGACGTTGTCACCATGGCCAAGGGCCTTGGCGGTGGTATGCCGATCGGCGCAGTCATGGCAGCGGATACCTGCTGCAACGTGCTGACGCCGGGTACGCACGCGACCACCTTCGGCGGTACGCCGATCGTGTGCTCCGCGGCAAACGTCGTGCTCGATACCGTCGGCGACGGCCAGTTCCTGATGAAGGTCCGCGAAAAAGGCGAGTACCTGCGCAACGGCATTCTGTCCATCGGCTCGCCGAATATCAAGGGCGTGCGCGGCATGGGCCTGATGCTCGGCATCATCGTCGAGGACGGCAAGCACTCTGCGTTTGCCAATAAGCTGATCGAAAACGGCGTTCTGGCGATCACCGCCGGTAAAAATGCCGTTCGTCTGCTCCCGCCGCTCACCATTTCGAAGGAAGAGATGGATGAAGCACTTTCCATCATGGCAAAGGTCTTTTAATCAAAGTTTTTGATAATTAGTAATTAGGAATGAGAAATTAGTAATTAACGTGATTATGGCACTGGTGCGGCAGCACCCAAAATAATTACTAACTACTAATTACTCATTACTAATTTGCAAAAAGGGGTTTATTACAATGAAGCATTTACTGAAATTGCTTGACTGCTCCACCGAGGAGATCATCGGTCTGCTCGATCTGGCGGATCAGCTCAAGTATGAGAAAAAGCACAACATTTCCCACCGTCATCTGGAAGGCAAGAGCCTTGGCATGATCTTCCAGAAGTCCTCTACCCGTACCCGTGTTTCCTTCGAGACCGGCATGTATCAGCTGGGCGGCCAGGCGCTGTTCCTGTCCAACCGCGATCTGCAGATCGGCCGCGGTGAGCCGGTACAGGATACCGCCCGCGTGCTGAGCCGCTATCTGGACGGCATCATGATCCGCACCTACGAGCAGAAGGAAGTTGAGGATCTGGCAAACTACGGCTCGATTCCGATCATCAACGGTCTGACCGATTTCTGCCATCCGTGCCAGGTTCTGGCGGACCTGATGACCATCCGTGAGAAGTTCGCTGTCCTCGAGGGCCTCAAGATGTGCTACATCGGCGACGGCAACAACATGGCGAACTCTTTGATCGTCGGCGGCCTCAAGACCGGCATGAAGGTTTCCATCGCAACGCCGGTTGACTACCGTCCGGACGCTGAGGTTATGGCCTTCGCAGAGCCGAACCCGAACTTCTTCATCACCGACGACCCGATGAAGGCTGCCGAGAACGCAGACGTTGTCATCACCGACACCTGGGCATCCATGGGCCAGGAGGCCGAGAAGGAAGTCCGCATGAAGGCATTCCAGGGCTACCAGGTCAATGACGAGCTGCTGGCTGCTGCAAAGCCGGGCTGCATGGTGCAGCACTGCCTGCCGGCATACCGCGAGCAGGAGATCACCACCAAGGTGTTCGAGGAGCACGCAAACGAGATCTTCGAGGAAGCAGAGAACCGTCTGCATGCCCAGAAGGCCGTTATGGTTACGCTGATGAGCAACAAGGAAGACTAATTTCCGCAAAAGAGCCGCTTTTCGCAATGAAAGGCGGCTTTTTAATTTTTCTCGTTAAAGTGTTGACAAATCCATCGTATGAGACTATAATGTAACCATAAATAAATCAGTTCTGTTTCAGGGCGGAGTGAAAGTCTCCACCGGCAGTATACAGGTCTCGAGCCTGATAGTCTGCGAGCCGCAAGGCATGATGGGTTAGAATCCCAACCGACGGTTATAGTCCGGATGAGAGAAACAGATGTACCTATCGCTACGTCTGTATGCCCTTGGAGCCATCCAAGGGCTTGTTTTATTTATGGAACAGGACTCCTGAAAAGGAGAAAAACAGCAATGACCAAAACCAGCAAAATCACCTACACCGCAATTTTTGCGGCCATCGCAACCGTACTGATGTACTTTGAGTTCCCGATCCCGTTCATGCCGCCGTTCCTCAAGGTGGACCTGTCCGGTGCGGTCGTACTCATCGGCGCGTTCATCTTCGGTATCGCTCCGGCGATCACGATGATCGGCATCAAGGACATCATCCACCTGACCCAGACCCAGACGGGCGGCTCCGGTGAGGTCGCAGACTTCCTGATGCTGTCCACGCTCGTCATCATCGCTGTACTGCTGTACCGCGGTCACAAGAGCCGCAAGATGGCCATCATCGGCTGCTCGGCCGGCTCGATTGCCATGGCGTGTGTCGGCATGCTGACCAACTATTTCCTCATCATCCCGTTCTATGCGCAGGTTATGCCGCTGCAGGCGATTTTTGATGCGTGCAACGCCATCAATCCGTATGTGACCGGTATGCAGGGGTATCTGCTGCTCGGCGTGCTGCCGTTCAACCTTATCAAGGGTGCGATCCTGACCGCCATCACCATGCTGGCTTACAAGAAGCTGAGCGTGTTCATCAAGTCCAAGCAGATTCAGTTGCACCACTCCAAGCAGCGTGTCGGCTAAGTGCAAACACAGAGTGCTCTCCGAATATCGGGGAGCACTTTTTTGTGCTAAATAACCGTAAATAGTCCGCTAAGACTGGCTTTTTCAGCAGAAATATTGACAGATACAAATTGACAAAATATGCGCGCTTATCGTATAATTGTATATCATTGAGGAAGGATACGAGGCATAAATATGAATAAAACCAAATTGCCTGGTAAAATCAAGCTGTATACGGCGATCGTGTTTCTCGTTACGTTTTTGCTGATCAACAGCGTGGCGCACATCCAGATCCTGCACCACAAGAACGAAGAGGAGCTGAAAGCGACCTATACCGCCGAGGCGACGGTACGTCGAATCGAGTCGCAGCTGAACCGGTATCTGGCGAAAGCCGACCTGCTCAAGCGCATGATCGAACAGGGATACACGCTCAGCGACAAGGAATTCGACGATATGGCGGCGCTGATGATCGACGACGGCGGTGTCCTGCAGTGCATTGAGCTGGCGAAGGACGGTGTTGTGACGCAGCTGTATCCGATGGACCAGAGCAAGGTGCTCGGGCACACGATGTTCGACGATACCGAGCGTGGTGCACGCGCACGCAAGGCGATGGAGAGCGGTGAATACACCATCGCAGGACCGTTTGAGCTGATTCAGGGCGGCACAGGAACACTGCTGTTCGACCCGATCTACACGACCGATGCGAACGGCGACAAACAGTTCTGGGGCTTCTCTCAGCTGGTCATCGACTGGGATAAATTCGTGGACGAGCTGCAGCTGAACAAGCTGGAAGAGGCGTCCTACCATTTCCAGATTTGGAGAAAGAATGCAGTGACCGGTGAGCGTGTTTCCATCGCCCAGTGCGATACGCCGGATGTGGAGGACGCACTGGAAGTCACCTGCGATGTGCCGAACGACGAGTGGTATTTCGAGATCGAGCCGGAAGGCGGCTGGTATTCGCCGTGGCAGATCGTGATCGACATGCTGCTCAGTACGGTGCTGGCGCTGCTGGTCGCGGTGGTGTTCTGGCAGTCCACCATGCGGCGCTACCGGGAACGCGCTTATGCAGAGAAGATCAAGCGTTCGGCGGATGCGGAACGTGCGGCCAATGCAGCAAAAACCGGCTTTCTGGCGCGCATGAGCCATGATATCCGTACGCCGCTCAACGGCATTATCGGACTGCTCAAGATCAACGAAGCGCACGCGGACGATCGGGCGCTCATCGAGAGCAACCGAAAGAAAATGCTGGTGGCGGCTAACCATCTGCTGGCGCTCATCAATGACGTCCTGCAGATGAGCAAGTTGGAGAGCGGCGAAGCTGTTCTTGCACACGAAGTGGTGAATCTGAACGAATTATCCACCGATATTCAGACGATTGTGGGGCAGCGAGCCACGGAAGCCGGTGTTTCGCTCCATTATGACAATACATCGGACGAAAAGGTGCATCCGTATGTGTACGGCAGCCCGCTGCACCTGCGGCAGATTTTCCTGAACATTTACAGCAACGCCATCAAGTACAACCGGGTCGGCGGCAGTGTCGAGACGCATCTGGACTGCATGGGCGCGAAAAACGGCATCGTTACCTACCGCTGGACCATCCGGGATACCGGTATCGGCATGAGCAAGGCGTTTCTGGAGCACATTTTCGAGCCGTTCGCGCAGGAGCGCACGGACGCGCGAAGCGTGTACAACGGCACCGGTCTGGGCATGTCGATCGTGAAAACGTTGGTGGAGCAGATGCACGGCACGATCACGGTGACGAGTGTGCCGAATCAGGGTTCGACTTTTGTCATCACGCTGCCGTTTGAGATCGCGCAGGCGCAGCAGACGGCGCTGCAGGAGACCGGGGAACAGGGCAGCATTCACGGCCTGCACCTGCTTCTCGTCGAGGATAACGAGCTGAACGCAGAGATCGCGGAGATGCTGCTGCGCGACGAAGGCGCGGAAATCACCGTGGTTTCGGACGGCGCACAGGCCATCGAGCGATTCGAGAACTCACCGGCAGGCACGTTTGACGCAATTCTCATGGACATCATGATGCCCGAGGTGGACGGTCTTGCGGCAACACGATCCATCCGCAAACTGCCGCGGCCGGATGCGCAGAGCATCCCGATTATCGCGTTGACGGCCAACGCCTTCAACGAGGACGCACAGCGTTGTCTGGAAGCAGGCATGAATGCGCATCTGGCGAAGCCGCTGCAGATGGATAAGGTCGTGCAGACGATCGCAAGGTTCTGCAAAAAGTAAAAAGGAAAGCAGCATGAACTGCCCCATGAACTGCCCCAATTTATACGGACAGCACAAAAAAGCTCCTATGTAGGAAATAT
>CAVLCS010000061.1:0-16804 GCA_963661675.1 Bulleidia sp.
TTTTCTTCAAAATTTTCTCGCATCACCTACTTGACTTCATACCATTGGACTTTTTAGCAGCCTATACAGCACTTAAACAATGCGGATAAATCCGCTTTCCTTATCGTAAGCCAGCTTGGTTCCATACGGCGCACTGTATGCCGTCATGTGCTCGGCAATCTGCTCGGCTACCTCATCGGATGCGATCTTCGGCAGACCGCGCTCCAGCACGCGCTCGTTCTCCATGGTCAGGTCGATCGGAATGAGACCGTAAGCTACATTGCCGTCCTCATCTCGGTCGATCTGCAGCAGGCAGTTCTCCGAGAAACGGCGCTCAGCGTTGAAGCCGATAAAGTTGCCGTTTTTGTCCTTGGCACGGTTGCTGTGCAGGTCGGACGGACGGCTGTCCGGGCCATAGCCGTAAGCCTCGTACATTTCCGGTGCAATGATGGACTCGCCTGCCTCGAACTCCATGAGCAGGCTGCCGAGGTTGTAGAAAATCGGCTTGCCGTGGTAAATCTCCACACCGCGCAGAAAGTGTGCGCCGTGGCCGACGACAACATCCGCACCGGCGTCGATGGCATCGTGCGCGATCTTCTCGATGAACTCGGGCGGCTGAGAGGAATACCAGTTCTCGTTCACGCCCTCGTGGGTATGCAGGCTGAAAACGGTCAGGTCAGAGCGCTTGGAAGCGTCGGTAACACTCTTCAGCACCTCATCCGCGTCCTTCTGGTTGACGAAGGTGCGAACGTGTGCTTTCTCGCCGCGCTCGATATTCAGGCATCCCTCAAACAGCGAACCGAACCGAAACGCATCATTGCCCTGCGGTGGGTAAGTCTCGACACGGCAGCCCTCGTCCATGCTCTCGCGGGTGCCGAGCGCAATGTCGATCTGGTGCAGCTGCTCGAACAGCTCGTCCGGCAGAACGTAGGCGCGTCCCCAGCGCAGCGGGTTGGAGCCGGGACGCGGCACAACACCGGCGCCGCTGTCGCTCGCGGCAAAGACCTCAGAGCGAGTCGAGCCGGTAGCGACCAGACCGACACGGCCGGTCGGTGTATCGAGGAATTTCGGCAAGCGTGCTTCGCGCAGACTGCAGCCTACGCCGCATGCGATCAGGTCGTGGGCCTCGGCAGCGTTCATCGTGTCGAGCACGCCCTGCGGGCCGTAATCGCCCGTGTGGTTGTTGACAAAGCCGACCATCTTGAGGTTGAGGTCAGCAAATTCGGTCAGCGTTGCCGGACGAACCGAGGTCATGTAGCCGCGGCCGCAGGCAGGCGGCGTGGTCGGCTCCGGCGTGCAGAACTCGGCGTTGACAAAGCCGCCGTCCGCACCCTGCAGACGCTCTACGAGCGTTTTATCCAGTCTTTTTGCCAGATTGCGGCTGGAAAACAGCGCATCACCGCAAACAATAAATCGCATTTTTATCTTCCTTTCATCGTGCCGACATATGCGCGAGGAACTGCTTTGTGCCTTCCTCGCGGGTGTGTTCAAAGACTTCCTCCGGCGTTCCCTGCTCGAGAATGTTGCCCGCTGCAAAGTACGCTACGCGGTCGGATACATCGCGGGCGAAGCTCATCTCGTGGGTGACGATAAGCATGGTCAGGCCCTGATCGGCAATCGAGCGGATAACATCCAGCACACCGCCGACCATCTCAGGGTCAAGCGCAGAGGTCGGCTCATCGAGCAGCATGACCTTGGGATTCAGCGCCAGCGCACGCGCAATGCCGACACGCTGCTGCTGACCGCCGGAAAGCTGGTGCGGATAGTAATTCATACGATCCGCCAGACCAACACGGCGCAGCTGTTCCTCGGCAATGTCCTTAGCCTCAGCGGCAGAGCGGCCGCGTACCACGGTCAGACCCTCCATGACGTTCTCGAGTGCCGTGCGGTGCTTGAACAGGTTGTACGACTGGAACACCATCGCGGTGTTGCGTCTCAGGTTGAGGATATCCTGCTTGGTGGCGTGGCGGGTATCCACCACGAGGTCATTGAGCGTGATAATGCCCGAATCGGCAGGCTCGAGGAAATTTATCGAGCGCAGGAACGTGGACTTGCCGCTGCCCGATGCACCGATGATGGAAACGACCTCGCCAGTCTCAACCGTCAGATCAACACCGCGCAGAACGTGGTTGTTGCCGAACGATTTCTCGATCTTCTCCATTTTAATCATCCTGCTGCACCTCCCTGTCCAGAATGTTGAAGCGCTTCTCCAGCTTGTGTACGATAAACTCGATGAGGATGCACATCGGCCAGTACAGCAGCGCCAGACCGATATAGACCTCAAAATAGCGCATATTGTTGCCCGCAACGACCTTGGCCTTGCCCATCATGTCCATCACGCCGATGGTGAACGCCAGCGAAGTGGATTTGAGCAGGCTGATGAGGCTGTTGCCCAGGTTGGGGATGGCGACGATCATCGCCTGCGGCAGAATGACACGGCGCATGGTCTGTCCGCCGGTCATGCCGATGGACCAGGCAGCCTCAATGTCCTTGCGGTCAACCGACAGGATAGCCGCACGGATGGATTCCGCCATGTAGGCCGCCTCGTTGAGCGAGAACGCGACGAACACGAACAGCATGCTCGGGATATCGTTGACACTGAACGTCCAGCCGAAATTGTAGTTGAGGATGTTCAGCATCACCGGGATGCCGTAGTACGACAGGAACAGCTGCACGAGCAGCGGCGTGCCGCGCATGAACGAGATATACAGCGTGGAAAGCTGACTCAGCACCGGGATTTTCTTAATGCGGAACAGCGCCAGCAGAAAGCCCAGCACGATGCCGATCACCGCCGCAACAGCGGCAATTTCCAGCGTCTGCGGGATGTTGGGGATGATGCGGACAATGCCTTCCCAGATCGCAGATGGCTTGAATAGATTCATAATCGTATCACCTTTAATGCAGAATTGCCCCTGACGGGCTGTTTTGTCCTGTCAGGGGTTCATTCTGTACTGTTTTATCTTTTATTTTTACAAGTTAATCCTGCGGAACATAGTCCTCGCCGAAATACTTCACGCTCAGCTCGGACAGCGTGCCGTCCTCCTTGATGGCAGCCAGCGCCTCATCCATCTTGTCGCGCAGCTCGGTCTCGTCCTGGCGATAGAGGATCCATGCTTCCGGAATCTCGATCTCGTCTGCGTTCGGGATCTCGTAGGTGTTGAACTCGTAGCCGTATTCCTCGGTTACGTTGGTAACGTAGGTCTGGTTGTAGATGCACGCATCATAACGGCCGTTGTACAGGTCGATCAGTGCTGCGGAAGCGTCTGCATCGGTGTACTGAATGTCGATCGGGTTGTCAGCGTGCTCCTTGTTGTAGCTCTCCATGAACTGTGCGTTTGCACGGCCTGCGCCTGCCGGAACCTTCTTGCCGCCGAGGTCGTCGATGGTCTTAATGTCGGTGTTGTTCGGTGCGGTGATCAGCACGATCTTGTTCTTGAAGTACGGCTTGGTGGAGAACAGGTACTTCTCCTCACGCTCGGGCTTCTTGGAGATGTTGCCGATGATCATATCGTAGCGTGCGGAGTCCAGACCGGCGAACATGGATTCAAACTCGGTGATCTGATAATCCAGCGTTACGCCAGCCTTCTCGGCCATGGCATTCAGCATGTCGATCTCGTAGCCGCCGAGATTGCCGTCGTCGTCAACATAGTTGTACGGCTTCGGGGTACCCGGAACTGCTACCGTGATGGTCTCGGTCGTGCTGGTATCGGCTGCGGTGTCCTGCTGGGTGTCGGCCTCAGCGGATGCGTTCGAGCTGCCGCCGCAGGCTGTCAGCGCGGTAACAAGCATCGCTGCGGAGAAAATACCCGCTGCTGCTCTCTTCCAAACGCTCTTGTTCATGTAAAAAACCTCCTGTTTTGACCTCTTCTCTTTTCACGTTAAGAGAAGTTTCATTTGCAATTTATGTCGCGTTAACAGTATACCGCCGAATTCATACTGTGTCAATAGGATTACAGTGCATTCATGTTTCACGCCCGACAAAATCGGACTGCAATATGCACCGCAGATTGAGCAGAATGCACTTATCAGGCAGCTTTGTATGCCAGATAATGATTAAAATACATAACTTTTCCATAGCAAAGTGAGGGCATCAGGAAAACCCTGTTTGCTTTCCATTGAAGCAAGCAGGGTTTCTCTTTATTCACCGCAAATACTTTCCGGCCTCGCCTTCCAGCTCCCGCCAGACCGGATACGCTGCGCCGCACGCATCAAAAAACGCCTTCATATCGCGATTGAGACCGCTCATCTCGTCAACAGCGTTCATCGCATGGTCGGACGCGCACAGCTTTCCGAGTGAGGTCGCGCACATGAGTTTGAAAAACCGCAGACAAGTTTTGCGATATTTCGCACTTTCAAACTGCTCGTCATCCTTCGGCAGAATGGTGTGACCGGCGTTTCGTATCGCCCGATACCCTTCAATGTTCGCATCTATCATGCGGTTCAGATACGCCGTGTTGCCCTTGAGCTTTTTCAAATCGCCGTCGGTCTTATAGCACGCAAACGCGGCCGGCAGCACGAACGCCGCATGACAAAGCAGGTAGTCCTCCATCTTCGGCGTGTAGTCCACCCGGTACTTTGTGCCGTCGAAAATCTGCGATACCAGCTTTTCGCTCGAGGGAATGCCCTGCAATGGTCCGATCGTAATCTTTTTCAGGTCGATCGAGACCACTCTGTCACTCTCCCGGTGGCCTGCCGAGAGTGCAAACGCAAACAGCACATTTTTGTCCGGCAGCGACTCCGCAGCCGCCTTGGCTCGTGCGTTATTGCCCACAAACACGATGGTTTTCGCCGGATTCGCTTTCAGCGTGTCCAGCACCGCGTCAATCTGCGTGCAGCGCATGACAACGAAAATCACATCGTACGCATCCTCCGGCTTGAGACCGGTCACGACCGGAATGCGGCTGACCGACACACCCGGCCGAAATTTATCCTTGATACGCAGACCGTTCGCCTGCATCTGCTCCGCCCACTTCCCTCTCGCGAGCAAAGTGACATCTTTTCCGGCGCGGAACAGGTTCCTTGCCAGATTGCAGCCGAGCACGCCTGCGCCATATACCAAAATTTTCATCATCGAGCCTCCTGTCACTGCATCCAGTTAGAACACACTAACCTCTCTATCCTAATAGTAGCAAAGCCGCAGGCAAATTGCAAGTGTCCGCCGGATTGCCGCACCCACGCAAATGCAAGTTCCTGCAATCCCCTATAAAAACGATGGTTTGCCAACTTTTCTATTGA
The DNA here is from genome assembly GCA_963661675.1 of Bulleidia sp. GTDB lineage: Bacteria > Bacillota > Clostridia > Oscillospirales > Butyricicoccaceae > Agathobaculum. The sequence continues at coordinate 5,215 of CAVLCS010000061.1, forward strand.
ATACCATCCTCAAACGCGGTATAATTATTCTGTAAAGATATCGTTAAAATGATATCCTTTAAAAACTTCACAGGGCAAAACAGTCAAAAGACTGCGACGCAAAGCTAAAGGGCCTGTAAAATGGCAGCCAGTTGCATAAATTTCGGGGCAAAACCGTGCATGAACCGCGGTATCGCTCTATCCTCTGGAACCACTATGGGTATGCGTATATCTGTTGTGGTTCTTTTTTTGCCTTACAAGGGGGATTTGAATGAAAAAAAAACTGACAGCATGGATGCTCGTCTTCCTGCTGGGAATCTTATCACTTGCACCAGTCGGCGCGGCTGCACTCTCGCAGACCGACACGCCGGACTACAAGGTCGCGTTCTATGCGTTCGACTGCTTCAACATGCTCGATGAGAACGGCAAGCGCTCCGGCTACGGCTACGAGATGATGCAGAACGTCTCCCATTACATGCAGGCGACGTTCTCCTATGTCGGGTACGATAAATCCGCCAGCGAGAGCGTGGACATGCTGCGCAGCGGCGAACTTGACCTCTACACAGCCGCCAAGAAAACGCCCGAGCGTGAAAAGGAGTTTGCGTTCTCCACGCATCCGTCCATCACCTCGTATACCTGCATGAATGTCAAGGTCGGCAACGACAAGATCGTCGCGGGCGACTACGCCACCTACAACGGCATCCGCATCGGTCTGCTGCAGCGGCACACCTACAACGACAGCGCGATCGCCTTCGCCAAGGAGAAGGGTTTCGACTGCACGTTCGTCTATTACGACACGCCGACCGAGCTGACGAACGCGCTCATCAACGATGAGGTGGACGCGCTCGTCAACAGCTACATCCGCACGCCCGAGGACGAAAAGACCATCGAGAATTTCGGTGAAACGCCGTATTATCTCATCGCCCGCAAGGAAGATCAGGCGCTGATCGACCAGATCGATGCCGCCATCGACCGCATGAACATCGAAACGCCGAACTGGCGTACCGAACTGTACAACAAATACTACGGCTCGGACGAAAACAGCCGCGAGTTGACCGAGGATGAGCAGGCGCTGCTCGAAACCATGCGCAAAAACGGCGACACCATCCGGGCGGTGATGACACCGAACGCCAACCCGTACTCGTGGTTCGAGAACGGTGAAGCCAAGGGCATGGTGCCGGATATTTTCCGTGCGACCGCGGAAAAGCTGGGTCTGAATTACGAGATCATTCCGGTGGCCGACAAGGCTGAATATGAAGCCGCCATCGCCTCCGGCGACGTGGATATCTGGATGGATATGAACGGCTTTTACGAGGACGAAAGCACGGATGTCAAGTATAAAATCACCGATCCGTACCTGACCACTACCCTGTCCGTTCTGCGGGCACGCGGCTCGTCAGACAAGATCGCAGCGCTTGTCACGGATGACGACAACATCGCCATCCGTGAGGTGCTCTCCTCGGTCTGGGGCAACGACGTCGGACTGCTCGTCGTGGACTCGCTCAAGCAGTGCCAGCAGGCCGTGCTCAACGGCAAGGCCGATGGTGCGCTTCTCATGTCCTACACGGCGCAGAAGCTGGCGCGTGACGATGTACAGAACCGTCTCCGAGCCGACATTGTCCCGGGTGCGGTGATGGAACTGAAAATGGCCATCAACGCCGACACGGACGCGAATTTCTACGGCATCTGGTCCAAAACGCTCGCTGACGTGGCGGATAACAACAGTGCTGAGATCGTGCAGAACTACCTCGAGCAGACCACGACACCGACCATGCTGGAATACCTGTTCGACCGTCCGGTTTACCTCATCATTATCTGTGCGGCTGTGTTTTTGATTTTGCTGCTGCTCATCCTGTTCCTGCAGTCCGTGCGCCGCAAGCGGGAGCAGGAGAAAATCTCCGGCAAGCTGGCCGCTGCGCTCGCGCAGGCGGAGGAAGCGACCGAAGCCAAGCAGAATTTCTTCTCCAAGATGAGCCACGATATCCGTACACCGCTCAACGTCGTGCTCGGCATGACGCAGGTGGCACGCAAGTACAAAAACGACACCGCCAAACTCGATACGGCACTGAACAACATCACCACCGAAGGCAATTACCTGCTCGTGCTCATCAACTCCATTCTGGATGTCAACCAGCTGGAACACGGTGCGATCGAATTGATCGAGCAGCCGTTCAATCCGGCAGACTGTCTGCGTGAGAGCGCTACCGTGCTGCACCCGCTTGCGGGCAAAAAGGAGCAGACGCTCACTGTCGAGTGCGACTGCGAGGACCGTGTGGTCGTCGGCGACGACAATCGCCTGCGGCAGATCCTCATCAACATCGTGTCCAATGCCATCAAGTACACCGGCGACGGCGGACACATCGAACTCCGGCTGGAATGTCTGCCGGATCACCGCTACCGCTTCACCTGCCGCGACGACGGCATCGGCATGAGCGAGGACTTCGTGCAGCACATTTGCGAGGACTACGCCCGTGCGGAGGACAGCCGCGTGTCCAAGATTCAGGGCACCGGACTGGGCATGTCGGTCGTCAAGGGCTTCACCGACCTGATGGGCGGCACGCTGCACATCGAAAGCACGCTTGGCAAAGGCTCGGCCTTCACGGTGGAGATTCCCTTCCCGGACGCGACTGCCGAGCAGCGCGACGCCGTTCTGCACCCGCATACGGACGGCGAGGACGAACAGGCACGCTATGTCGGCCGCAAGGTGCTGCTCGTTGAGGACAACGTGCTGAATGCCGAAATCGCGACCGAACTGCTCCAGACCATCGGTCTGTCCGTGGACTGGGCGGAAAACGGCGATATCGGCGTCAAGCGCTACGAGGAATCCGAAATCGACGAGTATTTCGCCATCTTCATGGATATGCAGATGCCCGTCATGGACGGCGTGACCGCAACCAAGGTCATCCGCCAGAGCAGCCGCAGCGACCACGATATCCCGATTTTCGCCATGACGGCGAACACGTTCGCGAGCGACCGCCGAAGCTGCCGCGAGGCCGGTATGAACGGATACATTCCCAAGCCGGTCAGCGTGCAGAATATCTCCGAGGCATTGACGGTTTTAAGCGACCAATAAAAAAATCCCTGTCGTAAGACAGGGATTTTTCTTTGCCTATTCGGTTACTTGAGTGCTGCACCGTCGTGGAATGCCTGACCGACCTGCTTGCCGAGATCGTAATACAGGTGGTGCACCGGCTCGTAGGTGATCGGCTTGAACTTATCCAGGCTGATTTCGCCGTCCTCACCGAGCACGCGCTCGTCCGCGCTGACGTTGACGATGCGGCCGAGATACTTGCTCTCGTCGATGACCTTGATGAGTTCACACTCGAGCGTTACCGGCAGCTCGTTGATGATCGGTGCGTTGACAAATGCGCTCTTGGTGGTGGTGAAGCCGGCCTTCTCCATCTTGTTCGGCTCGTTCTTGCCGGAAACAATGCCGACGTAATCGCAGGCTGCCATATGCTCCGCATCCGCAAAGCTGACCGTGAATGCACGGGTCTTTTCGAGGTTGTCGGTGGTCTGGTGCTCACCCAGATCAACGATGATTTCGTCCATCTCCACGATGCCGCCCCAGGCAGCATTCATGGCATTCGGCTTGCCGTTTTCGTCGTAAGTGCCGAGAATGAGCACCGGCATCGGGTACAGATACGGCTTTGCACCGAAATTCTTGCGTTCAGACATGATGATTTCTCCTTTTGCTATGGTTTAGAAAGCCGCCGCTTCACATGGAAACGGCGGCTTTTTGACTGAATTTAGGATTCTCTCCACTCTGCGAAAATCCGCTCTGCGTCAGACGCACTTGCGCACGCGAGCAGCTTGTCGGCAAGCTCCTTGCATTCGCCGTAGGAGTGCTTTGCAAGGTCTGCCTTGGCTGCCAGCATCGCGGACGCCGACATGGACAGATTGGTCACGCCGAGGCCGCACAGCACCGGCGCCATACCGGCCGTGCCTGCCATTTCGCCGCACACACCGACCTCGATGCCGTTCTCGTTTGCCGCCTTGGCCGTCATGGCGATCAGGCGCAGAACGCCCGGATGCAGCGGACGGTACAGATAGGAAATCTTCTCGTTGATGCGGTCCACCGCACAGGAATACTGAATCAGGTCGTTCGTGCCGATCGAGAAGAAGTCAACTTCCTTAGCCAGCACGTCTGAGCAGACAGCCGCCACCGGAATCTCGACCATAATGCCGACCTTGACATTCGGGTTGAACGGAACGCCTTCCGCGGTCAGCATGTCCTTCGCCTGCTCGAGCACCTGCTTTGCGTTGCGTACTTCGTCCACCGACGAAATCATCGGGAACATGATGCGCAGGTCGCCGTACTGCGCTGCACGCAGCAGCGCACGAAGCTGAATCAGGAACAGCTCGGGCTGGTTCAGGCAGATACGAATCGCACGGTAGCCGAGGAACGGATTCTGCTCCTTCTCCAATGCCAGTGCGGGCACTTCCTTGTCGCCGCCGATGTCCAGTGTACGAATGATGACCGGCTTGCCCTGCATGATCTCGCACGCCTTCTTGTAGGCGGCAAACTGCTCTTCCTCGCTCGGCAGATCGGGACGATCCATGAACAGGAACTCCGAGCGGAACAGACCGACGCCTTCACCGCCGAGTTCTGCTACGCGGACAGCGTCATCCGGCGTGCCGATGTTGCCCTCGATGACTACACGGCGGCCATCCGAGGTCGCGCCTTCCTTGTCCTTGTACTGCGCAAGCATCGCACGATGTGCCGCGTCTGCCTTCTGACGCTCGGCAAAGTCCGCAAGCGTCTGCTCATCCGGCTGCGCCACGACTTCGCCTGCCGCACCGTCGATCAGCAGCAGGTCGCCGTCCGCGATCTCGTCCGCCTTCTCCCCGGCACCGACGATCGCCGGAATACCCATCGAACGGGCCATGATCGCCGAATGGCTGGTGCGGCCGCCGATCTTGGTGATAAAGCCTGCAACCGGCTTGCCGCCGATCTTCGCCGTGTCGGACGGTGTCAGGTCGTTCGCCACGATAATGCACGGCTCGGTGATCGAGTCGATCGCGTTATCCGCGATGCCCTTCAGGTTCTTGATGACACGCTGCGAGATATCGCCGATATCCGCTGCACGCGCCTGCATATACTCGTCATCGAGCGCACGGAACATCGCCTGGAAATTCTCGCAGTTGACAAAGCAGGCGTACTCTGCGCAGACCTGCTCGTCCGTTACAATATTCGTCATACCCTCGACAAAATCAGGGTCGTCGAGCATCATCAGATGCGCGTCAAAAATCTCTGCCTCAGCCGCGCCGATATTCTTTTCCGCGTCGTCACGCAGCACCTCGATCTGCTGCTTGGCTTTTTCTACCGCGTCAGTAACGCGCTTGCATTCGGCTTCCACATCGGTAATCGTCTCCTTGACGACCGAAAGATCCTCTTCTTTGATGACAAGAGCCTTGGCCTTGGCCAGACCCTCCGAAACGCCGATAGCCTTGAATTTAACCATGGGTTTTCCTCCGTTTTACGATTGTATTTTTTATACAAATTTCGCAACCAAACCTATATTATATTGTATAACATTCCCAGTGTTTCGTCAAGCAAATAAAGTTTTTTCTGCAAACCGACATTTATTTTTGAAAAACGAGTGCCGCATTCCCGATTTTTCTGCTATACTATAGGCATTCTTATACCACTTCAACTGGAGGAAGGATAATTATGGCTAATCGCTGCACTCGTATTCCCGAGATCATGTTCCCGCGTGAAGGCGTGGACCTGTCCAAGTGGGCTGTCATCGCCTGCGACCAGTACACCTCTCAGCCGGACTACTGGGCCGAGACCGACAAGACCGTCGGTGACGCACCCTCTACCCTGCGTCTGACGCTGCCCGAGGTCTATCTGGAGGACGCGGACGTTGCTGCCCGCACCGAGAAGATCCATCAGACCATGCAGCAGTATGTGCAGGACGGTACGCTGCGCACACTGCCTGCCGGTGTCGTTCTGACCGAACGCTGGTCCGGCGGCTCCTGTCCGCGACGCGGCATCGTGCTGGCTGTCGATCTGGAAGCGTATGAATACACCGCAGGCTCGGCATCCCTCATCCGCCCGACCGAAAAGACGGTCGTTGAGCGTATTCCGCCTCGCCTGAAAGTCCGTCAGGGCGCCTGCATGGAGCTGCCGCACATCATGATCCTGATCGACGATCCGGACCGCAAGATCATCGAGCCGCTGTTTGACAAGACCGCGTCCTTCGACAAGCTGTACGACACCGACCTGATGCAGAACGGCGGCCATATTACCGGCTGGTTCATCCCCAAGGGCGATGTGACCGACACCATCGAGGCCGGTCTGGAAGCACTCTGCGACCGCGACACCTTCAACGCCAAGTACGGCTGCACGGACGCACAGGCGCTGCTGCCGTATGCAGTCGGCGACGGCAACCACTCCATGGCGACCGCAAAGGCCTACTGGGAAGAGGTCAAGAAGGGCCTTTCCGCTGAGGAGCAGGAGAACCATCCGGCTCGCTACGCACTCGTTGAGGTTGTCAACATCCACGACGAGAGCCTGATCATCGAGCCAATTCACCGTGCTCTGTTCGGCGTGGACGCAGACGAGCTGCTCGGCGCACTCGCTGACTTCTACAACGGCGAAGGCTGCAAGGCTTATGTTGCTGACGAGGCTCCCAAGCGCGAGAGCGCGCACTTCTTCCCGTTCTGCTCGGCGAATAAGTCGGGCGTATTCGTTGTCGAGAACCCGAAGTGGTCGATTCCGGTCGCAACCATTCAGACCGGTCTGGACGCTTACCTCGAGAACCACGCTTCCGCCAAGATCGACTACATCCACGGCACGGACGTTGTTGTCTCTCTGGCCGAGAAGCCGGGCAACCTCGGCTTTATCCTGCCGGACATCGCCAAGAACGACCTGTTCCGCGGTGTTGTATTTGACGGCGTTCTGCCGCGCAAGACCTTCTCCATGGGTGAGGCGCATGAGAAGCGCTACTACATGGAAGCAAAGACCATCGTAAAGTAAATTTACGCCTTTTCAGAGGACGCAGCCGCATCGGCTGCGTCCTTTTTCCATTCCAGGGCTGCCGTGTTCCCTTCTATGCGGCAAAGCACAAACGCGGGCGCTAGCGCGAACGGCTTTTTCGGGTCGAATGGGCACTGCAGGCGCAGTCCGTTTTCGGTCTGCTCGATTTGCACCTCTCCGGCGGAAAGAAGCGCGTCCAGCACCGCGTCTCCGGTGACGAGGGACAGCTCAGGCGGTGCATTGCTCTGCGGCAAAGGCTCCGGCGCAGGCGCAAGATAGAATCGCTCGGGTTCACCCAAGCAGCCTGCTTCGCGAAGCGTCTCCCGCGAGAGATGACGGCGCAGCCGTAACCGTCCATGCTCCGGTGCCGGCAGACCGACCCGCAGGACGTTCTCGCCAAAGACCGCATAGCAGCGCAGCAGGTCGTCTCCGCAGACGGCACAGTCGAGGTTGACCTGTACGCCGTGGACGTCCGGTGTCCAGTCGATCGTGCCGATCAGCGTGTCATTATAGAATACCTCGGCCTGCACGGCAGTCCCTCCCTTTCAAAATTGAGAATGGATAATGGAGAATGGAAAATGAATGCGGTTGTTAAATCGGTTGTAAATTCAGGGGCATTATCATTATTGATGTTCTCTGTGGAACGGCGGGATGAGGTCATCCCGCCCTACACGATACATTCCACCAAATGATTTAACGCATATACCATAATGATTACGACATACCGTAGGGCGGGGTGCCCCCACCCCGCCGTTTCCCTCCGGATTGTACCGATTAACGCCAATGGTGCATTTGCAAATTCGGAACAATTAAACCATTGCGTTTCTCTTCACTCTCCAATCTCCACTCTTCACTCTACTGCTAATTTTCCATTCTCAATTCTCCATTCTCAATTAAAAAGCGCATACCCCATAAAAAGGATATGCGCTTTCTCCCGCCGTTATACGGCTTACCCCTGCACCGAGCCGAGTCCGAAGCTGACCGCCAGTGCCTCATCGACATGCCGCATGGCTTTCTCGTCGAGCGAGCCCATTTTCTCGCGCAGGCGGCGTTTGTCCAGCGTGCGGATCTGCTCGGTCAGGATGATGGAATCCTTGGTCAGTCCGTAGTTCGGCGCACCGACCGTGATGTGCGTCGGCATTTTCGCCTTGTTGATCTGCGATGTAATAGCGGCGGCGATCACGGTCGGACTGTACCGATTGCCAACGTTGTTCTGCACGATCAGCACCGGACGGATGCCGCCCTGCTCACTGCCAACCACCGGACTGAGATCGGCATAGTAAATATCGCCTCGTTTGATGTTGCTATCCACTTTGGTTCACACTCCGATGAAATAGATTTGCGTTTGTTTCCGCAAAACTATTTTCCCCGTGTCACACAAAATTATAACTGTGTAATGAGAAAAGCGAGGGAAAATCCCTCGCTTCATCTTATGCAAGCAATGTCCGTAAATTACCGGTAGAAACGCGGCACACGCGGACTGACCGCACACAGCACCTCATACGAGATGGTGCCCGCTGCGTCTGCAGCGTCCTCTGCCGTCCAGCCGGTCGGACCGAACACGGTCACCTCATCACCGCGATGTACGTCCACGCCCTCGGGAATACGCACCATGCACATATCCATGCAGATACGGCCGAGCACGGGCGCTTTCACACCGCCGAGCAGCACATGTGCCTTACCCGAGCCGGTACGCAGATAGCCGTCCGCGTAGCCCATCGAGATAACCGCCATATGGGTCGGCTCGGCGGTCTCAAAAGTGCGGCCGTAGCTGATGGTCGTGTTCGCCGGAATATCGCGCACCTGCACAACACGGGCCTTGACGGTCATGGCAGGCTTCAAATCCAACACCGGCGGCACGGATGCGTCCGGACGGTATCCGTACAGGATAATGCCCGCACGGGTCATCGTGCAGTGCATCTTCTCGTAGGTCTGGATGGCACCGCTGTTGGCACAGTGGCGCAGCGGCAGGTCAAGACCGGCGTTCTGCAGGCCGTCGCAGACATCGGAAAACCGCTTGTACTGCAGCTCGGTGTATTCCTCACCCGAGGGCACATCCGCGACCGCAAAATGCGTGAAAATGCCTTCGCTGATGAGTCCCGGCAGCTTGGAGCACGCAAGAATCTCCTGCACGGTCTGCTCGCACTCCCATGACGGAAAACCAAGCCGCGTCATGCCGGTATCCAGCTTGTAGTGTACGGTGACCGGCTTGCCCGTACGCTCAGCTGCCGCGCTGATGAGTTCGGCGGTCTCGCGGTCGTACACCGGCACGGTAATGCCGTACTGTGCCGCCGTGTCCATGTCATTCTCGTCCACGTAGCCGAGGATGAGGATAGGCGTTTCAATACCCGCTTCACGCAGTTCCACGCCTTCCGGAATGGTCGCTACCGCGAAATACGGTGCGTCCATCTTCTCCAAGCGCTTGGCAACCTGCACGGCACCGTGGCCGTATGCATCCGCCTTAACGACGCACAGCACAGGCGCCTGCGCCTGCTCACAAATTACGCGATAGTTATGCTCGATCGCACCGAGGTCGATCTCCGCCCAAGTGCGGTGTTGATTTACTTCCATTGTTTTCGTCACTCCAACAGAGCCGTTCGGCTCCTCATTTACTGACAGGATTCCACCTGTATGGTCAACACGCGCGTACCGTCCGCATACAGTTCGGCATAGACCGGCTGCAGATCGCTCTGCCGCAGCCACACCTGCTTTTCCACGCTGTCGGCTGCATTTTCATACCGCAGCACGAGCAGGCTCTCGCCGTTTGTGTGCTCGCACCACACCTGCGCTGGCGTGTTGTACCGCAGATCATTCAGCAGGCAGAACCACGCGTCCGCCGGTGTTAGTCCAGTGTGCCGCGGCGCAATGTCATCCAGCTGCAGATCGTTGTACTGCAGCGTGAATGCGCCGTTCTCCTCACCCGCGATCGTGCCGCCGATACCGGCGACCGACTCCGGTGCCGTCAGCGTGAAGGAATCGCTGTCCTCTCTATTATAGACATAGTCGCTTTCAAATTCCAGTACAGATTCGTCCAAATCCGAGATTATTTTCAAATGCGCCGTACAGCTGTTCAGCGATGCGAAATGCGCACGCACGTCCTCGGCACTCATTTCCGCCGAGCGGCCGCAGCCGCAGAGCAAAACAAGCACCGCCAAACCACACAACAGCCTGTTCAGATCACCACTCCTTTGACTGGTTTATCACCATGTTTTTGAGTTATATCGTTTCAGCAGAATCGGCAGCTGCGCCAGCATATCGCTCGGCGTCATGCCGTATTCGCTGAGCGCGTTCGCGGCCAGATCTCCGGCTCTGCCGTGCAGCCACGCCGCGGTGCAAGCCGCCGGAACCGCGTCAATGCCCTGTCCGCACAGAGAGACCAGCATGCCCGCTAAGACGTCACCGCTGCCGCCTTTCGCCATGCCCGGATTGCCCGAGGTATTGCGGTAACACTTGCCGTCCGGCGTGAAAATGCGGGTGCGGTGTCCCTTGTAGAGCACGATGCACCGATACGCCTGCGCGAACTGAGCCGCGTCCTCGGCGGTCGCGTCCGGTTTGCCGCACAGCCGCGCAAACTCGCCTGCGTGCGGCGTGAGCACGACCGGCTTTGCCGTCCGCCGCAGTATATCCTTATGCGCGGTAATCGAATTTATGCCGTCCGCGTCCAGCACGATCTGGCAGGTTGCTTTTTCGAGCAGCGTACACACGATTTCGGTCAGCGTGTCCGAGCGGCCGAGTCCGCACCCGATGAGCAGCGCGTCCGCCTTTTCGGCAAGCGCAAGCAGCTTGGGCAGTGCGTCCATGGAGAACAGCCCATTCTCATCCTGCGGCATGGGCCGCACGACCGGTTCATTCAGTTTGACCGCAAGCACCGGCCATGCACCTTCCGGTGCCGCAAGCGTCACAATGCCGCTGCCCATGCGGATCGCACCCTGTGCGGAAAAATACGCCGCGCCCGTGTATCCTGCCGAGCCGCACACGCACAGAATGCGGCCGTAGTCGTTTTTGTTTGTCTCCGGCTTCCGCGGACGCAGAACACCGTCCACAAAAGCCTGGTTTATCTCGATCATATCGTTTCCTTTCACGTCGAAGATGCGGCGGCAGCTGCCGCCGCGTGTACCGCGTCGATGGCCAGCACGACCGCGAGTGCAAGCGTTTCGTCTGCCGAATTGGCGATATCCAGCTGATAGCAGTCACCCCAGGTGAACCATTCCTTGGAAATCGACACGATTTCGCGTCCGTTCTGCGTGATGCGGTACTCGTGTGCCCAGAAATCGCCCTCGATCGTCCAGTCGAGACCCTCGATCTCGTATTTTTCATAGAAAAACGTGAACCGCTTGACAATTTCCGCCCGCTCTACGCCGTCGATGTACACGAAGAACCGCGGCATCATGCTGAACACCTTCTGCTGAATGAATGCGGTCTCGCGTCCGGTCAAATCGGTAACGTGCAGCTTCTTTCCCCACGAGAAAAACTCACCCTCGACATAGTATTTGTCGGCGCCGGTTTCATCAAACACGGTAAACCGATCCACCCACGAGAACACCTTTTGCTTGATGCACAATTTCATGTCCATCCCTCCTCGTATAATAAGTTTAAAAGTTAATAATTTCAGGTATTAGTAGGCTT
>CAVLCS010000062.1:0-16716 GCA_963661675.1 Bulleidia sp.
CTCCACGCATATCCTACTTCACTTCAATCCCACAAGAAAAATGATTGAGCCAAAAATTTTTCAGTATGTTGCTATGGCAACTGACAAAAACAAAATTATATGATATACTGAGTAAGACATCGCTAACCAAGGCGATTTTTATTTAATAAATGGGTTAGCCGAATACAACTGATAAGGATGAAAAAGATTATGAAAGAAGTAAAAGACGCAAAATACTACGCTAAAATGACAGTTATTGTGTTATGCTGGCTGATTCTGTGGGAAATCGCTGACAGGGTAATCAACAATCGTATTGTACTGTCCGGTCCGATACATATTATTGGAGCATTGGGGGAGCAGATACGTCAGCCGGACTTCTGGGTGACTTGCGGTGCTTCGTTCGCCCGTATCACAGTCGGCTTCCTGCTGTCATTTGTTGCCGGATTTTTACTGGCGGTACTGTGCTACCGCTTCACGCTGCTGCGTGACATTATCACACCGGTGATGGTAACGCTGAAAATCGTTCCGATGATCTCGTTCGTTATCATGCTGCTCATCTGGGTAGGCAATCAGGCGTTGACCATCTACCTGTCGTTCCTGATCGTACTGCCGCTCATTTATACGAATACACTTGCGGGCCTCAACGCAGTTGACAAAGACCTGCTGGAAGCAGCAAAGGAGTACGGCTGCTCTCGGTGGTATCGTTTCTACTATTTCTATCGTCCGACGCTCATGCCGTTTGTAATCAGTGCGTGCCGCATTGCACTCGGTATGAGTTGGAAGTCCGGCATTATGGCTGAGGTCATCGGTACGCCGAAACCGTCTATCGGCCGCGAAATGTACGCCGCGAAAACCTATCTGCAAACCGCAAACCTGTTCGCATGGACGATCGTGGTTGTGGTTCTGAGCCTGCTGTTCGAGCGCATTTTTATGATGCTGCTGAACAAATGCAACCCAATCAAGGGTGAAGAAGCAAAAAAGATGATGATGAAAAACAAAATGGGAGTGTAAATTATGTCGATCTCGATTAAAAATATTCAGAAAGCCTTTGGCGCAAAACAGGTGCTCAACGGCATTGACTACGAATTGGAAGATGGCGGTATTTACTGTCTGATGGGACCGTCCGGCATGGGTAAGACCACGCTGCTGCGCATTTTGATGGACCTCGAGAATCCGGATGGCGGCAATGTGCAGGGCCTCGGGCGCAATGATATTGCGGTAATGTTTCAGGAGAACCGCCTGCTGGAGTGGATGGATGCCATTGACAACGTAGCCGTTATGCGCAAGGGAATCCGTGATAAGAAGCTGAAAAAAGAGATCGAAGAAAACCTTAAAATGATTCTGCCCGCAGACTGTCTGCACCAGCCGGTCACACAGCTTTCGGGCGGCATGAAACGCCGTGTAGCACTGGCACGCGCGATGAACTACCCATCCAAACTGATTATCCTTGACGAGCCGTTTACCGGACTGGACCGTGCAACCAAGCTGGAAGTTATCGACTATATCCTGAAAATGCGTGGTGATCGCATATTGCTGGTGGCAACGCATGGTGTAGAGGATGCAGCTATGCTCGGGGCTAAGGTCATTCATCTGGAGGAACTGCTGGGCGTGGACGCACAGGAGCCGGACGAGGACGATGAGGACAATATTCTGCTGACATTTGAAGAAGTTATGCGGAATATGAACATCTTTTGCGGAATCCCGACCGAACGTTATCCGGAGATCATCCAAAAGTTGGGGGGCTACGAGGAAGTTTATGAGCCGAATGAGGTAGTCTGGAATCAGGGCGAGGGTCATAACTGCATTGGTGTCATTTTGCAGGGCGTGATACAGGCGGCAGAAATGAGCGGCAAGGAGCCGCAGATTATCCAGCAGTTCCATGCGGGCGATTGCTTTGGTGAAGCTGTGGCATTTGGTGAGCAGAAAAGTTGGGTCGAGATTCGTACCACAAAGGCAACCCGTATTCTTTACCTGCCAGTAGACGGCTTGATGAAAGATATGAGTGACCGTGATTTTACGCTGATGAAAACCAATCTGGTGCGTGAAATGTCGAACAAGCTGTCAATCCTGAACCTGAAAAACCAGATTCTTGCTGAGCCGCGTCTGCGCAAACGTATTCTGATCTACCTGAACATTCTGCCGATGGACGCAGCAGGCTGGAAAGAAGTGCCGTTCGGTCAGAAAGAACTGGCGCAGTATCTCAATGCGAACCGTTCGGCACTCAGCCGTGAGCTGACCCGTATGCGTGATGATGGCTTGATCGAAACCGATGATCGTGGCCGCAAGGTCAAAGTTTTGCTGAATGTAAATGAATTGATGAGGATGTAAGAGGGGAGCTATATGACAGAATCATTTGAGAACTATCTGAAAACGATTTTGATTTTGCAAAGGCGGCGTGGCCATGTACTGTGCGCGGACGTAGCAAACGAGCTGGGCTACTCGCGGGCGAGTGTGACCATAGCGGTGAAGAAGCTGCGCGAGCACGGATACTTGACGCCGAGCGGCCGACTGTTGGTATTGACCGACAGCGGCCGCCAACTGGCGGAGCGCACCTTTGAGCGTCACGAGGTATTCGCGCAAATGCTGGCGACGGCGGGCGTAGACGCGCACACTGCGGAAGCGGATGCCTGCAGGTTGGAGCACGCAATCAGTGATGAGAGCTTTGCCGCGCTGAAAGCGTGCATGGCACAGCATGGTATGGCCGTGTGGCCGCAGCGTGAATCGGTTTGATAGATTGCATAAACGGCGCGTTGTAAAAATATCAGAAATTATGCAAAGAACAAAATTTCTTGAATGTTGCCATGGCAACTGACAAATTCAAAGAGATTTGGTATAATCGAAGTTAGCGATAGGCAACACGCCCGGAGCTAATTTTTTAGAGGTGCGGTTAGCTTATGCTACCGATGGTTTATAGCAGTGATGCTGAATGTTGAGCAGGGCGTAGCGCTTTAGACGCGGTATGAGCCGGTTTGACAAAAATGCATAAAGACTGCGCTGTAAATACGACAAAAACTATGCAAAAAACAAAATTTCCTGAATGTTGCCATGGCAACTGACAAATCGGAAAAGATTTGATATAATCGGAGTTAGCAACGGGTAACAAGCTCGGGGCTAATTTTTAGAGATGTGGTTAGCTGTTGCTACCGCAAAGGGTGGCACCCTTTTTCATCTATATCCATTAGATGAAAAGAACCGCCTAATTACTTAGTGTAATACCGAGGGCCCAAGGTTTACAACAAATTCAAAATAAGATTTATAAAGGAGATTTCACTATGAAGATTTCTAAGCTTTTCAAGCGTATCGCTACCATGGGTATGGCACTGGCTATGGCTATGAGCTGCGCTGCAATCAGCGCTGGTGCGGCTGATGTTGAAACCGAAACCGTAACTGCAAACGTATATGTTGCAGCAGCGGACAACACCATTCTGAACAAGACCGCATACTTTACGCCGGCTACCAAGTGGAATCCGCTGGACCTGCCGATTTTTGCAGGCTCTGATAATGCAACGATGACTGTGGACGGTACGACCACGACTGTAGAGATTCCGCTGACCAACCACATCTTCCATTTCGTCAGCTTCCCGGATGGTACGATGACCTATACGGCAGGCGATATGACGGTTACGGCAGAGGATACCAATGCGGATACTTTCGCAGATAAGATGACGTACACCTTTAAGAATGATTCTTTTGATGAGGATCAGGTGTATCGTATTGCAGGCTGCAACTGCTATGCTTCGGAGTCTACGATTGTAGGTGATAATGCAGGTGAACATCAGTTCGCAGTTTCGATGAAGGTAGGCTAAAATTCGTGAGAATGGAGGCTGTCTTTCGGGACAGCCTCCTATCTTCTCAAAGGAGGAGCAAGAGAATGGTCAAAAAATATTCAAAGACAGTGGTTTCATGGCTGTTAATCTTTGTTCTGTTTTTATCTCCATTTGCGACCAATGCATTTGCATTAGAACAGAATACGACAGGATTAGACGCTGGCAATTATACAGTTACGGCTAATTTGTATGTTAAAGCGGAAGATAACAAAGTATTAGGCATAAATGCATATTTAACCAATACTGCTTTGCCGCCCAAAACTCCGGTATCGGAAAATGCTACTTTGAGCGTAGCCGCAGATGGTGAAATGACTCTCAAATTGAATGAGTTGAATAATGTTTTCACCCTGCAGGAAATTGGTGGTTCTAATGACGCAGAAATCGTCAAAGAAACATTTACAGACGATATACAGTGGCCAGAAGAATATACAGGTGAAAAAAAGATTAGTTCCCGCATTTCTACGTTGGAAATTAAATTGAAACAAGGCGTAGATAAGTATGTATTTTCTAACTGCAAGGAATATCCTACTTTGCTGGCAGGTACGAACTTGGAAGGTTATTGGAATGTACCGCTGACGTTGGAAGTTGATTTTGACAGTGCTTATATTCCGTTTGATGAAAATGCCGAAGGTATCCAAACTTATTCTATCAGTAACAATGACGTAACAGTAGCAGTAGAAACATCTGATGAGCAGATGAAAGGCGCGATGAATACTGCCAGTTTGTCGGCAACCTATGCGGTAGATAAGGATACAATTATTCGTTTGTTGAAAGAAAAGTATGACAGCGAACCTTCGTATACCGCATATACACTCGCTATGAATCCCGATTTCGTCGGTAATACTCGCGCAACGGTTACACTCCCTACAGCATTGACAACAGCAATGCATGTATATAGATTAAATAATAATGATACCCTTTCCGAAGTAGGGTATTATCAATGGAACTCGAATACAACCAATGTAAGTGCGAATACTGAAAATATCACTTATAATGCAGAGAACAAGACTATTTCGTTTACTGTACCTCAATTAGGCACTTACATTGTTTTAGATACTAAAAATAATTATGAATACCAGACAGTAGAATATCCAGATGCAGGCAACGGCGTTTCCTATAAAATGACGGATAGCACTCGATGGACGACAAATAAGACCAGTTATGTATTGGCTAAATATGTAGAAGATAAGAATATAAAGCCAATCGCACCGAAAATTGAGGCAGTAGGGGACATTGGAACGGCATATAGTGTAGGTTTTACATCCAAAAATGAACCTTATTATCTGGCAACTCAATTTTCAAGTAAGCGGGATAACACAATTGATGTTCCGTGTTATAAATTGGAATTGACCGTGCCGGGCGATGAAAATACGAAAGCATATTTTATTACAAAAGATGGACAAATGTTTAGTCCTGCGTCGTTGGGTGCAGAGAAGCTGCCGTGCACAGTATCTAATGGTAAAGTCGTAATAACAATTTGCGAGGCTACCGACAGTGAAACAATGGATACTGCGCTGAACCGCATTGAACTGATGGAGCAGAACATAAAAACAGACTGTGTTGCTTCGAATACCGGTTTGAGCGATATGACAGGTTATGTATTGGTAACTGACAAAGAAATTGCAGGTATGCCAATTACTAAAGTGGATGGTGGTATGAAGGCGTATAAGGATAAGTATCTTACCACTAATGCTCTTGTCTATAGCGGTAGTGTTCAAGATGTATCGAGTGTACTTCAAAATACAAATAGTGATGTAGTATTTTCTGGTTTGGATAATCTGAAGAATGCAGGCAATTATTCTGCTACTGCCGAACTGCCTGAGGGAAAATACTGGGCAGATGGTACGCAGGGTGATAAGACAATCGACTTGATCGTTCGTCAAAAGAAGTTAAAGGCAGAATATAAGGGGGAAGTTATTCGTGTTGGTGAAGAACCGGCACTTAAAATGACATCGAAGACTTCGCAGGGTTGGAAGACTGCGGATAAGGCATTGCGTGATAATGCTGATTATCAGCCTACTTTAACTGCACCGTCTGAACTTAAAGTAGGCCACTATACGCTGGCACCGGAACTGCCGAAATCACAGTCGGATAATTATTATTGGGAGCTTATTCCGGGTACGCTTACCGTACTCCCCGAGGGTGCAGAGTTGACCGACCAGCTTGTCGAAATCCCCACGGCCATTACCGGTCTTACCTACAACGGCAAGGAGCAGACCGGTGTAGCCGACCCCGATGAAAACGCGGGTTACACAATCACCGATAATAAGAAAACCGAAGCAGGCACGTACAAAGCGGTAGCCACCTTGAAGGACGGCTACTGGTGGATGGACGGCACCAAGGAGCCGAAAACCATTGAATGGACGATTGCCGAAAAGAAACAGCCTGTCGTAAGCGATAAGGACAAAACCGAAACCGTAACCGCAAACCTGTTCGTCCCCGGCGAACTGAATGCTCAGCTGCCGGGCGTAACCGCTTACCTCACCAACGGCAATAACCCCAACGGCGAGGGCGGCTATGCCAAGAAAGCCCCGACCGAGCCTGTTTACAACAATGCAAAGCTGACTACCCATGCGGACGGCACCCGCACGCTTGTACTTGAAGTGCCCAACCCCGTATTCACCCTGCAGAAGTTGGACGGCGCTCCCGATGGCGTTTCCGTTTCCGATTACGAAACCGCTAAGTGTGCGTCTGCTCCCAACGGCACCCGTATTAGCAAGGTTACGATTGAACTGCCTTCCTCCGGCGATACCTTCACCTTTGAGGACTGCGAGGAGTACCCGACCCTGCTCAGCACCACCTGGACGGTTCCGCTGACACTCAAGCTCGGCAAAAACGGCCTGGATTCCAAGTCGGACGTGGATACCGGCTCGGTTGGCGGCAACACTGCCATCGTTAAGACCGACCTCACCGTTAAGGTAAAGGACGACACCGCAACCGTATCCAAGATCAACACCGACGATCTCTCCTCTAAGAACAGCATTACCCTCGATGTGACCGACGGCAACAAGGGCGTTACCGGTGTAAACCTGCCTGTTTCCGCACTCGAGAAGATCGTGGACGCTAAGGTACCCGGCACGACGCTTACCCTGTCCGACACCTCGGCGAAGTTCGATCTCGCAGCGCTGACCGAAGTCACCAAGGCAGCTTCCGGCAAGACTGTTGACCTGCGTATCCTCACCGGCACTGACGCTGAGAAGAAGTTCTCCGCAGCCGAGAAGTCCGCGATGACGGGCGTGAAGAACGCATCTGCGGTTTCCGTTGCCCTCTCGTCCGACGATAAGGCCATTACCGGATTTGGCTCCGGCAAGCTCACTGTGTCCGTACCCTACAAGTGGGACGGCAAGGGCGCTGTCCGTGCTTATCAGGTTGACGCAAACGGCAAGCTGGTTTCTGTTCCGGTCACCTGCAAGAACAATGTCGCAGAACTGACCCTCACCGGCACCGGCAACTTCATCCTCGGCACCGTGGATACCAAGTCGTTCGACGATGTGGCCGACGATGCGTTCTACAAGACCGCCGTTGACTGGGCCGTTGAGAACGGCGTGACCTCCGGTGTTTCGGACACCCTGTTCGCGCCGGATAAGACCTGCACCCGTGCTCAGGTCGTTACGTTCCTGTGGCGTGCATCCGGTTCTCCCGAACCGACCAAGACCGAGAATCCGTTTACCGATGTCAAGAGCGACGCTTACTATTATAAGGCTGTCCTCTGGGCGCTGGAAAAGGGTATCACCTCTGGTACCTCGGCAACTACTTTCGCACCGGAAGCTGTTGTAAGCCGTGCACAGGTCGTTACGTTCCAGTGGCGCATGGCAGGCTCGCCCAAGGCAACCGGTACGAATAACTTCACCGACGTTCCGGCGGACAGCTACTACAAGGACGCTGTTCAGTGGGCTGTTGATAATAACATCACCACTGGTACCTCGGCAACCACCTTTGCCCCGAACGCTGGCTGCACCCGCGGTCAGATTGTGACGTTCCTGTATCGTCAGCTCGGCAAATAAGACTAAGTAAATATTTATGCCACCCGTGTTCCGCATGGGTGGCATAGATACATATGAAAAAGAGAGGATGTTTCCACATGAAAAAAAGACTGCTCAGCCTGCTGATGGCGTGCGCAGTGACGGTCGGCATGGCTCCGGCGGCACTGGCGGCCAACACCGCAGACCAGACCTACACCGTTACCGCAAATCTCATCGTACCCGGTGAGCTGAACACCCAGCTTCCCGGTGTTACGGCGTATGTCAGCAACCCGAACAACCCGCTGGGCATTGTGCCGGAGGGCTACACCAGTGTAGAATCCAAGGCACCGACTGAGCCGGTGAGCGACAACGCGAAACTGACCGTTGCCGCAGACGGCACGGTAACGCTCCAGATGGACACGCCCAATCCGGTGTTCACCCTGCAGGAAATCGGCGGCTGCTCCAACGCGGAGATTCTGGCCGCGCCGCGTGATAACCTCGTTTACTCCAAGGCGGACGGCTCGGTTTCCCGCAACGGCCGCATTACCAGCCTGACCCTCAAGCTGCTCGATCGCTCGGGCACCTACAAGTTCACCAACTGCGTGGAGTTTCCGACGCTGCTCGGCGTAGACTGGACGGTTCCGCTGACCCTCAATGTGGATTTCTCCAAGGTTCCCGCAGCAGGCAATAAGACCGGCTTCACCGATGTAAACGCCTCGGACTATTTCGCACAGCCGGTAGCGTGGGCGGTTGAAAACAACGTCACCACCGGTACTTCTGCAACCAAGTTCTCGCCGAGCGCAAAGTGCACCCGTGCACAGATCATCACGTTCCTGTGGCGCGCCTCCGGCTCGCCCGAGCCGACTGCAGCAAACACGTTCACCGATGTAAAGTCCAGCGACTATTTCTACAAGGCTTGCGTCTGGGCGGCGGAAAACGGTATGGCAGACGGCAACACCTTTGCACCGAACGCAGCCTGCACCCGTGCAATGGCAGTTGAGTTCATGTGGAAACAGGCAGGCAGTCCCAAGGCTGACGCGGCAAATTTCACCGATGTAGCGGCAGATGCCTCTTACAGCAATGCGGTTGCATGGGCTGTCAAGGAAAATGTAACGGCGGGCACCTCTGCAACGACATTCTCTCCGAACGCGACCTGCACCCGTGGTCAGATCGTCACTTTCCTGTACCGCGGTCTGGCAAAGTAACCCGATAGTGAGGAAAACAACGTGAATAATCTCAAAAAACGGTGCATGGCAGTGGTTTCTGCGTGCCTGCTGATCGTCGGGAGCGTCGTTCCCGCGTTTGCGGCAGGAGAAACCACCCATACCGTCACCGCAAACCTGATGGTGCCCGGTGAGCTGAATACCCAACTTCCCGGTGTCACCGCCTACATGACAAACGGCAACAATCCGCTCGGTGAGGGCGGCTACGAAGCCAAGGCACCGACCGAGCCGGTGTCCAACAACGCTAAAGTCGTACAGCACTCGGACGCTACGCTGACACTCACGCTCCCGATTCCGAACCCGGTATTCACCTTGCAGAGCATCGGCGGCAGTTCGAACGCGACCATCACGGATACCGTGCGTGATAACGCGACTTACACCTCGACCGATGGCAAGGCGACCCGCGAGGGCCGTATCACCCAGCTGACCATCAAGCTGAACGACCGTTCCGGTACTTATGTGTTCAACAACTGCGTGGAATTTCCGACCTTGCTCGGCGTGGACTGGACCGTTCCGCTGACGCTGGCCGTTGATCTCAGCGGCGTGCCCGCACCGACCCAGCAGCAGACCACCACGAGCCAGCCTGCCGCTTCTTCTTCGCAGAGCAAACCGGCGGCGCAGTCCAACACCTCGACTGCCGCTGCCGCAAAGCCTGCCACTGCGGCGGCCGTCAACTATGACAAGCTGAAAGCTATCATCACCACCGTGGAAAAAGCAGAGCAGGAGATTCCGGTTTCTGCCGATGGCAAGGACGTCAGCCCGTCCAAAACGTGGGTAACGCAGGCGGACATGGATACCCTGAAAACCGCACTCACCACCGCAAAGGCGGCGGCGACCTCCAAGGAGCAGTCCGCCGTGGACGCGCAGACCGATGCGCTGAACAAGGCCTACCAGACCTTTGTTTCCGCACAGCAGAGTGGCAAGGGTGAAGCGACCGACCACCTCGGCAAAACGCTCAAGCCCGGCAAGTACACCATCAGTGCGAACATCTGGTTCAACAAGGCGGACACCGGCCTGCCGCTCAACCCGCATATCACCAACAGCACGTTCCCGCCGATGAATCCGGTGGAGGGCAATGCGGAACTCACCATTGCAGACGATGGTGCGGCACAGGTCGTTATCCCGATCTGCATCAAGGACCGTGTAATGACCGTTCGTGAGCTGCACGGCCTCGATCTTCTCGATACCCAGAAGAATGACGAGGGCGCGATCACGAGCATTACGGTCGATCTCGGCAAGCTGTCCGGCGACAGCACGGTCGTTACCATGCAGGGTGATGACATGACCGCCGACATCTGGATGGGCGACCTTGCCATGACCATTTCCGGTCTGGACAAGGAACACACATGGCCGTTCACCTTTGAACTCAATCTTTCCGGCGTAGACACCACAGACGGCGACAAAATGCCGACCGTCGAGCTGGAAATGCTGGATTCCTCCGCTGCGGCAGGCGCAATGGCGGCCGCCGGTGTAGATGCTGACGCACTCGACGAGGAAGAAGAAACCGAGGAGGAGCAGGCCGAACGCCAGTCCGGCGTACAGCCGCTCATCGCTATCATCGTAATTTTCGCCGTATTCATCGGTGTTCCGGTCATCAAAAAGCAGGTGCAGAAGAAAAAGGCACAGCAGGTGGGGGAGCAGAAAGCAAAGGAGGAGAGCAGCCATGAAGATTAAGCGTTTTCTTGCCGCGTGCATGGCGCTGACGCTCTCTCTCGGTGCGCTGACCGGCTGCGGCGGCTCTGCGTCTGACACTTCGGCAGACACCGGCAACACACAGGGCAGTGCGGACGCGACTGACGTAAATGTCGGCCTTATCATGGGTCCGCCGTCCATGGGTCTGGGCTGGCTGATTCACGAAAACGAGGAGGGCAACACGTTCAACCACTATAATTTCGATGTGGCTGGCGTTGACTACTCGGCGGTGTCCGCATCGCTCAATCAGGGCGATTACGACATTGCGACCGTGCCGTCCAATGTAGCGGCTATCCTGTACAACAACCCGGATATGAAAGAAAAGGTCAAGGTCATCAGCATCGGCAACCTCGGTCTGCTGTATGTGCTGACTACCGACCCGACCATCTCCGCGATGGACGACCTCAAGGGCCGCACCGTGTATTCCATCGGTGAGGGCGGTCCTCCGGAGTACACGTTCGAGTATCTGCTCGACCAGTACGACCTTGCAGACGATGTGAACTTCTCGTTCCGTGCAACACCGTTCGAGGTGCTCAATCTCTTGCAGGAGGAGCCGAACTCCATTGCGCTCCTGCCGCAGCCGTTTGTTGAGGTCGCAAAGATGCTCGTGCCCGATCTTCGCGTGGCCATCAACGTCACCGACGCATGGGACGCGCTGAACACGGACAGCGGCGCACAGTCTGTCACGACCGTTACCGTAGTCCGCACCGCGTTCCTCGAGGAGCACGAACAGGCGGTCAAGGAGTATCTGGAGCTGGCAAAGCAGTCCACGGACTACTGTCTGGAGCATCTGGACGAGGCGGCACAGTGGACGGACGATTACGAAACCTTCCTCAATCCGGAAATTGCGAAAAACGCTATCCCGGAGTGCAACATCGTCACCATTACGGGGCAGGAAATGAAAGATATTCTTTCCGGTTTCCTCCAGATCATCTACGATTTTAACCCAGATGCCGTAGGCGGTTCTATGCCGGACGACGACTTTTACTATATGGGTTAATTCAGTACAGCATAGCGAAAACGGAGAGGAAAATCTCCGTTTTCGTTCTTTCGGGACGAAAAAAGGAGCAACTATGAACAAATTAGGAATCGACCTCGGCACTTCCACGGTCAAGCTGGCGCTGACCGGTGCAGGTGCGCCGGAGGTCTGGTGTGCGCCGCACCACGGCAGGGTGGCACAAACCCTGCTGGACGGTCTGCGGAGTCTGAACCTGCCGGAGAAAACCGCCGTGTGCGTGACCGGCGGCAACCGTCATGCGGTGCTGGCGCTGTGTCCGCAGCTCATGCAGATGGAGGATATTCCGGCCATCGTTTCGGGTGTGCGGGCGCTCGCGCCGGACGCGGGCAGTGTGATTGAGATCGGCAGTCAGAGCGCACGGTTTATCACCGAACTGCACGGAAAAGCACCGCGCTTTTCGGTCAACGAGCACTGTGCAGGAGGTACAGGTTCGTTCTTTGAAGATCAGATGTCGCGTCTGGGATTGCAGATCGAGGATTACTCCAAGCTGGTCGCGCAGGCGCGTGAGATACCCAATCTGTCCGGCCGCTGTGCGGTGTTCGCCAAAACCGACATTATCCATCGTCAGCAGGAGGGCGTACCCAAGCAGGATATTCTGCTCGGTCTGTGCTACGCGATGATTCGCAACTACAAAGCGACCATCGTCAAGAATCTGCCGGTCGAGAAGCCGGTGGCGTTCTGCGGCGGCGTGACGCTCAACAGCGGTGTTGTCCGTGCGATTCGTGATATTTTCGGTTTGCAGGAGAACGAACTCATCGTGCCGGACAACGCCCGTTTTGCGGCGGCTGTCGGCGCGGCACAGGGCGCAGAGCAGGAGATTGCAACGGCTGAATTACTCGGTGCACTCGCACAGGGCGAAGTGCGCCGCACACAGGAAATCAGCCTGCCGCAGCTTACTCTTTCTGCGGGAACCGATCTTTCCGAGCCAAGCTGCACACAGGTCATGCCGGAGGACGGCGCGTTCATCGGCATTGACATTGGCTCGACCAGCACCGACCTCGTGCTCATGGCACAGGACGGCACACTCATCGACTTCCAGTATCTCCGCACCGCGGGTGACCCGGAGGGAGTTGTCCGCCGCGGACTGGCGCAGATTCAGAGCAAGTACGGTGATTTCACCGTGCGCGGTGTCGGCGTGACCGGCTCGGGCCGTGAGCGCATGGGCCGCATGATGGGCGCGGACGCCATTCGTGACGAGATCACCGCACAGGCACGGGCGGCGACATACTGGGTGCCGGAGGCGGACACCGTGTTTGAGATCGGCGGTCAGGACAGCAAGTATATCTCGCTCAAAAACGGCGAGGTCGCGGACTTCCAGATGAACAAGATCTGTGCGGCAGGTACCGGCTCGTTTGTCGAGGAACAGGCGGCACGCATGGGAATCCCGATTGCCGCGTTCGGTCCGCTGGCGCTGACCGGTGAGCATCCCTGTGACCTCGGTGAGCGCTGCACGGTGTTCATTGAAACATCTATCGCACAGGCAGAAGCACAGGGCGCGTCACAGGCGGACATTGCGGCCGGGCTGTGCCACTCCATCGTCAAGAATTATCTGCACAAGGTCGTCGGCGGCAAAAAGGTCGGCGAACATATCGTCCTGCAGGGCGGCGTGGACTACAATCCGGGCATTGTTGCGGCGTTCCAGAGCGCCTACGGCAACAGCGTGCGTGTATCGCCGGTGTTCTCCATCTCGGGCGCGTTCGGCGCGGCATTGCTGGCAAAGGAAACCGTAGGTGCGGCGCAGAGCACATTCCTCGGCTTTGATTTCCCGCGTGAGGAACGCAAGATCACCGCGACCAGCGAGGAGATTCGCCGCAACAAGGCGTTCTATCGCAAAGCCGGTCAACTCGCAGTTGAGGACTACGACGGCACCATCGACCCGCGCAAAAAGACCATCGGCGTGCCGCTGACGCTCATCATGTTCAAGTTTTTCCCGCTGGTCAATGCGTTCTTTAAGAACCTCGGCTACAATGTTGTGCTGTCGCACGCGACCAACGAGGACACCGTTCGGCTGTCCCAGCAGTACGCACAGGGCGAAACCTGCTATCCGGTCAAGCTGATCTACGGTCACATGGCGCAGCTGGCCGATCAGGGCGTGGACTACATCTTCCTGCCGTCCATTCACACCATCCGTCACCCGCACTCGCACGCGGTCCACAACTACGCCTGCCCGTATATGCAGATGGCGGCCAAGGCTGTGTTCGACACGCTCGGACTGGAAAAGCGCGGTATTAAGCTGCTCAGTCCAATCCTTGATCTTGACCTCGGTGCGCAGATGATGGGCATTGCCATGCTGGATGTCGGCAAGTCGCTGGGATTCTCTAAGCCGCGCTGCCTGCCGGGTCTGCTCAAAGGCGCGATGGCGGTCAAAAAGTACAGCGATGGCGTGGAAGCGCTCGGCCGTGAAATGCTGGCAAGCCTCAAACCAGAGGACAAAGTGCTCGTGCTCATCACGCGCAACTACGGCACCTCCGACCCGGTGCTCAACATGGGTATCCCGGAGATGCTGCTCTCGCGCGGCTACAAGGTTCTCACGCTCGGCCACCTGCCGGGCATGGATTTGGACGTTTCGGGTGATTATCCGCATATGTACTGGCCGTTCGGCGATCATGTGCTGTCCGGCGCAAAGCTGATCGCGCACCACCCGAATCTGTACGCTGTGTACTTGACCAATCACGGCTGCGGTCCGGATACGCTCATCTCGCACCTGTTCCGCGAGGAAATGGGCGATAAGCCGTATTTGCAGATTGAGGTAGACGAGCACTATTCCAAGGTGGGCGTTATCACGCGAATCGAAGCGTTTCTGAACAGCCTGTCGCACCGCCTGCCTGCGGAAATGCCGAAGAATTTCAACATTCTGGATGTGGCAATGCACCCGACCAACATTCAGACCAAGCCGGACGGCCGCAAGCTGCTGGTGCCGAATCTCGGTGCGTATACGCCGTATCTGGTGGAGTATTTCACGCGGCAGGGCGTGAACGCGGAAGCAATGCCGCCGTTTACCCGTGAAACGCTGGAGATTGGCCGCGCGGAAATGAACTCCAAGGAGTACCTGCCGCTGCCGATGCTGGTGGGCGCGTGCCTGCAGGCGATTGAGAAAAATGGCGGTGACGAGGGTCTGCAGTTCCTCATTCCGTATGGCTACGGAGCGGACGCAGACGGTCAGTATGCGCGTGTGGTACGCTCGATTCTCGACCGGAGAGGATACACCAAATGCGGCATTGCCGCGCCCATGCTGGAGGAGCTGTCGGAAACCGCGGCTGACCCGGAGCTGCTGCTCCGCGCCGTGCTGACCGGCGATTTAGTGTACGCACTGCCCGCAACTCAGCGCGAACAGCTTGCACCGCAGCATATTCTTGGCAAAGAAGAACTGCTCGCGCTGGCAAAGCAGGTTACGGCGGACAGTCATGCGCTGGCGGCAGTCGGTACGCCGATGTGCCTGACGAGTTTGGACGAGGGAATCCTGTCCGCGCTCGAGCACGAGGGCAAGACCGTGCGCCGTATGCCGCTGAGCGAAATGCTGTGGTTCCTGTGGTGTGACAACGGAAAAAAGGCCGACCGCACGCTGCTTGACGAGGTTTCCGCCGCGATGGGTGAGGGCAGTACGTTCTCGCATACGCCGGAACGGCTGTTCGAGGTAGCAGAAGCGCATTTGGACGGCTTCGCAGGTGCGAACGGCCGTTACCGCTACGCAAAGGCACTGGAAATGGGCGAGAACGCCGCGGCAGTGCTGACGCTTTCCCCGCGCTACGAGAACACTGAAATGGTGCTCGGTCTGCGCGGCATGGCGCAGAATTGTCCGGCGCCGCTGTTTGAATTGTCGCTGGACGGCGACTGGGACGAGGCAGGCTGGTCGCGGCTGCGCTCGTTCCTGTATTATTGCTGAGGAGGATATTAAAATGCAGTTTATCAAAAACATCGACCACGAAACCGTACTCAAGCTGACCGACCTCGTTTCGGTGCAGCCGGGACAAGTGGTGAGCAAGACCCTTGCGCAGAACAAGGCCGTCAGCGTGACGCTGTTCGCGTTCGACAAGGGCGAGGAGATCAGCACGCATGAATCCATCGGTGACGCGATGGTGACGGTGCTCGAGGGCACAGGCCGCTTCACAGTAGGCGGCAAGCCGCACCTCGTCAAGGCAGGCGAAACGCTGGTTATGCCTGCCAACGTGCCGCACGCGGTTTACGGCGAGGAAGCGTTCAAGTGGGTGCTGACTGTCGTGTTCCCGGACGGGTACGCGGAGTAAGAAATTCAGAAAAGGCGGTTCGATTGAACCGCCTTTCAATTTATGGAATAGACAACAAAGCATAACAGCATTTCCACTTGCTGCAATAGAGCCTTTTACATGGTTTGACAGCCGTGCGAAAGGCTCTATTTTTTGCCCTAAAATCCAAAAGTATCTGCTGTTTTCCTCTTTTTTAGACTGCTGGCAAACCGGTGTCGCCCGTTATCCATAAGTTCCAATCTCAAACAAAAATTTAGAGATTGGAGCCTGAAAATGAAAAAATGGCAGAAAGACCGTAACTATAAGCGGGTTAAAGATAAGGATGGTAACGTGGTTGCAAACATCATCACCGTGTTCGGACAGGATATTAAGGTTTCGGATGAAGTGTTTGCAGCATACTCGCAGATGGACCGACAGGAGCGGTATGCAGAAGAAACACTGTTGGCGGATAGTGAACTGTCGTGGGAACGATTTGAAGAAGATCATATACATATTGAAAATTTGATGGCAGAAGTTGTTCCCAGTGCAGAGGACTGCTACATTGCGCAGAAAGAAGATAACACATTTGAAAAATTGTCCAAAGCGTTAGAAAATCTGGAGGATTCAGACCGTCAGTTGATAGATGCACTGTTCTATCAGGGACTTTCTGTACGAGCATATGCACAGCAGATTGGTATTTCACATACGATGGTGAGAAAGCGGAGAGATTGCATTTTGCGTGATTTGAAAAAATATTTGGGTCAATCACAAAAGTTGTGGGATGAAGGATTTCTGATGTAGGGTTTCCGGCTG
>CAVLCS010000063.1:0-16484 GCA_963661675.1 Bulleidia sp.
GCGACAAGTCCTGACAGGGCGAACCGAATGTAATCACATCGACCGGCGGTATCTCCGCACCATTGATTTTCATAATGTCGCCCAAGTGCAGCATATCCGGGAAATGCCGTTTGGTAATGGAGATTGGGCGTGCTTCAATCTCGCTGGCCCACACAGGTTCAATGCCGCAGTGCATAGCCGCCAGCGGAAACACGCCGATTCCATCAAACAGACTGCCGAGTTTAAGTACGGTCACGCGCGTACCTCGTGCGGCCCATCGTGCCATGGATACGGCAGTTGCCAGTGCGAATTTTCTTGCCGCGCACACGGGCAAAACAGTCGCAGTGCTCGTCCGGGTCTAAGTGTGCACCGCAGTGCGGACAGGTGTTGTAGTACATAAGTATCCCTCCTATATCCTATACATAAATTGCTTTTGATTTTTGCGTGCTTAACGGCGGAGGTCGGGCAAGAACTCCATCCACAATTTTTTTCCGATTCCAGCCCATATAAAATTCCTTGAACTTTCTCATCCCACACTGCTCTCCATAAAGCAAAAGGACCGTCCCTTATCGTTAAGGTCGGTCCTTTTGCTTGTGTCAATCAGTAGCGTATGTCTGCCAAAATGTCTGTCAATTTTCCAAAATTTCAGAAATGAGGGTCTGCAACTATTTTTTCGCCTACATTTCCAGCCATCATTATTTAGAGCTTTTTCTGCACTTAAATCAGCAAATACATATTTTTACTTAAAATATCAGAACTTTTTTGATAGAATATATATAACATAGCAGCACACTATAATACAGGCCAATTTCCACATATTTGTAACTCTGACTCTGTTTGTGAGGGTTCGAATCCTTCTTCGGCTGCCACTGAAAACCGTCTTTTCTTTGAAAAGACGGTTTTTTCTTTCCTTTTTTCGCATTTTTGCCTGTGACAGACATTTGACAGACGTTCCCTCTCCCGATATACTTAAACTATGTAAAGGAGCGATTACCATGTTTTGCATGAACTGCGGCACGCAGCTGCCGGACGGCGCAAAATTCTGCATGAACTGCGGCACAAAGGTCGGCGAGATTGGCGCAAGCGCTGTTCCCTCCGGCAAAAAATATCCCTCGCACACGATGCTGTATCCGAACAGCATGGCTTATCTCGAGTCCCCTGCCTATCAGCGTGAGCGTGCGCTCATGAAGCAGTCCGAGCTTGGCGCGACACCGTATGCGGGTTTTGACTTCACCAACTACGTCTCTCTCGACGACGGCACGATGATCGGCTTTGTATTCGGGCACACCGAGCGTTACCGCTCGGCCGAGGACTTCGGCTACAATCTCTACCGCCTGAATCCGGACGGCACGGCCGTTTTCTTGAACGCCGGATGCAAACGCGGCGGCTCCGACCTCTATGTGCAGGACGGAAAAGCGTACTGGACGGTGAATGGAGAAGCGTTTTCTGCGGTAATTTGAGCATAAAGGCACCTGTATCGGGTGCCTTTATTTTTTTCATAATTTTTCGTAAAACCGCTTGACTTGGAGCATACTCCAAGTGATAGAGTTAGTTTAGAAAAAAATATTCAGGAGGAAAACTATGTATATCGAGAACATCAACGGTCCCGCTGACGTGAAGAAGCTGAGCGTCGAGCAGATGACCGTACTTGCGTCCGAAATGCGTGATGCACTGCTGACCAAGCTGAGCCGTCACGGCGGCCATTTCGGCCCGAACTTCGGCATGGTAGAAGCAACTATCGCACTGCACTATGTATTCGAGTCCCCGAAGGACAAGTTCGTATTCGACGTTTCCCATCAGTCCTATCCGCACAAGATGCTGACCGGCCGTAAGGACGCGTTCCTGTACGAGGAGCACTACGACGACGTTTCCGGTTACAGCAATCCGCACGAGAGCGAGCACGACCACTTCACCATCGGCCACACCTCCACCTCGGTAAGTCTGGCGTGCGGTCTGGCTAAGGGCCGCGACCTCAAAGGTGAGGACGGCAACGTGGTTGCCATCATCGGCGATGGCTCGCTCAGCGGCGGTGAAGCGCTGGAAGCGCTGGACTATGCGGCAGAGCTGGACGGCAACCTCATTATCCTTGTCAACGACAACGATATGTCCATCGCGGAGAACCACGGCGGTCTGTACCAGAACCTGCACCTGCTGCGCGAGACCAACGGCAAGGCAGAATGCAATCTGTTCCGTGCCATGGGTCTGGATTACCGCTTTGTG
The DNA here is from genome assembly GCA_963661675.1 of Bulleidia sp. GTDB lineage: Bacteria > Bacillota > Clostridia > Oscillospirales > Butyricicoccaceae > Agathobaculum. The sequence continues at coordinate 2,200 of CAVLCS010000063.1, forward strand.
GCCGACGGCAACGATGTTGCATCTCTGATCGACGCATTCCAGACCGTAAAGGACAGCAAGCAGCCGGTCGTTGTACACATCGTCACTCAGAAGGGCAAGGGCTACGCACCTGCCGAGCAGCACAAGGAGGCATGGCACTACTGTGCACCGTTCCATCCGGAGACCGGTGAACCGCTGATGGACATGAGCGGCGAGTGCTACGAGAGCATCACGCTCGACTTTATGATGAAGAAGATGCAGGCTGACCCGTCCGTGTGCATGATCACCTCGGGTACCCCGACTGTGCTTGGTTTTACCGAGGACATGCGTCAGAAGGCCGGCAAGCAGTTTATCGACGTAGGCATCGCCGAGGAGAATGCGGTCGCTCTGGCGTCCGGCATTGCGGCCAACGGCGGCAAGCCGGTTTACGGCGTGTACAGCACGTTTGTTCAGCGCACCTATGACCAGATTTCGCAGGATCTGTGCATCAACAACAACGCAGCGACCATCGTTGTGGCATGGGGCACGGTTTACGGCATGAACGACGTGACCCACCTCGGTCTGTACGACATTCCGATGCTGGCCAATATCCCGAATCTGGTTTATCTGGCGCCGACTACCAAGGAAGAATATCTGGCGATGCTCGACTGGAGCATTGAGCAGAACGAGCACCCGGTCGTTATCCGTATGCCGGGCGGTCCGCTCGTGTCCGACGGCAAGGCTGTCACCAAGGACTTCGGCAAGCTGAACACCTACGAGGTCAAGGAAAAGGGTTCCAAGGTCGCTGTGATCGGTCTTGGTTCGTTCTATCCGCTCGGTGAGCAGGCGGCGGCGCTCATCAAGGAGAAGACCGGCGTACAGCCGACCCTCATCAACCCGTATTATATCACCGGCGTGGATACCGACCTGCTCGAGAGCCTGAAGGCCGACCACGATGTGGTCATCACCCTCGAGGACGGCGTGCTCGACGGCGGCTTCGGCGAGAAGATCGCCCGTTTCTACGGCGATTCCGACGTCAAGGTGCTGAACTTCGGTCTCAAGAAGGAGTTCCTCGACCGCTATGACGTAGCCGAGGTGCTGAAGGACAATCACCTCACCGCAGAGCAGATCGCGGAGGATGTGGAGAAGGTTCTCTAATCAAATACGCATAAAAACAAACCGCAGGTCAACACCTGCGGTTTTGTTTTGCGACAGGACACACGAAAGGCTTCGGAGCAAATGCTCCGAAGCCTTTTCGCGCTGTATGTCAAGTTGGGGGGAGGTTTATGCCAGTCCAAGCTCCTTTACGCGAGCCTGTGCTGCTGCCAGACGTGCGATCGGCACGCGGAACGGCGAGCAGGAAACGTAATTCAGGCCAACATTGTGGCAGAACTCTACGGAGGACAGGTCGCCGCCGTGCTCGCCGCAGATACCAAGCTTGATATCCGGACGGGTACGCTTGCCTTCTGCTACCGCGAAGCGGATCAGACGGCCAACACCCTGCTGGTCCAGACGAGCGAACGGGTCGGACTCGAGGATCTTCTTATCGAAGTAGGTCTCCAGAATACGGCCCACGTCGTCACGGGAGAAGCCGTAGGTCATCTGGGTGAGGTCGTTGGTGCCGAAGGAGAAGAACTCTGCTTCCTTGGCTACGTCGCCTGCGGTGACTGCTGCACGCGGCGTCTCGATCATCGTGCCGACCATATACTTCATCTTCAGGCCGGACTGCTCGATCAGCTCGTCAGCCTTAGCCTTGATAACCTGCTTTACAAAGCGCAGCTCGTTGACCTCGGATACCAGCGGAACCATGATCTCCGGCGTGATATGCAGGCCGTCTTCCTTCCAGACGTTGATGGCTGCGGATACGATCGCTTCGGTCTGCATCTCGGCGATCTCCGGATAGAGAACGTCCAGACGGCAGCCGCGGGTACCCAGCATCGGGTTGAACTCGTGCAGGCTTTCTACCTTGCCCTTGAGCTTCTCAAAGGATACGCCCATCTCATCGGCCAGTTCCTTGATCTCGTCATCTTCGTGCGGGAGGAACTCGTGGAGCGGCGGATCGAGCAGACGGATGGTAACCGGCAGACCGCCCATTGCACGGTAGATCGCCTCAAAGTCACCTCTCTGCATCGGCAGGATCTTCGCCAGAGCGGCCTTGCGCTGCTCGAGCGTATCGGAAATGATCATCTCACGAACCGCCTTGATGCGGGCCGGTTCGAAGAACATATGCTCGGTACGGCAGAGGCCGATGCCTTCTGCGCCGAACTTGCGGGCCTGCGTTGCGTCACGCGGGGTATCGCCGTTGGTGCGGACATGCAGAGTGCGGATCTCGTCGGCCCAGCCCATGAAGCGGCCGAAGTCGCCGGTCAGCTCAGCTTCCTGCGTTGCGATTGCGCCAAGATATACGTTGCCGGTCGAGCCGTCGAGCGAAATGACATCGCCTTCGTGTGCTACGGTGCCGTCGGCAAAGGTCAGGGTCTTATCCTCTTCGGAAACCTTGATGCCGTTAACGCCTGCTACACAGCAGGTGCCCATACCGCGTGCTACTACGGCAGCGTGCGAGGTCATGCCGCCGCGAGCGGTCATGATGCCTTCGGATACGGCCATGCCGTCGATATCCTCCGGAGAGGTCTCCTGACGGACGAGAACGGCCTTGATGCCGGTCTTGTGCGCATTGGCTGCTGCTTCTGCGGTGAAGTAAACTGCACCGCAGGCTGCACCGGGAGATGCCGGCAGACCGGTCGTGATCGGGGTTGCGGCCTTGAGTGCGGCCGGATCAAACGTCGGGTGCAGAAGTGCGTCAAGCTGCTTGGCCTCTACCTTCATAACGGCCTGCTCTTTGGTGCAGACGCCTTCGTCCACCAGATCAACGGCTACCTTGAGCGCTGCCTGTGCAGTACGCTTGCCGTTACGGGTCTGCAGCATGTAGAGCTTGCCATTCTCGATGGTGAACTCCATATCCTGCATATCGCCGTAATGCTGCTCAAGGCGGCTGGAAATGTCAACAAACTGCTGATAAACCTCCGGCATGGTGTCCGCCAGTGCGGAGATCGGCTGCGGCGTACGGATACCGGCTACAACGTCCTCGCCCTGTGCGTTCATCAGGAACTCGCCGTACAGCTTCTTTTCGCCGGTGGCCGGGTTGCGGGTGAAGGCTACGCCGGTGCCCGAGGTCTCGCCCATATTGCCGAATACCATGGACTGTACGTTTACGGCCGTGCCCCAGCTGTGCGGGATATCGTTCATGCGGCGATAAGTGTTCGCACGCGGATTGTCCCACGAGCGGAATACGGCACGAACCGCTTCCATCAGCTGCTTCTTCGGGTCCTGCGGGAACTCTTCACCGAGGGACTTCTTATAGTGATCCTTGAACAGGACGATCAGCTCGGACATATCGTCCGCGTCCAGCTCATTATCCATCTTAACGCCCTTTTTGTCCTTAACCTGGTCGATAAACTGCTCGAAGGTGGACTTAGGCAGCTCCATAACAACGTCAGAGAACATCTGAATGAAACGGCGGTAGGAGTCGCGTGCAAAACGCGGATTGTTGGTCAGCTTGGCAACAGCCTCGCAGATCTCGTCGTTCATGCCGAGGTTGAGGATGGTGTCCATCATGCCGGGCATGGAAGCGCGTGCGCCCGAACGAACGGATACGAGCAGCGGCTTCTCGGGATCGCCGAGGGTCTTGCCGGTGATCTTTTCCAGCTGATCGAGGTAAAGCAGGATCTGATCCTGAATGTCAGGATAGATGTTCTTGCCGTCCCCGTAGTAACGGGTGCAGGCCTCGGTGGTAATGGTGAAACCCTGCGGCACAGGCATGCCCAGTCCGGTCATCTCGGCCAGATTAGCACCCTTGCCGCCAAGCAACTCACGCATGTGACCATTGCCTTCCGTAAACATATAAACGTACTTTTTCATATGGGGTCTTCTCCTTCGTTTCGATTCGTGCTCTCTCTTTAGCTCTAATTAAATCTCACTTTATTGCACAAGCACATTATAGCACGTTCTGCACATGATGTTCCATTGTGGTATTACACCGATTTACCATGGGTATATTGTGCAGTTTTACCAAATCCATCATTTTTATTCGTGTTAAAACGGTTTTGTTCTACACAGAAATTTGATTTATTTCGGGTTTGAAGCGGATTTGATTTTGCAATTCCTCATTTTACGCATATTTTACGGCATTTTGGCAGATATACATCTCGCGCCAGTGCGCATGCATTTTCTTAGGCGTAATGCACAAAATCCTGCAAAAGAAAATCGACAGTCTGAGGCAGACCGCCGATAGAGGCTATGGAGTTATTGGAAACCACGACGCTGATCGCAGGGATACCGTCGTAGCTGGTCTCGTAGAGCTTGACCGAATACGGGTATGTCGAGGACGAGGTGAATGAGCCGCCGGTGAACTGGTAGAAGGTATTCTCTCCCAGGGCCGCGTAGTAGCGCAGCAGGATCTTATCGCCGGATTCTACCTCTTCCCTGTCGTAGTAGTAGGTGGTCGTGGTGCCCTCTCGGATGGTGCCGAGCAGCGTTACACCGGTCACCGTGCCGAAATCCGGCACCGGATAGTGCTTGCTGTAACAACGGGACGCATCCGGCTTGTGGTTGCGGTTGTACTCACCGGGAGAGTACGCCGTGCCGTCGCCGATCAGGCTGCTGAGGTAGCGGATCGGCACCGAATAGGACGGTACACCGCCGGAATGGCTGCTGACAGTAATACCGACGACCTTGCCCTCATCGTTGATGAGCGCACCGCCGGAGTTGCCGCTGATGACCTGCGCCGTGCTTTCGATCATCGGTGCGAGATAATCATCGTTTTCCGGGTCGGTCACCTTGCCGGTCGTGACTTTGGCTGCGCCGCCGCCCGGGTAGCCGAGCGCGTACACGGTGTCGCCTTCCTCGACCTCGGTGGAAACGCTGAGGTACGGCAGCGTACTGCCGACAACACGGATATGCGCGATATCTGCATCTGCGTCGAAGCTGTAAATCGTCACTTCCCGCTTGGTGCCGTCGTACATCTCGGCCACAAGGCGGTAAACACCGTTGACCAGATGGCCGCAGGTCACTGCATCGCCGCGTGCACTGAGCACAACACCGCTGCCGATGCCGAGGATGTTATTCTTGTAATCATAGGCGTACAGCTTGAAGATCGCGGGTACGCAGGCGCTGAACACCTCGTCTGCCGTCATGCCGACGTGCGCTTCTACCGTGAAGCTCTGGCGCAGGTCGGGTTTCGCCATACGGGTGACGATAGCCGCCACTTCACTGCGTCGAATGTTGGTGTTCGGCTTGAAATCATGCGCGTTATTGCTGCCGGTGAGCACGCCTGCGCGATACAGGCGGTACACATCAGCGGCATAGCCTGCGGACATGTCCACGTCCGCAATCGAGCCGTCCGCAATGTCGTTGATCGCGGTCAGCGCGTCCTCCGGCAGAGCGTTCGCGAAGATAGACGCAAACTGTGCTCGGGTGGCCGGCTGGTCATAATCCGCATAGGTGGTGCTGATGATGCCGTTCTCGAGCGCGTACGTCACATACGGCCGGTACCACGGACGTGCGGTCTCAAACTCGGTCGTACCGCTGACATAGGTGCTGTGCAGACACGCTGCCAGCTTGATCGCCTGTGCGAGCGTCAGATTGCTGTTCGGCTTGAACTGGGTGGCGCTCACGCCGTCCACCAGCTTGTATTCATACGCCGCCTGGACATTCTGCGCGTACCACTCGGTTGCGGGTACGTCGGTGAACTGTCCGGCCGGATAGGTTGTTTTCGATGTAAAGTTTTCATAGCCTGCAAAAGCCGCAGGCAGCATGCCGACCATCAGCGCGGCCGCTGTGATCAGACTGAGCAATCGTTTTTTCACGAATTGCATTCCTCCCTTTTGAGGCGTGATTGGTAATGGGGATACAGGGCCGCTTTTAAGCGACCCTGTTCTCTTCTGCTTATGATACACCGATTCTGTGAGGAATTGGTGAAATATTTGTAAAAATCAGTTCTCGTAAGCAGCTACGATCTCGCCGATGTACATGGTGTGGTAGTCGTGATCGCCATACCACTTGTCCTGTACTTCCTGATCCATGTCGTCCGGTGCGATATCGGTTACACCGCGCTTGCGGCAGATGAGCACCAGCTCGGCTTCCTCGAAGGTCGGCTGACCTTCTACGAATACCGGAGTAAGGCCGCTCTCGTGCATCTTATCCATGTCACGGCCGGACTTGGAACCGAGGGTGTTCAGCGCCTGACGGTTGCCGTCCTTGAGGACAGTCAGGGTGAAGTACTCGCCTGCGTCTACAAACTCCTTGGTGAAGCGGCTCTTGCGGATGTAGCAGGTCGCACTCGGCTTGCCCCACATCACACCGACAGCACCCCAGCTGGCCGTCATGGTGTTCCACTTGTCCTCGGTGCCGGCGGAAATCAGCATCCACTTCTGACCGATCAGGTCGAACGGGTTGAAAGTCTTTTCGGCAATGTTAATCTTCTTCATAATAGATTACCTCCTAAGAGAATTAGTAATTAGTAGTTAGAAATTAGTAATTGAGGAACGGTTTCAGCAATCAGCAATTATTGGGGCAAAAAGCCTTCTTCACATCGTGAAATGTCAGCTTTTCACCCATAATACTAATTACTCATTCCTAATTACTACTTATCCAGCGGCATTGTCCGGCGTAACTTCATCTCCTGCCAATCCTCACGCGAGATGAGAATCTGGCGCGGCTTGGAGCCTTCGGACGGACCGATGATACCGCGATCCTCGATCTGGTCGATGATACGCGCGGCACGCGAATAACCCAGCTTCAGGCGGCGCTGCAGCATGGATGTGGACGCCTGACGGCAGTCCATGATGACCTCGATGGCCTCTTCGATGAGTTCGTCCTCATCGTCGCCCGGGTCGTTCGTGCCGCCGCTGCTGCCCTTGCTGTTGCCGACCTGCTCCGCCTGTTGCTCGATGTGCTCGAGGATCTCCTCGCTGTACTCGGCGGTGCTGGTCTCCTTGATGCGGGAAATAACGGCTTCGATCTCCTCGTTAGAGATGAAGCAGCCCTGTACTCGGGTCGGCTTGCCCTCACCGAGCGGCGCATACAGCATATCGCCTTTACCGATCAGCTTTTCCGCACCGGTCGTATCCAGAATGATGCGGGATTCGATCTGGCTGGCTACCGCAAACGCGATACGCGACGGAATATTCGCCTTCATGATACCGGTGATAACGTCAGCCGACGGACGCTGCGTTGCAACAACAAGGTGCATACCGGCTGCTCGAGCCTTCTGCGCGATACGGCAGATGGAGTTCTCGACTTCCTTGGCGGCGACCATCATCAGATCGGCCAGCTCGTCGATGACGATGACGATCTGCGGCAGCACCTGATACTGCTCGGGCGTTCCGTCCTCGGTCTGCTCGGCTTTGGCTTTTTCGGCTCGCATGAGGTCGTTATAACCGACCAGATTGCGCACCTGATGGTCTGCAAACAGCTTGTAGCGGCGTTCCATCTCACCGACCGCCCAGTTGAGCGCACCGGCGGCCTTTTTCGGGTCGGTGACGACCGGGATCAGCAGGTGCGGAATGCCATTGTAGTTGCCCAATTCGACCATCTTCGGGTCCACCATGATGAGGCGGACCTCCTCCGGCGTGGACTTGTACAGCAGCGAGATCAGCATGGAGTTGATGCACACCGACTTACCGGAACCCGTGGTACCGGCGATGAGCATATGCGGCATCTTGGCGATATCGCCGATGACCGGCTTGCCGGTGATGTCCTTGCCGACGGCAAAGGACAGGCGGCTTTTCGCGTTCGCAAACGCGGTCGAGCCGATACACTCGCGGATGAATACGGTGTTGACCGTCTTGTTCGGCACCTCGATGCCGACCGCAATTTTATCCGGAATTGGGGCGATTCGCACGTTGGATGCGCCGAGAGACAGCGCAATATCGTCCGAAAGTGCGGTGATACGCGAGATTTTGATGCCGCGCGGAATGGTCAACTCAAAGCGGGTGACCGACGGTCCGCGGACAATGCCGATGATCTGTGCCTCGATGTTGAACGACTCGAGCGTATCGAGCAGGCACGCAGAACTCTCACGCAGCTCGGTTTCCGCACCGGCGACAGACGCATGCTTGCCCTGCGTCAGCAGGTCGATCGGCGGGTAGTCGTACACCGGCGCGGGAGCCTTCTGGCTCTCGTCGATGGCGGTATTCATGGCCGCCTGCTCGGTCTCCGAGATGTTTTCGGTCTTTTTCGGCTTGGATGCCGGTGCAGGAGCCGCCTCGTGCTCGGGTTCCGGCTCGGCAACGTGCACCGGAACGTCCTCCGACGGCTTATTTTCGACCAGATCCATGATGCTTCCGGCCTTTTTCTTCACGTTGTCGCGCAGCGAGCGCAGATATTCGTCCGGCGCGATGGCCTTGCCCTTGCGCTTGCGCGGATCGATCAGCTCCTCGCCCGGCTTATCCTCTCCGGGCGGTTCGGTGTCGATCGGGATATCAAAGTCGGATTTACGGTGCGCACGGCGCTCCTCTCGGCGCTGTGCATGCGCGGCTGCCGCTTCATGGATATTGGGCAGCTGGACAGGTGCTTCGTAGCGCTCGCGCTCTTCTTCGTCCTCGTATTCGTACTCGGGCGGACGAACCATGTCGTACAGCGCCTGCGGCGTGATCCGGCAGGCCACCAGCAGCGACACGATGAACAGCACCAGCAGGATGAGCAGTGCGCCGATGGACGAGAGCGCCCACTCGAGCAGAATGTACAGTCCGCCGCCCAGCAGACCGCCGGACGAGCCTTCCATGCCGGTCGAAAGCAGGTCACTGAGCGTGCTCATGGACAGGTCATACTCGTTTGCACACGAAAACGCGTGGATGATGCTGCCAAGCAGCAGCGGCATAAGCGCGATACACGTTCCGCGCAGACGCACGGGACCCTTGGGACGCGCAAACAGCAGCACGGCGATGCCGATCAGCGCAAACGGCATGACATACGCGCCCTTGCCGATCAGCGCACCGATGCCGCGGTGCAGCCACTTGAGCAGCACGCCGTCGATCGGCAGGATCGACAGCAGGCACAGCAGACCGACAATGCCCCAGATGATGCCCCAGACCGGACGGGACAGGATCGGACCGAAATCCTCCTGCGGCGGCTGAGCCGCCCGCTTGCCCTTAGGCACACTTTTCGTCGATTTTTTTGTTGTGGTTTTCCTTGCAGCCAAAACTTCTATCCTTCAACTTTCTTTGTAATTCATTTCCATGGCGCATTTGATCGCAAATCAGATAAAAGCGCCTGTTTTTCCGCTTTTGCGGATATTCTGCAAGTATATTATAGCATAGAAATCCGGTTTTTACCACTGTTTTTCCGGAAAACAGCGGCCGTTTTGCCCGGTCAGCCGTTCTCCGCGATGATGCGGTCGATGGCCGCAGCTACGCCGTCCTGTGCGTTGGTGAGCGTCTCGCGCAGGCACAGATTTTTGACGGCCGCGCTCGCGTTGCCCATGGCGATCGGAAGGGCCACGGCATTCAGCATTTCGAGGTCGTTTTCACTGTCGCCGATGGCGGCTGCGTGGTCGAGGTCGGTGCCCAGCTCACGGCACAGCATACCCAGGGCTACGCCCTTGTCAGCGGCCGGCGTGATGACCTCGAGGTTATCGGTCGCGCTGCTCATCACGCGGATGCCCGGGATCTGCTCCAGCTGTGCACGAGCGCGCACGAGCATGACCGGATCCTGGCTGCGGATGAACATTTTATCGACCGAAATGCGGTTGGTGGCAATATATTCCGCGACAGACGGCACAACCTTTTTCGAGCTTAAATAACCCTCATTTGACTTATATTTGCCGAATTCGATATCGTCATACGGGGTAATGAGCAGGGTCTCCCCGACGTACACCATCGTGATCATGCCGATGCGCTCCACAACGGCGGACGCCCGCACAGCGGCCTCCCACGGCATGGACATGCGCATGGTGCAGCGCTCCTGCGACACGCTCGACAGAGTTGCACCGCCCGAGGTGACCATCTGATCGTCCGTGCCGAGCATGAGCGCATAGTCGCGTGCCTCGCCGCAGATTCGTCCGGTGGAGACCACAACGTGAATGCCGCTCTCGCGGGCACGGCGTACTGCATCAGCCGTTGCCGGAGAGACCTGATTCTGCGGGTTCAGGGCGGTTCCGTCCAGATCGAGCGCGATAAGGTCGATTTTTTTCATCTTCTTTCCTCCTGATAGCAGCGCTGCCGCGCCGCATATTTTCCATCTTATTCAGCATACCGCAGCTGGGCAAAAATTGCAAGCAAATAAAAAATCGAACATTTGTTCTTGACAAATTTGAATTTTGCTCCTATTCTATGGCTCATCGAAAGGAGGTGAGGCCATGTGCAGCGAAAACGAAAAGCCGGATCGGCTGATACGGATGCTGTACGACATCGCGGACGATGCGGAAGCGCCCGCGAACAGCCGGCTCAGTGCGATCAAGGAGATCCTCGACCGGACGGTCGGCAAAGGCGTGATGCTGGGCGGCGAACAAACCGAAAACCAGCCGGTGGAGATCGTGTTTCGGATCGTAGACGATACGAATTCCCCGTAACACGGCGACAGGCGGCGTTCATGCAGTCGGATACGCTCGAAACGCTGTTCGGCGGTGCGGCAGGCGGCGGCAAAAGCCACGGTCAGCTGCTCGATGCCCTGCGGTTTGCGGTATGCTATCCGGGTTCGCGGCAGCTGATGCTCCGGCGGACCATGCCCGAACTCGAGCGCTCGCTCGTACCGGCGGCGCTGCGCTTGTATCCGCAGTGCATTGCCAAATACAAGGTGAGTGAGCACCGATGGGATTTTGCCAACGGTTCGGCGCTGGAGTTCGGGTACTGCGACGCGGAAAGCGACGTGACCAAGTACCAGAGTGCGGAATACGATATCATCCGGTTCGATGAGCTGACACATTTCACCGAAAGCCAGTTCACCTATCTGCTGTCGCGTATCCGCGGCACGAACGGATTCCCCAAGCAGGTCAAGGCCACGACCAACCCCGGCGGTGTCGGACACCAGTGGGTCAAGAGCCGGTTTATCGACTCCATGCCGCCGGACACCGTGCGTGAGTTCGACGGCGGCACACGGCTGTTCCTGCCCGCAAGACTGGGCGACAACCCGTTTCTCCGCAAGGCAGATGCAGGATATGAAAAACGGCTGAAGCTGCTCTCTCCCACTGACCGGAAAGCACTGCTCGACGGCGTGTGGGAACTCAATGAAGGACAGTATTTCAGCGAATTCTCGCGTGAACTGCATGTTGTCAAGCCGTACGCCATCCCGCACGACTGGCGACGATACCTGACCATTGACTACGGTCTGGACATGCTCGCGGCTCTGTGGATCGCGCAAAGTCCGGATGGACACAGCGTGGTCTACCGCGAACTGTACCGTCCGGGACTTATTATTTCGGATGCAGCGGCGCAAATTCTTGCCTGTGAGATGGCCGGAGAACACATCGACTGCCGTCTCGCGCCGCCCGATCTGTGGAACCGGAGACAGGAGACCGGCCGCAGCGCCGTCGAGCTGTTCGCGGACAGCGGACTGGATTTTGTCAAAAGCAGCAACGAACGCGTCGCCGGGTGGCTGGCGCTGCATGAACTGCTCATGCCGCGCAAGGATACGGACGGTGCCGTTCGGCCCAAGCTGACGATCTTTGACACCTGCCGCAATCTGATCCGCACCCTGCCCGCACTGCAGCATGACAGCCGCAATCCGTCCGACACGGCGAATACGCCGCATGAACTCACGCATGCACCGGACGCACTGAGAGGATATGCCGCTACGGTTTATGAGCCGGTTCAGATGGCTCCGCAATCGGCTTACGACTGTGAAGTCGGTGAATTTCTGCGGTTCTGAGAACCGCAAAAAGAGTGAAGAGTGAGGAGTGAAGAGTGGAGATGCGGTATCGCCTGCGGCGATTATTGAATACGCGCTGTGCGCGTTCCTTCTCTCCACTCTACACTCTCCAATCTACACTCTAAATCAAAAAGGGAGGGCACAATGGAAATCTTAACTTACGCATTAGCCGCGGCGGTACTGGTCTTGACCGGTGCCGTAATCTCCGGCGGTGTGGTTCTGCCGCGGCGTTTGCCGAAGGAGCACACGGCAGAAAATACGCCGGAGGACACGCTCAGCCGCGATCTGGCGGCGCTGATGAACTACGGCAGAGAGGAGGAAAACAATGAAATTTGATCCGTCACCGACGGCCATCTGGCGCAAATATGAGCGCGACCGCGACTACAAACGCTCGATTGGTCTGTACGACCGCGTGCGGCGCAACGAAGCGTTTTACCTCGGCAGGCAGTGGGAGGGTCTGCGCGTGCAGTCGCTCGACCCGCTGATCTTCAACGTGCTGCGCCGATGCGTCAACCTGTTCGTGTCCATGCTGGTCTCCGACGATGTGGCGGTACGCGCCCAGCCGTTCGACATGGACGAGGGCGGTCGGCAGACCGCACATGTGCTCGAGCGTGCGTTTGCATCGGCCATTGAGCGTTCGGGCGTCAAGGCACTCGGCCGTCCGCTGCTGAAAAACGCCTGTGTGGACGGCGACGCATGCTTTTACATGCACTTCGATCCGGCGCTCGAGACCGGTCAAGCGGTCAAGGGAGATATCGCGGTCGAGCTGATCGACTCCACGAACATCTGCTTCGGCAACGCCGCCTGCGATGAAGTGCAGCGTCAGCCGTACATTATCATTGCCATGCGGCGTGACGCGGACGAGGTCCGACAGGAAGCACGGGCCAACGGTGTCTCCGCAGCTGACGCGGAAGCCATTCGGCCGGACGACGTCGGCGAATACCACCGCTACCGCACCTCGGGCGACAGCGAGCGCGTGACCGTGCTCCTGCATATGCGCAAAACCGAGAACGGCATTGCCTTCTGCAAGACCACGCGGAACGCGGTCGTCATGCCGGAAAAGGTACTTCCCTATCGGCTGTATCCGGTGACGCACTTGTGCTGGAACCGCGTACGCGGCTCGTGCCACGGCGAAAGTCCGCTGACCGAGGCCATTCCGAACCAGATCGCCATCAACAAGCTGTACTCGATGTATGTGCAGTGCATCAAGCAGGTGGCGTTCCCCAAGATCGTGTACGACATGACACGATTCCCGAACGGCTGGTCGAACGACGTCGGCAAGGCCATCGGCATGCGCGGCAACCCGAATGACGCGATCGCGGCAGCCTTCCGGGCACCGGATATCTCGGCCCAGGTGCTGCAGCTGCTCAAGCAGATGATGACCGACACCGCCGAACTCATGGGCGCAAGCGAAGCCGCACTCGGCATGGTCAAGCCGGACAACACCTCGGCCATTATCGCGGTGCAGAACGCAACGGCAGCGCCGCTCGAGCTTACCAAAATGGAGTTTTACCGCTTCACCGAGGACTGGGCGCGTATCTTCCTCGATCTGATGGGCGCGCACTACGGCGTGCGCACGCTCGTTCTGCCGAACGAGGACGGCGGCGAACCCGAGAAGTGCACGTTCGACTTCTCCGCGCTTGCCGGACAGGACATGCGCCTGCAGGTGGACGTGGGCGCGGCCAGCTACTGGTCCGAAACCATGCAGACGATGACAAACGATCATCTGCTGGAGAGCGGCGTTATTTCCGACCCGCTCGTATATCTGGAAAACGTACCGGATTATCAGGTACGCGGCAAACACGACCTGCTGCACGCACTCCGCGTACAGCGACAGCAGCAAAAGGAGGCAAATGTACATGCAGAAAACAGCAATGAATCCGAATCCTGAGCAGGAACTGGCGGTCAATCCGTTCGCATCGGAACAGCCGGTTGAAAATCCGCCGCAGGAGCAGGCGCAGACCTATCCGGTCGAGGTGGACGGCGATAGCATCGAGCTGACGCTCGAGGAGCTGATCGACGCGGCCGCACAGGGACTTTCCAAGCGCAACGCGTACATCCGCCGCAACCGTGCGGCAAACGCCATGCCGAACGGCCAGATCTACGCCGCATTCGTCGAGGAATACCCGGACGTCCGTCCCGAGGATATCCCGCAGCAGGTGTGGGAGTGGGCGCAGCAGGAGGGCTCGCTCGTGTCCGCGTACCGCAAGTGGGAAATTGCCGAACTGAAGGACGAACTGGCTGCCCTCGAGATGAACCAGAAAAACCGCCGTGCGGCGGTCGGTCCGGCGCAGTCGGATGGGGAACCCACGGGAGTGGACCCGGTTACCCTCGCTTTGCTCGGCAAGTAAAAAAGAGTGAAGAGTGGAGTCCTGCAAACAAAAGTCAATAGCCAAAATGAAAAAAGTCCCGCAAAATTTGCGAGACTGAAAAAGGGTATAGCAAAGCAGACTGGAGCAAAATCA
>CAVLCS010000064.1:0-16073 GCA_963661675.1 Bulleidia sp.
TCCTTAGCTCGGAAGGTGAAGTTCTGGCAGATGTATTCACCATCCAAAACAATGCAGAGGGGTTTGATACACTGCTGCAAACGATTCGCCGCTGTGTTCGTCCGGAGGATAAAATAAAAGTAGGGCTTGAGGCTACCGGACACTACAGCTACAACATCCTCGGATTTCTTCTTGACAAAGGTCTGCCCACCTACGTCATCAATCCGCTGCACACCAACCTCTACCGGAAAAGTCTGAGTCTTCGCAAAACCAAGACTGACCGTGTTGATGCACGAACTATTGCAACTATGCTCATGTCTGATGTGGACCTCAAGTCCTACACAGACACAGCATACCACAATGAGGAACTAAAGTCACTCACAAGATACCGTTTTGACAAGGTTCGTGAACGGGCGAAGCTGAAGCAGTCGGTTTCTCGTCTGGTCACGATTCTGTTCCCAGAGCTGGAGAAGCTGGTTCCAACACTGCACATGGCATCCGTTTACGCACTTCTCAGTGAGTTTCCTGGTGCCAAACAGGTTGCCGGAGCGCACCTAACGCATTTGAAAGCAGTTCTAAGCGATGCCTCCAAAGGCCGCTACGGACGAGATATGGCTGCAATACTTCGGGATGCTGCCAGATGTTCTGTCGGCTCTGTTATGCCGGCCAAATCCCTGGAGCTGCGGCATACGATCTGCCTGATCCACGAACTGGATGCCGAGATTGAGGACATTGAGGCCGCGATCCAGTCCATGATGGATGAAATACAATCTCCCATTACGACGATCCCTGGTATTGGCGTTCGTATGGGCGCTATGATCCTTGCTGAGATTGGTGACTTTTCCCGCTTCGACTCGCCGGATAAGATCCTCGCATACGCAGGGATGTCTCCCTCCACTTACCAGTCTGGGCAGCTCTCTCTGTCTGGAGCCTATTCACACATGGAAAAGCGAGGCTCACGCTACCTGCGCTACGCTCTTTACAATGCCACAAAGTATGTCTGCCATTGGGACCCGACCTTCGCGGCTTATCTCGCTAAGAAACGGGCTGAGGGCAAGCATTACAATGTCGCGCTCTCTCACGCAGCCAAGAAGCTACTTCGGCTGATCTACGCTTTGGAAAAATCCGGGCTGCCATACAGCAGTGCCATATAACCCATATTTTTATATGCTCAGTTAGGCGTCCGACAAGATGCCTGCTTTGCTATGCCCTTTTTGAGCCGTCTACGTTTTTCACCACTCCTCCGCATTTTGGACTTGACTTTTAATAGTTAGTCTATCCCAACACCCAGAAAGGTCCGCCGGAAGCGGCTCCTTTATTACATTCGTTGAAAAATATGCTAATATCCCACTCTTTTTGACTTCGTTCATAACTGGCGCAATCCGCAACTAGAATTTTTCCCTGACTAGTAATACCGCGAAGCACTATAAAATGACCTCCTTTTGTAAAATGGCCTTGACTCATAATGGCAATGACCAGTTTGCCGTCCTGTAATGCCTGCACAAGCTGTTTCTTGCTCTGACCGATGCCGCGACAAGGAACTCCCCAGTGAGCGGCACCGTCCGGAATCAGGCTGTGGTAGCTGCCTGATCCCTCACATCGGTGGCCGGTTTTGACCGACCACTCGCATACTTCCGGCGGTGTAACCGTCTTGTTAGTCAATGTAGAAATGCAGATTGCAAGAGAGCTCGGACCGCAGCCTGCACCGGCAATGGTATTGGTTTTGCCATACATTTTGCTGCCCCAACGGCTGTCATACTGGCTGAAGTACACCACATCTTTAGAATTACCGCGACCGGTAAATACGATATCGGACAAATCTGTATCTGCTGAATTGTCCGTTGAACCGACCGGCGCAGAGTAGTCACTATCCGAAATTGTATCTGCGATAAGACCGGCCCAGTTTCGCTGTTGATCGTCGAATCCCAGCTTGTCCATAAGTTCGTCTGGCGTCATGTCGTAAATTACGAGTATGTATCCGACTAGTTTGCCGTTCTCATATTTCGGTTCGAGCTTGTACAACATCTTATCCTTCATGGCCTGCACGATTTTATCCTCATCCAACAATGCAACGTCCTGTTCATGCAGGACGGAAGTGATTGCCACCTGCCAGTAGTCATTGGTGTTGCCAAGTCGTGTTTCTATGGAGATATAACCGATATTATTTGGCAGAAGTGATACAAACAGTTCTACCGCCTGTTGTTCCAATGAACGCTGTCGCTTCCATGAGGCATTAAGAGATTGCGCCTGTGCGGTCATCTCCTGAATATCGGCAGATTTAGCACTGGGTGCGTCAAATAAATCGCAGGGTATTCCGGTCAAAAACAATAGCGGCAGACCGAAAATTACGATTGCTCCCGCAAGTACAGGTTTAACAAGTCGTTTCCCGGCTTCAACGGTTGTTACAGCAGCGGCACCATGCAGACCACCAGTCATTGCTGCCCGAGCAATGTGGGCAGCAGACATGAGTGCCTGTTTACGGTTTGCGTTTTCGTCTTGCATTGCGGTCACCTCCATTTCCAGGCGTTATGTCCTTTCGCTTGACCGGTTCTGCAGTACGGCGCAGGGTATGCGGTTGAGATACATGCGAAACTGGAGAGGCCGAATTGGAAGATTGGCTGCGGTTCTGCTGAGGCTTAACTGCAGGATTCTGTGCCGCAACAGGTGAAATGTCCGGTCTTACAGCAGCAGAGGCTCCTCGGTTACGCTGCAGTGTCACATCCGGTTTTACCACTTGTGCCGGTGTATGCTGCGATACTGCGCTCGGCTTCATTGCTTGTGTTGGTGTACGCTGCGGTGTTACATCCGGTTTTGCTGCTTGTGCAGGTGTACGCGGATGTGTATGCTCCTGCTTTGTCGGAGAAACAGTCTTCGGTACGGATGCAGGAGTGACAGTATGATCAGAAGCAGGAACTGTGTTTCGCTGTACTTGAACAGGTACCTGCGTATTGGTGGTATGGCTGTTCTGCGATGCATTCGGCATAATAGGTGCCGACTTGGCGGTTGTCTGATGCTGTACATGATTTACAGTTTGCTGCTCGCGGCTGGAGTGCACATGAGCGGAAGTATGTTCTGCTGCAGTATGTTCTGTTTTCGTTACCTCACGAGGCATTGCAGGCCGAGGCGGTGTAACCGGACTGATTCGACCAGATTGCTGTCCGTGTGTACCGCTGTTTTTCTCCGTTTGCGTATTGTGCTCAATCGTTTGGGGCTGAAGCGAAGTGTTTTGCTCTGTACCGTGTTCCGTAAGATGAGCGTCTACGACGTTTTGCACATTGGCATTTTGTACGACATTTTGCGGACCGTTTTGTGCAGTCTGCGTTTTGTTATTGGTATGCTGCGCCTGCGGTGTAATAGGCAGGCGAGCAGTCTGCGGAGAAATTGGCGGCTTAGTGTCAGCAAAATTATGCGGAAGCTGCGGAACATGCGGTGCAATAGGAGAAACGCGAGAAGAAACCGACGGAGTGGTACTGTTTACATGCGAAACGCTTTCACCGTCAATGAAATCATCTGCATCGATGTTGATATCTGCATATTGGTGCGGTGCATAGACCGATGCTGTGCGTTGCGGCATAGTTCCGGTCGAGCGGCTGACATTTGTGGTGCTTTCAGCATTATTGTTATACTCAGCAGATGCAGTCTGTGTGCTGGCTCCAGATGGTGCACTGATCTCGGCGACACGTCCGGTAGTGACCTGACGGTCTATGCCGTATGCCAGCGGATCAAAATAGCGCGGCTGCATTGTATTGGTTGCATGCGGCGGATTCGAAATTGTATTTTTGATAAATTCTGCCGCATGATGGAACATCATTGCGCTGAGTACACCCGGAATGTGATGGCGACCTAGCGGATCTCCGGTCGATGCCGGATTCAGTCCGATTCGCAGAACGATGCTGTCCAGTTTCCTTGCAGTACGGACAATGCCGGTGATAAGCATGATCCACGGCACAATAGCGGCACCCGTAGGCGAATTGGACATTGCAGACAGCAGCAATTTGACAAATACTAAATTCAGTGCAGCTAATGTACACATGGATGCAAACATCCGAAGCCAACCTCGAAAAATCTCTGCCGTGCTTTTGGAACCGCCCATAGAAAATGCCAATGGAGCACAGTACACCAGTGTGCACAAGACAACATATCTCTCAGCTACCGCAAAGAATAGTTTGATGATTTGCCACTGGATATAGATATTGACCACAATTACGACCAACCAACCAGCGTTAGGCAGTAAGCTGAAGAAATCTTCATCAAATGGTGTAAATGAAACGGATTTAGGTACTTGAAGCAGCTGCATAATAACGAAAGTCAGATTCAGACCAATGTTGCAAATCTGTCTGCCGCATACTAACAGAAAACTGAACATAGCTGTTCGCAGAAACAGTCTGGTAGGGTCCTCTGCCTCAATGCCGACACCGGATACCATGGACCGCAGTGCCTGATACGCTAAGTTGCCTATAAGCAGTGCCCAGCCGACGGCCAGGAAAATGGTCGCAATATTCTTAATTACAGGTACTCGCTGCGAAAAGTATGACAAATCCACGCTTAGCATAGCCATAAGCTGCTTCAGTACTTCTTCCACCATCTCGTACCACATTGAAGCAAGCCATTCACATAAGGCTTTGATAAGTTTTTCTAGAATAGGATGACCTCCTTCCTCTTGTCATAATGCCTCGAATTTCGTATAATGTACTTAATCCAGAGTCGCCAAACCGGTAAAAAGCGGGCGAATGTAAGCGATAAATGCTCCGATGCCGTTGATAATGACCCAGGCAAGCCAGACACGTTTAAGCCAGGCCCACGCTTGATCGGCTTTCTGCTGCGTTCCGGACATTTTTGCACCAATAACTGCGACAGCGGACATCAAGCCAGCGAGTACCGTAGATACACCGGCAATCTTGGTATATACATCCTTGATAATTCGATTTGCGGCAGTCCACATATCCTCGACTGCCCCTGCATGCGGCATGAAAAGTGCTGCCAGAATGAGCAGCACCAGCGCAATGCGATAAACAAGAAATACGCGCCGCATTACTTCCGAATAGTTGATAGTTTTCTTTTTATTCATAGTGGGACGTCCTTTCGATAGAATTTTAATGGAGTAGAATTTATGTCTTTGACAATAGAACTAAATGTTTCTCAACTGGTGATCCAGTTGGAAGCCTTAGAGAACCGTTTGCAAACAGGCGAACGATCTGTTAAGCTGAAGGCAGAGGCCCAACAGATCGCTCGCAAAGCCAATAATGCACGTTCACTGCAGCAAAACTGGCGGCAGGAAATTCTTAAGCGTGCTCAGCGCATTGCAGAGCAATGTGGAGAATAGAAAACGGAAGCTGAATGAGCTTCCGTTACGATTATTTGATTTCTTTTCCGATTACACACAGCCGGTAAGCCGGTTCATTGGCAATACAGGTAAGCAGTGTGATTCGGTTATCCGATGTAGGATTCAAGACAGCGGTATTAGTTGCCCAAATACGCCCTGCCGAGGTAACTCGATAGGTTCTCACGCCGAGCGAGGTCCGGTAAGTGATAATATCGCCAACCTGCACGTTTTTCAGTGTGCCGAAATACGGCCATGAGCCGCGATTGTGTCCGCAGAGTGCGACATTGCCATTCCAAGTGGATGTACCGTCTACATGGCCTGCGCCTTTTCGCATGCTTTCATAGGTTGCACCGGGATAGATATACGCAAACAGCTTGCGATTTCCGATAGAGACAGCGCCGAAGTGACCGTTAGTGCTGACAAGCTGTGTTTGTGCAGTGTAGCTGCCACCGCTAGTAGAGGTACCAGAGAGCCGGTTGAACGATATGCCCTCAAGACCGTTCAGCTTTTCGTCTGTGTTGATCTGCTGTTCCACAGCATCACCCCACGGATCTAAGTACGAGCCAACCGGAATCACCGGCGAACCTTCACGAGGTGTCGTGTTGTCCGCATCGGTACGCATACTGTCCGACGGGATGATGATGGAGACTCCACCGGAATTGTCGGTACTGTCAATATCCAACGCGCGGTTGGAGGATGTTGAGGTGTAGAAGTGGTTGGGATAGAGATCTGCTGTGTAGTGATACTCGAGGGCAGAGGCACTAGCTATTGTTAGACTGATGATTACAATAATACAAAATAAATAGTGTTTTTTCATATTGTATCTCCTCGTAATAAATTGATGATTAGGAAGTAGTGATTGCCGATGAAATTATATCGATTTTTGGGCTTGCCCGATGATAGAACCCCGAAAGGGAAAGCAAAGCGTCAGCTTCATAAATTTTTAGAAAGTCTAAAAAAATCTGAAATTTATATGCAATGCCCATCTGCATATAATGATCCGTTCGATTCAAAGGCGATTTTTAATAATCTTACGCCGGTACAACTTGAAGAGATGGATGATTATACCAGAACCTGTGCCAATGACCAACCAGAATCTATTTTTGCAAATGATTTTAATCGGTTACCCTCACACGTTATTCCGACAAATCGATTCCTTGTATGTTGTTTTGCGCGAGAGGATGTATTTATTGCTGATGAAAATAATATTAAATATAGTGATTTGATGTGGGCCCATTATGCAAATAATCATTATGGCGTTTGCCTTCAATATGAATTTGATGTCAAACAACCTTTTAATAATTTTATTTCGAAAGATGGATATTACCTTTTGGTGAAGAGAAAAGGTCGAAAAGAAGACGTATACAATCCACAAATTAATGATACATATCCAAACGGCTTTAATATTTATATCAAACCGGTTTGTTATGATAATACAGTACCTGATTTGCTGCATACATTGCAACAAGATAGTGGAACATTAGACGTGATAACTCAAAAGCCAGAATCATGGAAGTTAGAGAAAGAACAACGATTGATTGTGCAAGCGCCAGATCAATGTGCATTTTCGTTTAGAAATTCATATTATTTAAAGTATCATCCTGAATGTCTAAAAAAGATTATTTTAGGATATCGAACAAGAGATGATTGTAAAAAATATATATCTGATGTTGTATCTCGTTGGACGAGTCCGGATATTGTTTTGGCTCAAAACAATATGAGTCCTAATGATAAATCATTTAGTATTCAAGAAATTACTATCCAGCGATAATTAAGATTTAAATTCTCACTCCAAACGCATAATCGCTCCCAACAAACGCTTCAACCACATGATGCTGTGCCTCGCCGCCGGTTTCAATGGCAATATCTCGCCCAACCAAGCGTTTTGCCAGCTTGCGGCGCAGGATAACGGTATATTCCGTTTCAGCATGGCCTTGCAGCGCACTCAGCCGTATTCTCGGTGTTCGGACCCGTACAAACTGGCGGCTCACGACATCGTGGATACGGCGTTCCTCGTTATACACATATACCCGAGCCGTATGCCAGAGGACATATCGAATCACACAGAGAATCAGCAATAGTAGCAGCATAGCAGCTGCTCCGCAGACGACCATAATCTGCGAAATCGTCACATCAGGATCGAGAAACGGCAGGAGAGGCAACTTACTACCAACATAAGTAACCGTATATGTCACATAATCTACACTGGTTTTGCTGATTGTACCACGGTACACCGCACTGGCCTGATAGCCAGTCGCCACCTGACGGCTGGTATAGGTTGTTTTGCTGTACACCGCTGTGGCTGTCCAAGTATCCGGCACATCGGAATCTGAGACATTGACAGTCGGTGACCAATTTAAACTGGTGCACGGCAGGCTTAATCCATCAGCCTGTATCGATTCCGGTACCAGCGAGCGATCGTTATACGGCAGTTCATATGTTTTTGTGACACTGTGCGGATGGCTGTCCGTGACTGTACGATAGCCTGTCACAGCCACCTTGATACTCTGCAGATCCAGGAGCAAATCACCGATATAACCATCTTTGGTATATGCCTTGGTTACCGGAAATTTGTCGATAACAGCGGATAGATCAGCGGATGGCGCTTCAATGGTTACAGTATCCTCGGCATTCTGCGTTTCGGTTTTATGCTGTATGGTTTTGTCCATGTGGTCATAATGATACCGATATCCATCCTGTTCAAAAGGCTGCTCTTTGAGTGCCGCCGGATCAAAGTCCGGCGGCATTTCATATGTTTTGGATAGTGTCAGAACACCGTTGATCTCAATCGGTTCTATGCTGACCGGCGTAAAAACAGCCTGATCGCCATCAAGCAGTACCTGTTCCGCACCAACTTCTGCTGCACCTGCCGCACTGACAAGCAGTGCGGCAAGAAGTGGCATAATCAGCCACCGCAATCTTTTTTTCATCATGAATATCCCTCTTTTCTGTGATTAGTAGCCGGTTTTCGGTAATGTAGGCAGCGGATAAATCGGCGTGCGGTGAATCTTAGTCACCCATGAACTCGTAGAACTATCCCATTCACCCTGATAGGAGCCGCCGCAGTCTACACGGTTAATAATGTTGTAGCCGTTGCCCATATAAAACGGCACATAAACGTAAACCGTTGCCTTTTCAGTCATCCTAAATCCTGCAGGCACAGTTCCAAACTCGTAGCGGATGTCCGTCACATACTCACCGATTGTCAGTTTGAGCGAACCGGAGTCCACCTTGAATGAGTAGCGGTTGGTGGAAAGCAGGTTGTCCGCAAGCGTACGATAATCGTGTTTGTTCGTCTTGTAGCGGATTTTATACCAGACTCGCGCGTTATACGTGCCGGTTGTGATTGTGCCTACGCGAACAGCATCAGTCGGGATTCGGTCATGCCAGTTAAAATTATCCAGTGGAACATTGGACTGATTTGCAACATTTGTGATATCATAGCGCATGTTATCGCCAGCATCCACCGTATAATTGCCAGTTTTTTTAATGCTGGTCTTAATGTTTGCCGGGTCATCGTACATCTCGATACGGACCACATCACCCTCAACTTTGAGCTTCACTTCTGCTTTCTGCGTATTGAGTTGGAAAAAACGCGGTGCCTTGGATTCACGCACAAAGTATCGGCCTAACGGCAGCGGATTGGAGGCTGCAATGCCTCTGGAATCTGTGGTAATCGTATCTACGATGCGTCCTGTCTCGGCATTTTCAATTTCAAAAACAGCACCCTGCAGCAGGCTGCCTTTCAGCTGATTGGTAATGGGATTATCCTGCGAGGATTTCTTTACCACTTGAATTTGACCGAGTACAGGTGTATTCTCTACAACCAGTTCGGTTGTTTCACCACGGCGGACACGCAGTGTACGAACCGTGCTGTCCAGCACATAACCCTGTGCAGCTGCAATCTCCTCGACCTTCAGTTTAACTTCGCTCTTTCCATCGGTCAGAATATTATCAAGTTCGATGTAACCGTCCTGGTCGGTGGAATACTCGCCAATCAAATTGTTGAACTCATCTTTTACAAGGAATCGAACACCGTAAATACCTTTTTTTGTCACAGCGTCGATTTTCTTGATACGGATACCCGCCAGCTTCTCATTCTGGAACTCTGCGGTTGCAAGTTCACCAGCTTTTACGATCACGTTCTGCGGTGTACCATCCAGTCGGTAACCTTCGGGACACGAAATCTCCGTTACCACATAAACGCCAGCCTCCAAGCCGCTGACCGTTGCCAAACCTGCAGAATTGGTCGTATATTTGCCAATCACTTCACCATTTGCTCTGGTGACTTTGAAAACACAGTCGCTCAGCGGCTTGTTTGTGCCTTTGATCGTCTTAATGATTTGCAGGCCGTAAACACGCGTATTGGTAAAAGTCACTTCATAGGTTTCACCTGCACGAAGCTGCACCGTTTTCGACGTGCTGTCAAGCTGGTAAGAATCCGGCGCTTTCACCTCAGAAATGATGTAAGTGTTTTCCTCCAATTCCGGTAAGAAAATAGCACCATCACTATCAGTTACTGCATCTTCTCGAACGATAGAACCATCTCCACGCGTAATACGGAAAACAGCTCCTTGCAACGGCTTATGGCTTTGTGCATCAATTTTTTTGATAAGTAAACCGGGTTTGCGCGTATTTTCGATCGTAATCGTTGTCGGCTTATCCGTGGTATGCTCAATTTCAAGCGGCTTATCATTGAGGATGTACTCCTGCAAAGTGGATTTTTCCTGTACTCGGTAAGTGCCGGCAGGCGCCTTGCTGATAGTGATTTTGCCGTCACTGTCGGTCTGATAGTCGCCCAACAGGATATTATCTCGCCAAATAGAGAAGGTTACACCTGCGATCGGCTTCTTACTCTGGCTGTCCACCTTAATTATGGTAAAATCTTTCTGAATCGTATTATCAATGATGATATCGGTATTGCCATCTGTCGTATGCTCAATGATAATAGGTTCCTTGCTCAACGTGTATCCTGCCAACGTATGACGCTCGTAAAATACATAAGTGCCATTTTCTGCGTAAGGAAGCGTGAATTTACCATCTGGTCCGGTCGTATAGAATCCAATCGATTTCCCATCGCGAAAAGCCTCAAATACGACGCCCTGCATCGGTTTACCGGTATCTTTGTCGATTTTAGTTACCGTCACATCTTTTTTAAGCGTGTTGGGAATTGTGAAGAAAGTAGGCTGCTCCGAATCATTTTCAACGGTAAAGGTCTTTTCGTTCAAAACGTACTTGGGATCTGTCACCGTTTCGCGTACCTGATAAGTGCCCGGTTCGGCATAGGGCAGCCAAATTCGGCCTGAATCATCCGTAGTATAATTGCCGAGCAAGCGTCCATCTTTCCAAACTTCAAAAGTGACACCAGAAATCGGACGATGTGTTTCTGCATCGATTTTGAGCAGACCAAAGTGCTTTTTGACCGTGTTCGCGAATGTCAACGTGGGAATTTCGGCCTGATCCTTTATGAGTTCTACAGTTTGCTCCGGTGCATCCATATTATAGTGTGTAATATCACCGCCCGATTCTTTAATCCGGTAAGTGCCAGGCTGCAGGTTCTCGACCATTGCTTCGCCGTTGCTGTCGGTTGTTACACTGGTCAAGTGGCTGTCATTGAAATATATGTCAAACTTCCAGTCCTTCAACGGCACTTTAGTTTCTCGATCAATTTTTATAATGCGAATTGCCAACTTTTTTGTGTTTGAAATGTTGATTTCACGCACAATTTGTGTAGGATCAGCAGAAGGATCGATATAGACTTCGTGCACCTGCTCATCTTTCAGATAACCGGCGGCAGCTTCGGTTTCAACGACTTGGTAAAAGCCTTTCGGCAAATTATTGATCCGAGCATATCCGTTCACATCTGTTTTCAGCGTTGCGAGCGTTTGACCATCACGTCGCACCTCAAAGGTTACACCGGCAATGGGCATCTTGCTTTCTTTGTCGTATTTATAGATCTGAATGGCCGGCTGAGGCGCGTTGCGGAAAGTCAATTCGATATCTTTGGTGTTGTTCCATTGGAAGGTTTGAATATCGCTGCCATCGGTAATGTAACCTTCCGGTGCCGACACCTCATAACATTCGAAGGAGCCTTTCGGCAAGTCACGGCCCTGAATGATGATCTCACCCAGAGCATCTGTCGTATAGGAATGCCGATAATCATTGTCAATGCCTTTGACCTCAAAAACGGCTCCCATGAGGTTGCGACTGTCTGCGCTGCTGATTTTATGGATTTTGAATATGTGGTCCGTGCTGTTTGCGAGCTGCAGTTCAAGAGTCTTGCCGCCTTCAGAGCCAGTGTTGATTGTCTTGGTTGGCAGGAGCGTATAGCCTTCCGGTGCAGACGTTTCCTTGAGCGTTACATTCGTGTTCAGCGGCAAATCCACAAAAATAATTTCGCCGGATGCCGAGGATGTTCCGGTCAGCGGTTTGCTCAGGCCGGGATAGGTCAGCTCAAAAGTGCAGCCTTCCAGTCCTGCACCGGACTCATCCGTTTTCACAACGCGCAGGCGAGTAGTCCCTTTAGGTACTTCCTGTGCAGTAAAAGCCAATTTAGCGGTTGAACTCTTGACCGCAGGCTCAACCATAATAACCGGCTGCACACCACTGGCATTCGTAGAGGCAACAAACACATCATAGCGATCAACATTCATATTTGCCGTGATGACAGTCTGCAGTTTGCTATTGGCGGCATCCATTTTCTCTGCAGTTTCTTTCGGAATGCACAGGAGAAAAGTTTCGCCGTATGCCATGTTGTTAGCGTTTTTATAGAGTGTTTTATCACTTTTTACACTGGTCAATGTCAGCGTACCGTTGATACTCTTGTTTCCGGCTGTATCCATCAAAAAGGAACCTGTCGGCAGATTCGATGCTGTCAGTGTGACTTTATTACCGCGCACAAAGGTTGCGGATGCGGCAGCCATCGGCAGAACCATGTAGTTCTGACCGTCAATTTGCTTTTCGGCAAAAATTCCGGAGCCGATAATACCGTCTGTCAGGTTGATGGTGCCGGACTTGGCATTGGAACCGTTATATGTGCTGCTGCCAAGTGTATAGTTGATGGTACATGCGGTCCACGGTGCATGGTTCAAACCGCTCGGACCCCAACCGGCATAAAAGGTATTGCCATACTCGAGCATTTTAATTGCCGCATACAGTGTCAATGCCTCAGATGTGTTGGAAGCACTGAGTGTTTTACCGGCCGCGCGGTAACCAAGCGATGTAGAACTGGAGTATGTTACACCGTAGTTGCTGTTGTCCGCAATCTGAGCATCACCCAGAGCTACCCAAATTGCGGCTTGGGAAGCACTGAAATACATATCTGCTGTAAAATTTCCTGCATTGATGGGTGCTTTGGCCCAGCTGATGAACTCATTGAGTGTCATGCGGGAATCCGTTTTGGTTGCTACACCGTAGACATGCATATCTGTGACTTTACCGGTAACAGTATACGGCTTGCCGGAACTGCCAGGATTGGTTTTGGAATGGTCTGCGCAGTATGCCCTGATCGTGGTACCATCACTGGCCTTCGTGTACATCGGCCATACATTGCGAGGTGAGTTGTTTTGCCGAAACCAGGCTTTCTGTGTTCCAGAATCCCAAATGTTATAGGTTTCACCAACCTTGATTTCGATAGCTGATGCTTTGTTATCTTCGTCAGCCGCGGCTGCAATCGGCACGATTGCCATGCCAGACAGCATCGTTGCAGCTGACAGTGCAGCCGCTATCATGCGTTTCGTGATAG
Source organism: Bulleidia sp. (assembly GCA_963661675.1). GTDB lineage: Bacteria > Bacillota > Clostridia > Oscillospirales > Butyricicoccaceae > Agathobaculum. The sequence continues at coordinate 13,047 of CAVLCS010000064.1, forward strand.
ATTTTTTCATGTTATCACCCTTTTCATTGAAAAATAAAACGAGAGATCGTGGAAATGACCTCTCGTTTGTTCGGTTTCAGTATTCAGCTTAGAAATAGCCGAATATCTGAACCGCATATATTTGATTGTATTCGTTTCTGCCGATTGCTACACCAACAGCATTTACTTCTTCGCTGAGAATCCATGCTCGATGGACGGAAGATGCCATGAAACTATCCATCAGCGACTCTGACGTAGATTCCGCTGTGCCGCTGATTATGTTTTCTGACATATAATTTGATGGTGAAACACCGGCATCTTCAAGCACCTCTGCTTTTGTACTGCCGTCCGGACGTTCATGCGAGAAAGATACCATGATTTCCTGCAGGCGAACCTGTGCGACTTCACTGAGAGCACCGTTGACAGATACAGACGGAAGATTGGCGTTTTCACGCTCATTGTTGATACAATCGATCATGGCCTGTTGCTGTGGCTCGAAGTTTTCGGTAACCGTTGGATTTTCACAGATACTTTCAGTTGGTACAGGAGCGGAATAAGTTATTCCACTGGCCTGTGTCAGTGCATTGCTGATGACAATGCAGCATAATGCGATTGTTACATTACTCATACAAATACCTCCATGGTGGTGCACGGGATGGCTTCCTGCGTTTTTTCATAGGCTATTCTTCTCCTGCGAAACGATTTTCTAAGAACTCAAGGAATAGATCTTCTAAGTTGGTGTCTGGCGGAATACGGTGTAAATATGGCTCAAATCGCTTGGCTGAAAAGCTGATACGATTCTTCTTGCTCACAGAAGGCTGATGTACGGTATCATTCCACGCCTTGTCCAATTCTCCAGCAGTGATAGACGGAGGCGGACACTTCTGCTTGATTTTCTTCATCGTATCAACGGATAATCGCTGATTATTAGCTTTTAGCCGTTCTCGAAACAGGTTTTGCGTGTTTTCGTCGTAATACGAAATCGCAACACCGCACATCATATTCAGCTTGTGTTCGTCAACCAAATCCAGTAGAGGAGAAATCAAATATGTCAGGCGCACTGCGTAGCGAACATCATTCACACCAGTACCGAAAAAGCTGGCTACTCGTTCGCGAGCACCCATCTTTGGGTGAAATTCACCGGAAGTGGCTCCGATCAAATCGTTTCGCTTGCCTTGCTGACGGTAGGCATCGAGCAAAGCTCGATAGGCCCATCCGCGTTCACTTGGGAGAAGATGCTGTCTGCGCTGCAAGTTAGTCACTGTAGCGATTACGATTGCACGAGAATCATCTACATATTCAATGTCTGCGGTGATAGATGACCAGCCTAACCTTTTACAGGCATTAACACGGTTATGGCCGCTGAGTATTTCATAGCCACCTGTCTTGCATGGTCGGACCTTAATATTCTCGATCAAACCATTTTCCAAGATATCCTCTGCCAGAGTTTTCAGATTCTCATCGTTATATGATTTGAAGCCGATGTTCGCGGTAAAGAATGGATGCAGCTGATCAATAGGGATTTGAGCTGTATTGCGTTTTGAATGAGATGCTGCTGGTATTGCACCGAACAAGCTCTCGAAGGCTTCATCTACAACCTGATTTGTGGCACTGGATATTGCAGAGAGTTTTGCATTACGCTCATTCAATGCACTGATGAGTGATGACTTAGTCATTTAGCAGGACCTCCTCAGCCACAGCTCGATAGGAACGTGCAGCAGGATTTTTAGGTGCATAGTCTAATAGACTGATGCCTTGGGTCGGATGTTCGGCCACTTTGATAGAATAATCTATCGGTTCGCTGAAGATATGCATTTGATCACCATAGCGTTCAAATACAATCTGTCGCGAAGATTGATTGAGAACTGTCCGGGGCATAAACATTGTGAGTAGGATATCGACTTTTTGCAGATTCGGATTGAGAGACTGCTGCACCTTGCGGATAATCTCGATGGTATCATTCAGACCTGCCGTATCCAGAAAGTGCGCTTGTGTCGGAATGATAACACGGTCTGAAGCGACCAATGCGTTAAGCATCTGTAAATCCAAATGCGGACTGCAGTCTATGAGTATGTAGTCATACTCATCTTTGACCTGTTCAACGATTGCAGATAATACCCGCTCAGGTGCAATGCTGCTGTTATCCAGTGGAAACATTGCTCTGGTGTTTTGCATGCTGACCAGTCTTGAGAGAATACCAGCTAGTTTGTTGTTTGCCGGAAGCAAATGCAGATCCTCTTTGCGCAAAATTGCCTGATTGATTGTGGCAGCAAGCTGCTCTGGCATATCAATAGCCTGAAACATGAGATTGGCGAGTGTCATAGATAGTATCTGTGGTTCGTATCCCATAGCGAGTGTTAAACTGCCCTGCTGATCGTTATCTACGAGCAGTACTCGTTTTCCTGCCTGCGCCAGTGCTGCACCGATATTGTAAGTGCTGGTGGTTTTTCCCGTGCCGCCTTTACCGCAACAAAAACTAATTATCATATGTTTGACCTCCTTCCAATATGAATTGTCCTATATTGACATTAGTTTCATAAATACAAAAACCTGCCGAGCTCCCTTTTGATCTGATTGCATCGATCCAAGTTACTCGGCAGTTTTCTCTCCTGCACTCTCCGTTTTTCACCCCTATTCACGAATACAATATTTTTCGATCATGAATACCCTCACAAATTGTTCGTGAAATTGGACAAAATCAGCGAAACACCAGTGTTTTATAGGATTTCTGACCTTGTCCCTATTATAACCTAATCGTCGATCCGGCGCACGATTCCGGTTGCCTTCATAGTATTTCCGCCTCCCATTTTCGGTATTTCTGCTGCGATAGTGGTAGTATTTACTGAAACCGTGCAATTCATGTAGAAAAACCGTGCGAACAATCTGTTCCTGTTCATGCAGAAAACGGTAATTGCACGCAAAACAAAAGGAGCCTGCCCGAAGCAGGCTCCTCCATGAAAAAGAGTAGAGAGATTGGATAGTGTCAAAAATTCACTTAGCAGCCAGACGGCGAGCCTTAGCAGCCATACGCTCACGAGTAACGTCGAG
>CAVLCS010000065.1:0-15999 GCA_963661675.1 Bulleidia sp.
GTCAGGCCATTACTCTCTTATTCTAACAGCTTCGGCTTTGAGATGGAAAAAGACGCGGCTGGCGGTCGCGCCTTAAACCTTAATTATTATTGTAGGAGAGTGCAGAGTGAAGAGAACGTCATCTCCACTCTCAACTCTACACTCTCCACTCTCTAATAACCTATCTAACATTCATAAGGAGGCTAACATCTATGGCTATCAATCTCGCAAGCAAGTATTCCGACCAGATTGCTGAGGTATTCACCCGTGCGTCCTTTATCAAGGGCAAGACCGCCGAGACGTATGATCTGACCGGCGTGAAAACGCTCAAGGTTTACACCCCGATCACGGTGGAAGAGGTCGATTACGACCGTGACGGCGGTCTTAAGCGCTACGGCGATGTGACCGAGATGCAGGACGTGGTGCAGGAGCTGACCATGACGCAGGACAAGGCGTTTACGCTGACCATCGACAAGGGCAACAATCTCGACCAGAATCTGGTCAAGAACGCGGCCGACATGCTGCGCCTGCAGCTGAACGAGAAGTCCACGCCGGCGGCGGACAAGTACGCGTTCAAGCGTTTCGTCACCATGGCGGGCAACATCGTGGAAAGCGAAAAGCCGACCAAGGCGAATATCATCAGCAAGATCGCGGACGCGTCGCAGGCGCTGGACGATGCCCTCGTGCCGGACGACAACCGCTATCTGTATCTGACCAGCGAAATGTACAAGCTGGTATGTACCTCGGACGAGTTTGCCGGTGTGGACGTGCTGGCGCGTCAGTCCATCGCCAAGGGCGTGTGCGGCGAGGTATTCGGCATGAATGTCGTCCGCGTGCCCAAGAGCTATCTGCCGGAGGACGTTTACTTTCTCGTGGCGCACAAGGATGCCGTGCTCATGCCGTACAAGATCGCGGATGCCAAGGTGCACGAGGACCCGGTGGGCGTGTCCGGTGCGCTGATCGAAGGCCGTCACTACTACGACGCGTATGTGCTCGGCGCAAAGTGCGGCGGCGTGTATGCGCTGGTCGATGAGGACTGCCGCTCGAGCGCACCGACCATCAGCCAGGGCAAGATCACCGCGTTCGGCAAGGTGCGCTACACCCTGGACGGCTCGGATCCGCGCTACTCGGATTCCGCAAAGGATTACGTTTCCGGCACCGTGCTGACGCCCGAGACCGGCTGCAAGATCCGCGCGTACTGCGTCCAGACTGGTGCGTATCCGTCTGAGGTAGCGGAAGGCTAAATTCAGGTAGGAGTTAGGAGTGAGGAAGTAGGAGTTTTTCTTCGTTTACTCCTCACTCCTACCTCCTAACTCCTCACTTTATCCATTTAACCCATCACAAAGGAGGTAACTCTATGACCGGAACCGAATGCTTTCGTGCGGCGCTGAATATTTTATCCGAAACGCCGGACAGCGGTGTGTATTACGAGCAGTTTGCGCTTGGTGCGCTCAACCAGCTGTTGGCAAACAGCCTGCGTGAAATGAACGCGGAACGCGCGACGAACGGCGAACAGCCGCTGTCCGTGCCGCCGCGTCTGGCGGCGCTGACCGAGGAACTGCCCGCCGGCGACTGGCTGGTGCGTGAATGCTTCCCCTACGGACTGGCGGCGCTGCTGGTCGCGGATGACGACAAGGCCAAGTTTAACTGGGCGGCAACCGAATACAGCGAACGCCTGCTGAGTCACTGTCCGGCACAGTTTACGGCCGTGCAGGAGATGATTTAATGCGAAGTTACGAATTTCCCTATCCGGAGACCGAGCAGCAGACCGTGGTCAGCCGGTTCGGCGGCATCGACTGCCGCACGCATCCGACCAAGGTGTCTCTCGCCCGCTCGCCAGATATGCAGAACATGATCTGCGACCAGAACGATTTTCTGGTAAAGCGCACCGGATGGCGCACGCAGGCGCAGTTTGACGCACCGATTTTCGGGTTATTCGCCATGCCGGACGGCATCGGCTGCGCCGTTCATGCGGGCACGAAGCTGTATTTCCGGGCGGCAGACGGCACCCAGACCGAGCTGTGCAGCGACATGAACGAAGCGTTTTCCCAGTCGTTTACGATGAAGGGTGTGCTATACCTGATGGACGGCAAAACCTATCGTGCGGTGCGCAAAAACAGCGAGAACACGGCCTGGGAGGCCGTTTCCGTGACCGCTGCCGCCTATGTGCCGACCACGACCATCTCTGCGGCGCCGACCGGCGGCGGCACAAGCTACGAGGCGGTCAATCTGCTGACGCCCAAACGCATCAACACCTTCATCGGCGATGGCACGGCGACCCAGTTCAAGGTGGATGCCACTGACCTCGACGCTACGGCTGTCACGGCTGAGGTAAACGGCTCTGCGGTGACGGTTTCGGCGGTCAACCGCTCGACCGGTCTGGTGACGCTCGCGTCTGCCCCGCCGAACGGAAACGGTCTGGCCAATGTGTCCATCGCGTTTGCCAAAACCGTCAGCGGCCACGCGGACAAGATCAACAAATGCCGCTTTGCCGGGCTGTACGGCGGCAAAAACGACACGCGCGTGTTCCTTTCCGGCAACCCGGACGAACCGGACTGCGACTGGCAGAGCGGTCTGTACGACCCGACGTACTTTCCGGACACCGGCTACACCCGCATGGGCACGGACGCGTCCGCCATTGTCGGCTATCTCAAGCAGTACGAGAGCCAGGTCGTTGTCAAGTCCGGCGGTGCCCAGGAGGCGACCAGCTATCTGCGCACCTACATGATGGCGGATGACGGTTCTGCGCTGTACCCACTCAAGCAGGGTGCGCAAGGCGAAGGCGCGATCTCAAGCCGCAGTTTTGCCGTGCTGAACGACCTGCCGCTGTATCTCTCGGCACGAGGTGTACAGGGCGTGTACGGCACTGCCGTGGCCGAACAGCGGACGATTCGCTCGGTATCCGACGCCATTGTGCCGAAATTGTCGCAGGAAGGCGACCTGAAAAACGCCTGTGCGGTGGTATTCGAGGGCAAATATTATCTGGCGGTAAATGGGCACATTTATGTCGCGGACGGCTCGCTGACCGAGGAAAACGGCGATCCGGCATGGTTTTTCTGGGTGAATGTGCCGGCACAGTGTCTGGCGGTGCTGAACGGACAGCTCTGGTTCGGCACGGCGGACGGTCGGCTGTGCCGCTTTGCGAAAAGCGAGGAGGAACACGCCTATCGCGATGACTCGGATGCAATTGCGGCCTACTGGCGCACGCCTACCCTGCCGCTTGCGGACTGGAGCCGCTTCAAGACCGTGCGGGACGTGATTCCGACGCTCATGCCGCATTCCCGCTCGGGCGCGACCGTGCAGTACGAGAACGAAAACGGTGCACAGCTGGCACTTTCCCGCAATATGGACCTGTTTTCCTTCCGCACACTGGATTTTTCGCGGTTCTCCTTCCGGTGCATTCCCGGTGCGGTGACATATCGCACCCGATGGAAGCAGCACCGCAGTCCGCTGTTCGCCGTGCGCATCGGCAACGACCGGCCGGATGAGCCGTTCGGTCTGCTTGCGCTCACCATCCGCTGGACACAGGGCCAGACCGTTATTTAGAAAGGAGGGTTCCCTTTTGGCAACCATCAGATCAACTTCTACGCGCTATTCGAGTGCGCGGACCTCGACGGCTAAGACAACGACATCCAAGTCTGCTTCGTCCAAGACGGCGACAAGCAAATCGTCCTCGAGTACATCCTCCGGTACGCTCAATGCCAACGGCTACCGCGACAATTTCGACTACTCGGCGGCGATTGCGAGCACGACCGACTCCGCCAAGCGTCAGCAGCTGCTGAGCGAACGACAGAACAAGATCGATTCTCTCGGTCTGGGCGGCAAAGTCGCGTCGAATGACGCGGTTTCGACGTGGAACGGCAATTACCGTCCGTACTCGGTTTCGAGCACGACGACCGGCGCAAACCGCGTCAGCAGCCTGTACGATGCGGCGGAAAACGCCCGTCTGCAGCGGTTTGCTGCGGCACGCAGCCGCATTGCCAAGCAGCTCGAGAGTAATCTCGCGTCCATCGAGAACGACTACACCGCCGGTATGCGCCAGACCGACATTAACGCCCGTCAGTCCGCCGTGAACAACGAGGAAAAGCTGGCCGCACTCGGTCTCAACATGGGCGCACGCGGGCAGGCGGCCACCAGCGGTATGGCGGAATCCAGCCGCATTGCGGTGGACAACCAGTACCGCAGCGACCTGAATGCACTCGGGCAGGCGCGTTTGTCCGCGCGTGCGGCGGCGCAGAATGCCGCCGATGAGCAGACCGCTGCCGCCGAGAGCAGCTACTACACGGCATCGGAAAATGCCGCACTCCAGCAGGCGCAGGCGGCGCTGAACCAGTTTAACGCCGACCGCGATTATGGTCTGTCCGTGGCCGGTCTGACCGGCTTCCTGAACGGCACGCCGACGCTGAACTGGCGCAATTATCAGCTGAATGTCAGCTCCGCAGCCGCCAACGCGCAGACCCGTGCCTACGAGCAGGCCCTTGAGCGCTGGAAAACCAGCGGCTACGTTCGTCAGGGCGACGCGGCTATCCTCGGTGTGCCCGCCGGAACACCGACCGCGGACGTCAGCTACAAGAACGCCACGCTTGCTCTGCAGCGATGGAAAAGCGGCTATGGCTACTGATTTTTCTCAAACCGGTAAAATTCTGCTGCAAAAGCCAAATCGCCTCTGTGTACAGGTCACAGAGGCGATTTGAAAAGTAAAGAAATGAAGATGTGTGTAAATTTTATCAAAAAAGCCAGATTCTCGGTTTCGATATGAGAATTCGCTAAGATTGTGTTATTATGATAGCACAGGATCGGCATTTCGTCAACCTTATCGCAAGAATTTACTATTCCACCGCAAGAAAATACTATGCAAAAAACCGCACGCAGAAGCGTGCGGTTTTTCTCATATTACGCAAGCGTAAGGACAGAGACTTACTTGTTCTTCAGGTTGAAGAAAGCCTTCTTGCCCAGGAACTGTGCAACGTCCTCGCCCAGCTCTTCCTCGATGCGGAGCAGCTGGTTGTACTTTGCAACACGGTCGGTACGAGACGGAGCACCGGTCTTGATCTGGCCAGCGTTCAGTGCAACAGCGATATCAGCGATGGTTGCGTCCTCGGTCTCGCCGGAACGGTGAGATACAACTGCGGTGTAGCCTGCACGGTTAGCCATCTGGATAGCGTCCAGGGTCTCAGTCAGAGAGCCGATCTGGTTAACCTTGATCAGGATGGAGTTAGCAACGCCAAGCTCGATGCCCTTGGACAGACGAGCGGTGTTGGTTACGAACAGGTCGTCGCCAACCAGCTGGATCTTGTCGCCCAGAGCCTTGGTCAGCATAGCCCAGCCTTCCCAGTCTTCCTCAGCCATGCCGTCCTCGAGGGAGATGATCGGGTACTTCTCAGCGAAGTTCTTCCACATCTTAACCAGCTGCTGCTGAGTCAGCTTCTTGCCGGACTTCGGCTGGATATAGCACTTCTCCTCGTCGTTCCACCACTCGGAAGAAGCAGCGTCGATAGCGATCATGAAGTCCTCGCCCGGCTTGTAGCCAGCTTCCTCGATAGCCTGAACGATAACCTTCAGAGCGTCCTCGTCCTTCTTCAGGTTCGGAGCGTAGCCGCCTTCGTCGCCTACACCTGCTGCCGGAGTACCGTTCTCCTTCAGGGTGGTCTTCAGCTGATGGAATACCTCAGCGCAGCGACGCAGAGCCTCACGGAAAGACGGAGCGGAAACCGGCATGATCATGAATTCCTGGATCTCAACGTTGTTGGTAGCGTGAGCACCGCCGTTGAGAATGTTCATCATCGGCATCGGCAGGGTCTTAGCGTTGCAGCCGCCGATGTAGTTGTACAGCGGCAGGCTCAGAGCCTCTGCAGCAGCCTTAGCAACAGCCAGGGATACGCCGAGGATAGCGTTTGCGCCGAACTTGGTCTTGTTCGGGGTGCCGTCAGCCTCGATCATAGCCTTGTCGATTGCCTGCTGGTCGAGAGCGTTCATGCCGATAACAACTTCAGCGATCTCGCCGTTTACAGCGTCAACAGCCTTGAGTACGCCCTTGCCATTGTAGCGGGACTTGTCGCCGTCACGCAGCTCGCAAGCCTCGAAGATACCGGTGGAAGCGCCGGACGGAACAGCAGCGCGGCCCATGTATGCGCCGGTGTCGCCCTCAACGTAAACCTCAACCTCAACGGTCGGGTTGCCGCGGGAGTCCATAACTTCGCGGCCGATTACATCAACAATTTCAATGTAGCCCTTCATAATTCTTTCTCCTTCTTACATAAGAATAGATTAGCTTATAAAAGAGTGGAGAGTGAAGAGTGGAGAGTGGAGATTACCCCACTTTTCACTCTTTCTGCTTCACTCTATTATTATCAATAAGAATATCCGAATTGCAGAGCGTTAAATGAAAATTTCTCTTCACTCTACACTCTCAACTCTTCACTCTGATTACTTGACCAGCAGAGAATGTCCGGTCATTTCTTCCGGCTGCTTCAGGCCCATCATATCCAGCAGCGTCGGTGCCAGATCCGCCAGTACGCCGCCTTCTGCCAGCTTGCCCTCGTGACCGACCATAACGAGCGGTACCGGGTTGGTGGAATGTGCGGTGAACGGGGTAACGCCGTCGGCGTCGAGCATCTGATCGACGTTGCCGTGGTCGGCGGTGATCAGGCACTGGCCGCCCATCTCGAGGATGGCGTCAACGACCTTGCCTACGCCGTCGTCGGTAGCCTCGATGGCCTTGACAGCGGCCTCGAATACGCCAGTGTGGCCTACCATATCGCAGTTTGCGAAGTTGAGGACAACCACGTCGTACTTGCCGGACAGGATGCGCTTTACGCACTCCTCGGTAACGGCAGGCTCGCTCATCTCCGGCTGGAGATCGTAGGTTGCAACCTTCGGGGACGGGATCAGAGCACGATCCTCACCCGGGTACTCCTTCTCGACACCGCCGTTGAAGAAGAACGTAACGTGTGCGTACTTCTCGGTCTCAGCGATGCGAAGCTGGGTCATGCCCAGATCGGAGATATATTCGCCGAACGTGTTCTTCAGGCTCTGCGGCTTGAAGGCAATTTCCACGCCCGGAATGGTAGCGTCATACTGCGTCATGCAGACGTAGTGGATCTTCGGCTGTACGCGCTCAAAGCCGGTGAATTCCGGATCAACGAACGCACGGGTGATCTCACGCGCACGGTCGGGACGGAAGTTTGCGAAGATGATCGCGTCGTCGTCCTTGACGGTCGCGCCCTCGGTTACGATAACCGGAACAACGAACTCGTCGGTCACGCCGTTTGCGTAGGACTGCTCCATCGCCTCGTGAGCGGTAGCAGCGTGCTCGCCTTCGCCGAGTGCGATGGCGTTGTACGCCTTCTGTACACGATCCCAGCGGTTGTCGCGGTCCATTGCGTAGTAACGGCCGGATACGGTTGCGATGCAGCCGACCTCGACTGCGTCGATCTTAGCCTGCAGGCGGTCGATATACTCGATACCGGACTGCGGAGGCGTGTCACGGCCGTCCATGAAGCAGTGGAAGCAAACCTTGCGCAGACCGTTGCGGCGTGCCAGCTCGAGCAGCGCGAACATGTGGTCAATGTGGGAATGCACACCGCCGTCAGACAGCAGGCCGAAAATGTGCAGGGTGGAATCGAACCACTTGCACTGGTTGATGGCGCTCATCAGGGCCGGATTTTCGAAGAAATCGCCGTCCTGGATGGCCTTGGTGATGCGGGTCAGCTCCTGGTATACGATGCGGCCGGCGCCGATGTTGGTGTGGCCAACCTCGGAGTTGCCCATCTGGCCGTCCGGCAGACCAACGTCCAGACCGGATGCACCGATATAGGTGAGCGGGTTTTCCGAGAAGATCTTGTCGAGGTTGGGCTTTTTAGCTGCCTCGATGGCGTTGCCCTTGGTCTCCTCACGGTGGCCAAAGCCGTCCATGATGATCAGAGCGGTCGGCTTCTTCGGGCCTTCTGCCTTCTTGGCCGCAGCGGTTGCTGCCTTAGGCTTGCGACCGCGTCGAGCTACCGGCTTTTTCTCCTCGGTCTTGGCTGCAGCGGTCTTCTTCTCTTCGGTGGACTTTGCTGCCGTCTTTGCCGTGGTGGTCTTGCGGGTGCGCTTAGCGGCCGGCTTCTTGGCCGACTTTTCCGCAGGAGCCGGATCTGCCAGAACATTTACCGGTGCGGAAGTCTTGATCTCGACTACCTCAACCTCCGGCATGCCCGGCATTGTGGTTTTTTTCATAGATAAACTCCTTTACAGAAGCGAACGATAAGAGACAAAGAGGGGGAACACGATATGCACCATGTCCCCCTCCGTTAGACGGTGAGGGAGTCTTTCCCTTTCCCGCATGCTTATCTTACTGGTTAGCTGCTTCTACGATGGTAGCGAAGTCAGCGCTCTTCAGGGAGGCACCGCCGATCAGGCCGCCGTCAACGTCCGGCTGAGCCAGCAGCTCTGCTGCGTTCTTCGCGTTCATAGAACCGCCGTACTGGATGGTGATGCCGCGTGCAGCGCGTGCGCCGTACTTCTCGCGCAGGCAGTCACGGATAGCGGAGCAAACCTCGTTAGCCTGCTCTGCGGTAGCGGTCTTGCCGGTACCGATAGCCCAGATCGGCTCGTAAGCGATGACAACCTTCTTGATGTCCTCAACTGCAACGTTCTGCAGAGCGATCTTGATCTGCTTGCGGATAACTTCCATGGTAACGTCCTGCTCGCGCTCGGTCAGAGACTCGCCTACGCACAGGATCGGGCGCAGACCGTTCTCGAGAGCGACCTGAACCTTCTTGCCGCAAGCCTCGTCGGTCTCGTTGAAGTACTGACGGCGCTCAGAGTGGCCGATGATAACGTACTTTACGCCCAGCTCCTTGAGCATGTCAGCGGAGATCTCGCCGGTGAAAGCGCCGGACTTCTCGAAGTGCATGTTCTCAGCGCCGATTGCGATCTTGGAACCCTTAGCAGCCTTTACAGCAGCCTGGATATCGGTGAACGGTACGCACAGAACCATCTCGCACCACTTGGTCTTGGAGAGCAGCGGCTTCATCTCTTCGATCAGAGCCTTTGCTTCTGCCGGAGTCTTGTTCATCTTCCAGTTGCCGGCGATAATGGTCTTACGATATCTGCGATTCATGTTGGTTTTACCCCTTTCAAACATTCGGACGGACTTTTTCCGTCTTAAATCTTTATGTATTTATACGGAGCGCATACCGGTGCGCTCCGATATAAAGCTAATTTCAGAGAAGGACTTACTTGTCCTGCAGGCATGCGATGCCCGGCAGCTCCAGACCCTCGAGGAACTCCAGGGAAGCACCGCCGCCGGTGGAGATGTGGGTCATCTTGTCAGCGAAGCCCAGCTTCTCAACAGCAGCTGCGGAGTCGCCGCCGCCGATGATGGAAACAGCCTTGCTCTCAGCGATCGCCTTGGCAACAGCCTTGGTGCCTACTGCGAAGGTGTCGAACTCGAATACGCCCATCGGACCGTTCCAAACAACGGTGCCAGCGTCCTTGACAGCCTCGGAGAACAGCTCAACGGTCTTCGGACCGATGTCCATGCCCATCATATCAGCCGGGATCTTGCCAGCCTCGTATACGACCGGAGCAGCGTCAGCGCCGAAGTGGTCTGCGCAAACGGTGTCAACCGGCAGCAGGAGCTTAACGCCCTTGTCAGCAGCCTTCTTGAGCAGGCCGAGTGCCAGCTCGATCTTGTCTTCCTCGCAGAGAGAGGTGCCGATCTCGCCGCCCTGTGCCTTGGAGAAGGTGTAGGCCATGCCGCCGCCGATGATGATGGTATCGCACTTGTCGATCAGGTTCTCGATAACGCCGATCTTGTCGGAAACCTTAGCGCCGCCCAGGATAGCAACGAACGGACGAGCCGGGTCGCTCAGAGCCTTGCCCATGATGGAGATTTCCTTCTTGATGAGGAAGCCGCATACAGCCGGCAGGTAATCTGCGATGCCTGCGGTGGAAGCGTGTGCACGGTGTGCAGTGCCGAATGCGTCGTTAACGTAGATGTCAGCCATGTCAGCCATAGCCTTGGCCAGAGCAGCGTCGTTCTTGGTCTCGCCCTTCTCAAAGCGAACGTTCTCAAGCAGAACGACCTCGCCCGGCTTAACCTCAGCGGCCAGCTTCTTGGCGCTCTCGCCTACAACATCAGCAGCCAGCTTGACTTCCTTGCCAAGCAGCTCGCCCAGACGCTTGGCAACCGGTGCCAGCGAATACTTCATGTTTACTTCGCCCTTCGGACGGCCGAGGTGCGAGCACAGGATTACAGCAGCGTTGTGATCCAGCAGGTAGTTGATGGTCTCCAGCGAAGCACGGATGCGCTTGTCGTCGGTGATGTTGCCGTTCTCGTCCTGCGGTACGTTAAAATCGCAGCGGGCAATTACCTTCTTGCCGGATACGTCGATATCCTCAACGCTCTTCTTGTTATACTGCATAAATATCCCTCTCCTTTAAGATGTATTTATAAAGTCAGGCAATACCGCATAATTGAACAAGAGCGATTTGCGAGCAAATTTTGCGTACTGACGAGGCGCAGTTTTGCGGTAATACTGACGTATTACCGTGAAGCTGCAACACAGTCAGGGCACAAAATTTCCGTAAAGCGCCGCGGCTTTAATTGTACGGTGTTGCCTCTGATAAGGAACAAAAGCACGGGTGTTATTACTTAAATAATTCCGTTTCCAATACAGAATTATACTCGTAATTCGTGCCATTCGCAAGCAAAATTGTGAAAATCATCACATCCTAACTCGCTTTTAGAGGATTTTTGCGTTTTTCGCGAAAAAGTTGCGAAATATTAAACAACATTCACAATTTTTACATCAATCGCGAGGCGTTCCATAATACGCGACAGCCACTGCCTGCGGACCAGCATTTGTCAGAACCGCCGGACCGATCGCTACGCGTTCCACATCGCGGAATCCAATTTCGGTACGCAGACGTTTTTCCAGTTCGTCCAGACGTTCAGCCGGAATGTCACCGTACAGCAGGATGGCGGTCTGCTTGTCCGGCTGCACCACGCGGGCGGATACTTTTTTGCTCAGTCCGGCCATCAGCGCCTTCTCACCGCGGACCTTGTCGCAAACCTTTACCGCACCGTCGTACACATGGCTGATCGGCTTGAGACCGAGGGCCTCGCCGACGAATGCCGCGCCGCCCGAAATACGGCCGGACTTCTTGAGGAACTTGAGGCTGTACACGCCGAGGTAAGCCTCAACGCGGTTGAGCCGGCTCTTTACCACACTGACGATCGCGTCAAAGCTCTCGCCCTGTTCCCGCATCTCGGCAGCCTTGACAACAACGTGGCCGTAAATGTAGGTGTAGGTCTTGGAGTCAACGACCTCGATGGTCATCTTGCCCTCGCCCTGCTCCTCCTCGAACATGGACTTGGCCAGACAAGCCGCCTGATAGGTGCCCGAGCCATTGCCGTTGATGATAACCGCCAGCACATGCGTGCAGCCACGCTCGAACGCACGGTTGTAGGACTCGAGGAAGACGGTCGGTGTGGTCATCGCCGTGCCCGGAATCTCGCTGCTGGTCTCGAGCAGCTTGCAGTAATCCTCAGGCGTGATGTCATAGTATTCGCGGAAGCTGCGTCCCTCATGCGTCAGAATGATCGGAACGATCTCGATTCCGTGCGCTTCCACCAGCTCGTGCGGGATATCCGACGAGGAATCGGTCAAAATATGAATCTTTTCCATTCTTTACTCCTTTATGCCTGCGGGAACGGTCCCGCAAGTCTCAGATTTTCAAAGCCGGTCTGCCGCAGTGCCTCAAACACGATGACAGCGACCGAGTTAGACAGGTTAAGGCTGCGTGCACCCTCTCGCATGGGAATGCGCACACAGCGTTCCGGATGCTCGATGAGCAGGCTTTCCGGCAGTCCGCGGGTCTCCTTGCCGAACATCAGGTAGTCGCCGTCGCGGTATTTTGCCTCATGATAGGCGTGCGGCGCTTTTGTTGTCGCGTAGAAGTAGCGGCCGTCCGGATTTTTCTCGAAAAATTCGTCCAGATTTTTATACATGCGCACGTCGAGCAGATGCCAGTAATCCAGACCGGCACGCTTCATGCGCTTGTCGTCGATAGCAAAGCCGAGCGGCTCGACCAAGTGGAGCACACAGCCTGTCGCCGCACAGGTGCGGGCAATGTTGCCGGTGTTCTGCGGGATCTCCGGCTCGACCAAAACAATGTTGAGCATAGCTTTTCCTCATTTATAACTAAACTTCTTTTATTTTATGCGATTTCCCTGCATTTTTCAAGATTGTTTCCTGCTTTTCCACAAAAAATTTCCCCTGAAGCCACGATTCAGAGGAAATTTTCATACACTATGCTAATTTTTTGACGATTTTCGGAGAACGACGCACATTTTCAATTCCGACTCGCTAAGAGCCGTCCTGCGGACGGTTGCTCGCTGGACGCCTGCTGCAGCAGGTGTCTCCATTCTCAATCTTCCATTACTGAACGTCTGCGTACACGCCATAGACATACCCTTCCGTCTTGGCCTGCTCATCGGTCAGCACTTCGCCGGTCAGGACAGGGCCGCTCTGCTCGTCCGGATATTCCACTGCCAGCTTGCCGGTATGAAGCGTCATCGAGCGGGTCTGCTCCGAACCATCGGTGAACGTGATGGTGACGGTCAGCGTTGCGTCTTCAAAACCGTCCACGGACTCGTGCCACGAATCCTGCAGATCGTCGTCCGCGCTCTCCGGCTGGCTGGGCAGCCACAGGCCGTAGCTGACCTCCGGGTCGTACTCGTCGGTGAAGCCATTGTCCAGCTTCCAGCACAGGTCGGCGTACATCTGCTCGGCGCCTTCCTCACCGTTGCCCCAGACCATCACGGTGTCTGCGCCGTCCAGTTCCGGGTTGGTGCCCTGGTGCATGGCGCGTACCCATTCATCGCGGTCAGCAGATGTATCCTTAACGGTTTTCGTGCGGTAAACCGCACCCTTGTCGATGGTCGCGGACACGGTTTTAATATCCTCGCCGGTGACTTTGAACAGGCAGCCGGAGTAGAAGCCCTTCTCCGGATCATCTGCGCCGCTGCCGGTGTCGAACACGATCTTGCTGTCCTTCGGCTGCCGGAGTTCTCCGGTGTCCGCCGCATAGGCCGCAAAGCCGAACGAATGACTGATCGCATCCGCTACGACCGCACTACCGTTCTGTGCGGTGCCGCTGTGCGTCCGATAGACCGCTGTGCCGCCCAGTACCACACCGAACGCACAGGCTGCCGCCAGAAGCCGCTTCGCCATTCCCCACGGATGGCGCGGTACGGCATGCAGCGGTTCGTCGGTCATCTGGCGCGCTTCACGAGCCGCTGCCAACGTGCGTTCCTTGAGTTCCTGCGGTGCCTTGATGTTCTTCAGTTCGTTCCAGTTGTTCTTCATTGTAAGATCCCTCCAAATCAACCTTTAATTGTTTTCTTGCGCGATGCAGCCGCGTGCGTACCGTGACCGCACTGCAGCCGACCATTTCCGCGATCTCCTCGGTGCGGTAGCCTTCCACATAGTGCAGCCACACCGCGGTCCGCTGATCGTCCGGCAGCGCGTGTACCGCCTGCCACAGCTCGCTGCTGCTTTCCGGTTCGGGAGCGGCAGCGTCTGCGGCGGCCTCCATCGGTGCGGTGCGCTTGAACCACGCCGACCGGCGAAGATCGGCACACCGGCTGAGCGTCACGCGCAGCAGCCATGCCTTGAGGTGTTCGGTGTCGCGGAAGTCGGTGTTATCCCGCAGCAGCCGGAGAAAGACCTCCTGATAGACGTCCTCCGCGTCCGCGCGGCTGTTCAGCCTGCACAACGCCAGCCGGTAGACCGCATCGCCGCAGGAGTCCATCGCCTGCTGCAGAAATGCGTCCGATCTGAGTTTTGTCTGCAATGCTCTCTCCTCCTTTCACCACCAACACGGTTTGACGCGGCAAATCGTTCCCGCTATCGCTGATTTTTTTGGGATTTTGGGACTTTTGCCCCTTGATTTGTATTTACCTACAATTTACAGGCGTTGTTTTTGTAGCATATGCACAAAAACTTTTTCATTTTCTCTGGAACATTAAACAAAAAATCTATTGCATTTTTATCTAAATCGACTATAATAATAATTGTTCTAAGGAACACAACAAACAAGACAATAACCAACAACCACATTGGTTTTTATATTTCATTTGCTCTCTTTTTTTCTTTTTTCTTTCTTTACTCTTTACCTGCTCTTTGAGGGAAAAGCGCCGTCTGATTCATCAGGCGGCTTTTTTCCGCCCTTTTTTAGATTGGTAAATTTCGGTTTATAGATATACCGTTTGCACATCGTTATACACGGACGCGCAATGCGCGCCCCTACATTCGTTATCGTTTGCAGGTTGGTTTACCCGGTTGCAATCGGTCAATTTTTGTAGGGGCGCGCATTGCGCGTCCAAATTCCAACGATGTGCACCAATAAACATCAACGGCACACGTTCCGTAGGGGCGCACCAATGTGTGCGCCCTGTAAACCGAAACGTCAATCCTCCACAATGGGCGGACACATTGGTCCGCCCCTACGATGGCCTATACAGGTTGATGAAATTGGTGCAATCCCGAGAGAAACGGCGGGATGGGGTCATCCCGCCCTACGATATATCGGTAACCATTCAATTATTTGATGCAGCATGTGCAGCCGTTACGTTAATTTTCCATTCTCCATTCTCAATTTTCCATTCCGCATAACGCAAAAGGCGATATCGCGCTTACCCCGCGATACCGCCTTTTTTTATTTTGCGAAAAAGTCTCTGGTCTGCTGCACGTTCTCCTCGATGGCTGCCTTGAGCGCCTCCACCGACTCAAACTGCATTTCCGGACGCAGGAACTTATGCAGCTCCACATGGATCATCTTGCCGTACAGGTCGCCTGCAAAATCGAGCAGGTGCGGCTCGATGGTCGGTGCTCCGCCGTCCAGGAATGTCGGCTTGACACCGATATTGGTCGCCGCGATATAGCTTTCGCCGTCTACGAGCACGCGGGTAGCGTACACGCCGTACGGCGGCAGCGCCATCTCGGTCGGCAGGCGCAGATTGACCGTCGGCACCTGCAGCACGCTCGTGCCGACACGGCGGCCATGCTCGACGATGCCGGTCACGGTGTACGGGTGGCCGAGGAACTTGGCCGCACCTTCCATATCACCCTGCGAGATCAGCTGGCGGATATAGGTGGAGGACACGACGATGCCGTCCATCTTGATATCCTCGATGCAGTCGTAGCCGATACCGGCCTTCTGGCACTCGATCGCCATGCCTTCGGCGTTGCCCTGACCCTTATAGCCAAAGCGGTTGTTACGGCCGGAGATGATCCAGCCCGCATTGAACCTGCCTATCAACAGCTTGTGGATAAAGTCGCGCCAGTCCATGTGCTGCATTTCATGGTCAAAGTGGCCGAAAATGACCTCGTCCACACCGCCAAGCTGCTTGATCTCCTCACGGCGATACGCATTCGCGGTCAGCAGCGGCACCTGTCGGCCCATGACAACCGAATCCGGATGCACATCAAACGTGAAAACCGCACTCGTGCCGCCGATCTGCTTGGCCCGCTCGACCGCACGCTGCATGAGCGCCCGATGGCCCAGATGCACGCCGTCAAAGTAGCCGAGCGCGATGGCACGCGGCTTTGTTACTTCTATCATAAGGGAATCCCCCTCTAATTAGTAATGAGTTTTAGAAGTTGTTTTCACAGCCATGGCACACCGTCTGAACGGTCTTTTTGCCGCCATACTGCGTTGTTTTTCCTTGTAATCCGTCAGGATTGCTGCAAAAAAACGCCTTGTCTGACAACAACAATCCACATTCATCCGGCATACCCCGGCTATGAAAACAACTTCTTAGTAATTAGTAATTAGGGGCAACCGTGCCGGACTATAATTCCTAATTCCTAATTTCTAATTACTAATTAGTGCATTTATCGAAAATTCTTGTAGACGAATAAACCCGAACCGCCCTTATCCAGCTCTCTCACCTGGCCGAGCATGAGGAACTTATCCTGATGGTACACACGGCAGATGGTATCTGCGGTTTCCGGCAGGCCGTCGGTC
>CAVLCS010000066.1:0-15682 GCA_963661675.1 Bulleidia sp.
CCATAGTGATTGCCCTCCCTTGGCAGATGTTGTGTGCAAACTTCATTCTACCATGTTTGGAAAATCACTATGGATTTTTTAGGTGTCCAACTTCATTATGCAATCAACCGAAAAAATTTTTACCGTCTATTTACCGTCCATACGAATATAGCAAAAGCCTCAGACATTTACAGTCTGAGGCTTTTGCTTTCTTCTGTGCCGCACCTCTTGACTCCCCTATTCAACGCATTTCCTGCCATGCTGCAATCCCAATGTAAAAACCGCCAAATATATAAATCCCATTTTGCCATAATACACAAAATATATAAAACTCAACCTGAAAATTTTCGATTCCGTGCATGACTGGCTGTGAACACGTGCACACGGCCATTCACTTTTCGCTCTGCACCTGCAAAAAAGATGTTTTTCGGGAAGCCTTATGCGTTTTTTCAAATAAAAATCCCTGCTATACTAAAGTCACAAAGGAGAGAAACCCACGCGAAACAAAACAGGAGGGGTAATTTATGCAAGCGAAAACAACGAAAATCTATGATCCGGGCGCTTCCGAGCAGATCGGCTGGCGCGACAAGCTGTGCTACGGCTTGGGCGGCTTCGGCTTCAACATCTGGTATATCGTAGGTGCTACATTCCTTACCTACTTTTATACCAACGTACTTGGTATCTCCATTGCGGCTATCGGTACCATCATGCTGATCTCCCGTGTATTTGACGGCGGCACCGACGTCATCATGGGTATCATCATCAACAAGACCAACACCAAATGGGGTAAAGCCCGTCCGTGGATCCTATGGACGAGTATACCGTTCGCACTCAGTATGCTGCTGATGTTCACCGTGCCGAACAGCACGGACAAGATCAAGCTGATCTACATCTTCGTTACCTACAACTTTAGCAACGCTATTATGGGTACTGCGGCGTTCCTGCCGTTCAACACCCTGAACTCGCTGCTGACCCGTGATCAGGGCCAGCGCACCATGTGCAGCAACATGCGCCAGATTTTCTGCTGCGCCTGCCAGCTGATCTTCACCGCGATCACCGTTCCGATCTGCACGCATTTCGGCAACACCCAGATGGTCTGGGTAACCGTTATCGGCGTTTACTCGGTCATCCTGGCACTCGGCGGCCTGATCTGCTTCTGGGGCACCCGCGAACGCGCTGTATCTCAGGCGGTACAGAGCAAGGAGAAAAAGACCTCCGCATGGGCAGAGTTCATCTCCGTACTCAAGAACAAGTACTGGTACATGGCTTTCGGTCTGTGGCTGTTCCAGACGTTCTACTCCATGTGCAACAACACCGCAGTTACTTATTTCTGCCAGTATGAGCTGGGCAATGTCAACTATTCCGCCTCTCTGCTGACCGTAGAGAACACCGCACTGGTCATCGGCATCTTTGCGTGCCCGATCCTGCTCAAGCTGGCCAACAAGCGCAACCTCGCTATCATGGGCACCTGCCTTGCCATCGTCGGTCAGGTACTGGTCATCCTGTTCCCTGAAAATCTCACCATGCTCAATGCAGCGGCTGTTATCCGCGGCTTCGGTATCGCACCGCTGTCCGCTACGGTATTTGCCATGATCTCCGACACGGTTGAATACGGCCAGTGGAAGACCCACATCCGCAGTGAAGGCATCATCTTCTCGGCTGCTACCGTTGGCATGAAGGTTGCTTCCGGTCTGGGTACCTGGGTCATCTCCATGATCTACGCTTCCGCCGGCTTTGACGGCACGCTTGCCGTACAGTCCGGCTCGGCTATGGGCGCCATCAAGAACGTATACTACTTCGGCACGATGATCATTCTGGTGCTGACCCTGGTTCTGCTGTTTGCGTACAAGCTGGACAAGGAATATCCGTCCATCATCAAGGAGCTGGAGGCCCGCGAAGCAAAGGGCGAGCTGTAATACCGCAGGAGGCGTTTGTTCATGAAAAAGACAACAGTTCCCGTCATTTTCCCGCGGGAAGGCGTTTACGAACGCTCTGGCATTCATTTTGATTTCGATTGTCTCACGCCCGGTGCTGCCGTTCATTTCACGATGGACGGCAGCCAGCCGACCGCCGAAAGTCCGGTCTATCACCGCGAGGACGGTCTGGTGCTGCTGCCCGATATCAAGGCAGAACGCGGCAGAAGCGTATCCACGCAGGTGCAGATCAAGGCTTTCGCCGTGGCCGAGGGCTGTGAACCGAGTGAGACTGTTACCTTCCACTACGAGGTTCGCCACCGTGCGACCGACCAGTACATCAGTGAATTTCTGCGTCCACTGTCCGACGATGCGCCTGCACTGCTCCGCATTTCGGATTACGACGACGAGAGCATGTATCTGCTCGTCGGCACCGAGCGTGCGCTGCTCATTGACGCAGGCGTGGACCGTGACGGCGACCTGCCGGGCTATGTGCGCTCGATCATCGGCGATAAGCTGTGCGACGTGGTCATCACCCACTGTCACATCGACCATTACGGTCAGGCGTGGAAGCTGACGGATGCCGGTTTCCCGGTTTATATGAACCACGCAGATGTTGAACTGGGCAAAAACCTGTTCGGCGACGATCTGTCGTTCACACGCCCGCTCGCTAAGGGTCAGACCTTTGACCTCGGCAACACGGTGCTGCACACCTTTACCATTCCGGGTCACACGGTTGCCGGCACGGTTCTCGTGGACGAGAAAAACGGCGATGCCTTCACCGGCGATGCGATCGGCAGTCCGGTCAACAGTATGCCCGGTGCCCTGCTGCTGCACCTCGGCAATCCGGAAGGCGTCGTGGACCGCATTCTTCCCGCCTATGTGCAGTTCCTGCGCAAGGAAGGCAAGCATCTGCGCCATATCCACACCGGCCACAACAATAATGTTATCGATGCCTCTGCCCTGCTCCCCGTGATGGAGGAAATGCTGCAGAACGCGGTCGATCTCGGCGACGCAGCCCGCAAGCCGACACTGCGTCCGCTGTCCGACGGCCTGACTTCCTCGCCGCACGTCATTTACGAAGGCAACTTCCGCATGGCGATGGACTGGAATTCCGCCAATGTTGATAAGCTGTTCTCGCCCGGTCTTACCGCGGAGAATATGTCGCTGCTGGCCGATCTGTATGCCGAAAACGGCACACTTGAGCCAGAATTCGACCCGAACGTGACCGAATACACCTGGCATCCGGCGGATGCGGACGACACGCTGGCACTCCGGCCGATGTCCACTCGCTGTGCTGCCGTTACGGTGAACGGCATTCCGGTCATTGCCGGTGAAGCCTTCGGCTCGGCTGATGCGTACACCATCGAAGTCACCGCGCCGGACGGCACGACAAAGACCGTCTACCATATTCAGCGTGTAGACACCTGACCGAAAATCGTATATGATAAGGGTGGCTGGAAACAGTCACCCTTTCCAATTCTCCCAAGGAGGGACTTCCATGTCAGCACTGCAATTTACAACGCAATATCCGGCTGCCGGCAGCTTCTGCTGGAGCAGCGAATACCAGATTTTCTATCTGCTGCAGGGCACACTGCTCCTGCGTGTGCAGGACAGAGAATATCACTTTTCGCCGGAGGATTTTCTGGTGATCAACCCGTTTTCGCCCTATCAGGTGCTGGAAAGCGACCACGCTATGCTGCTGTGCATGGAAATGCCGGTCGAGCTGCTGCGGCAGTCCTCATCCTATCCGGATGAGCGCCGTATCCAATGCTTCAGCGCCGAGCACCACGAGGGACGCATGAAGTACATCCGGCAGGTACGTCATACCTTTGCCAACCTGTTTACGCTGTACTCGCGAGAAAACAAACAGTCCCACCTGCGTTCGCAGAGCAAGGCCCTGCTGCTGTTTGACATTCTGTTTGCGCAGTTCTCGGAAAACGCCGACACGCACGAGGAATCGCTCGGCCGCAGTGAAAAGACCTTCTATTATATCCAGCAGAGCATTGCCTTTGCGCAGGAGCACTTCCACGAAAGCATTACCATCGAGAATGCCGCGCAGCCGCTCGGCATCTCGGCGAACCACCTGTCACGCTGTCTGCGGCGATACCTGAACCTGTCCTTCATGGATGTGGTGCAGCAGTTCCGCATGCGGCAGGCACTCCGTGAGGTGGAAAACTCGGACAAGCCGATCACCGAAATTGCCTACGACAACGGCTTTTCCGGCTCGAGTGCCTTTATCACCAAGTTTCGCGCACAGTTCAGCTGTACGCCGCTCGTGTATCGCCGCAAAAAGCTGCAGGAGCCGCAGACGGATGCGTCTCAGCCGGATACCGTTCAGGGAAGCGCCTTCCAGAGCATCAACAAATACGCCGACCGAACGGTCGAGCTGACCTCCGAGCAGGCTGCGCCGCGCAGTGTAGCGCGGGTGTCGTGCAGCGTGGAGCAGGAAGGTGCACCGATGGACCCGGCCTGGAAGCGCGTTATGTGCATCGGCTGGGCGTCCGAGGGTCTGTCCGCCGTGATACAGAAGCAGATCAGTATGGTGCAGCATGAAATCGGCTTTGACTATCTGCGCTTTCACGGCATCTTCGGCGATGATATGTCGGTATATAATGAAGATGAGACCGGCAGACCGTTCTTCAACTTCACCTACTGCGATATTCTGCTCGACTATATGCAGTCCGAAGGACTGAAACCCTATCTCGAACTCGGTCTGATGCCCGGCAAGCTGGCCAAACACCCGGAGGTCTGCGATATCGGCCGCGCGCATATCTCCATGCCGACCGATTGGAACAAATGGGATGCACTGGTGCACGCGTTCATCCTGCACTGCATTCAGCGCTATGGTATCCGCAATGTGCGGAACTGGCGGTTTACACCGATGATGTGCAACCATATCCTGTATGATTTCTTCACCTGGGACGAGTACATGCAAATGCACCTGCATATCTGGAATACGCTTAAATCCATCGACGAGCAGCTTGTGATCGGCGGTCCCGGTATTGATGTCAGCGTGCTGCTTGACGACTGGGACAACTCGTTTGCACCGTACATGGCCTTCTGTCAGGAAAATGACTGCATGCCGGATTTTATCACGCTCAAGGCCTATCCGCACGATATGAATCTGCGCGGCAAGGAGCAGTGGTTCCGTGCGCAGTACGGCGACAGTTACAGCAATATGTCGGACGATGAGGATATCATCAGCCACATGCTCAGCCGCACGGCTCTGCTGCTGCGCCGCTATGGCTACGATCAAAGCAGCATCGCTGTTGAGGCTTGGAATTCCAGTTACTCCAACAGTGATCCCTGCAACGATATCTGCTATAAATCCGCTTTTATCGTCAAAAATATTATCGAAAACCAGAACAAAGTATGGTGTATGGCTTACTGGTCGCTCAGTGATTACATGGCCGATGTTGACGTACCGAGAGAGCAGCGCAGCTTCCACGGCGGTGTCGGTCTGCTGACCTATGACGGTCTGCGCAAGGCCGGTTATCAGGCGTTCTGCCTGCTGCATCTGCTGCGCGGCTGGCGTATCGCCGAGGGTCAGGGATACAGCATCTTCCGCGATGAAATGACCGTGCAGATCATTGCCTACCAGTACTGTCACTACAATCTGTACCACTGTCAGGAGCTCGAGCAGTCCTCCGAGGTCGATGATCCCTACCTGCTGTGCTATGTCGGTGAGCGGCAGTCTCGTGTGTTTGAGCTGACCGACCTGCCGTTCGAGGAATACGAGGTCGAGACCTTCATGGTCGGCCGGCAGCACGGCGGCAGTACCTACGCCAAATGGGTGGAGATCGGTGCGCCTGACCGTCTGACCGACTGGCAGCGCGAGCACGTCGCACGTGCTTCCAGTTCGCAGTACTCCGTGCACCGTGTTCCTGCCGAGGACGGCAAGATCGAACTGCGCTGTGTGGTCGATCCGCATGATGTCATCCTTATTCGCCTGACGCCGGTCGATTACGGGCAGGGCAGATTAAAATAACGCCAAGACAAACAGAAACCGCCTCTTTCGAGGCGGTTTCTGTTTTATAAGGGGGTGAAAGAAAAGGGATCCAAATGTTATCGGTCCAGCATACGGTCCACCAAATAGTGCATCCGTGCGGTACCGGGATAGTCCTTCATGCCGGTATGCTCACAGAGCACCATGCCCTGCCGGTGTGCCGATGTATACGGCGTCCACTTAGGCAATCCGCTGCTGTTCGGGTCTCCGGTTTTGGCGAAATTGCACCAGTAAGTCAGCATGTTGTACGAAATTTCAAAGTCACATCCGGTCATCGGACGGCGAGAGCGGTGAATCGTACCGAACGCATACCACAGCTCGCCCGAGTGGAACGCACCGGGATGATCATCGCCGGGCAACTCACGATCGAAGTAGTAATAGTAGACCGGCTTTTTCCAGTCATGGTCGGCCATATACTCGCAGAACGCCAGCGTGGACGGCTTGAGCACATCATCCATGCCGCCGAACGTGATCGCGTGCTCCGGGTCCTCGGCAAAGCCGATCTGCCGCAGGAAATCCTCGGCACGGTCGCCGAGCATCGCGTGAATAGACTTCAAATAATCCTCCTGCGACGGATGTCCGCCAACATCGAACGAGCCGTTTTCGTGGTCGGTGCAGCCGATGATGTACGGAATATCCAGCAGCGTCTGCTGCTCGACCGCCTCATCCGGCGTTTTGGTCTGTACCACGCCGTCTACGCTCGGCATGAACACGATGCCGCCGTGTGCGGCTTCCATGCGAAGCTGTGCCGCGATGATCTCCTCAAACGGCACTTTACGCGCCTCTGCGATGCTGGAAACGCCAAGCTGACGCAGCATTTCCTCGCCGAACGGCTCCACCGTTTTCTGCGGAAGCGTCGGCAGCGCCGATGCGATCTTGCCGTTGTAGCCGCCTGCACTCTGGATGATCGCACCTGCGATCAGACCCTTGGTCAGCGGCGAGGAAACCAGCGCCTGCACCGAGAACGCGCCTGCCGATTGTCCGAAAATCGTGATCCTGTCCGGATCACCGCCGAAGCCTGCAATGTTGCGGTGTACCCAGTTCAAGGCGGCAATCTGATCCATCAGGCCCCAGTTTCCTGCGTTGCCCTGCTCATTTTCAGCCGCCAGCTCAGGATGCGCCATAAAGCCGAGGCAGCCCAGGCGATAGGTGATCGTCACCAGAATGACGCCCTGTTTACAGAAGGCGTCGCCGTCCATGAACGGCTCATAACTGTAACCCGAACGGAAGCCGCCGCCGTGGATGTACAGCATGACCGGCAGTTTTTCGTCACCGGTATACGCCGGTGTCCACACGTTGAGGTACAGACAGTCCTCGCTCATCGGCTCCCGCTCGCGGTAGTCAAACTCCTTGGAGTAGAACACATCGTCCTCCACCGTTTGGGCGGCAATCGGCGCAAATGTATCTGCGATGCGCACACCGTCCCAGTTTTCCACCGGTGCAGGCGCCTTCCAGCGTCGGTCTCCGACCGGCGGCGCAGCATACGGCAGCCCGCGGAACACCGTTATCGTTCGCATGCCGCTCGGCACGCCCTGTACCCAACCATTTTCCGTTTTTACCTTTTTCAGAGCCATAACAGTTCACCTCGTTGCTAATCCGTTGCTGTACTGCTTTGTTATGCACTTATTATACCGGCAGTCCCGCCCGAAAAATATATGATTGCAGACTTCAAAATTTCTCAAATCCGCTATTTGAGAAAACCGCACCGCCGGATTTCCGGGCAAATATGCCATATCGTGCAGGCCGATTCCGAATCCGGCGGTTTTCGACAATTCCGCCGTCATGAATCCGCAATTTGCATCTCACCATTTCCGCAATAGTTTATCGATAATTTATATCTTCCGCCCGGTTTTGTGGTATCATAAAAGCAAAGGCAGGTGCTGGCTATGACGATACGCAAACGGCTGTATCTTTCCAATATCTTGATGATCGTAGTGCCGGTGTGCATTGCGCTGCTCATTTCCGCAGGCTGTGTCGGCGGAATGTGGCTGGCGGTCAAGTCCGGCGGCGGACTGATGGTGGACGACAGCGAGGACTTTTATCAGCTCAGCGCAGGCATTGCCGAGCTGGCCGAGCAGACGCTCACCGCGGACGGCGTACACGCCGACAAAATGGGCGATGTCACGGCGCTGCTCGACCAGAACGCGGTCGCGCTCGAGATCACGCAGAACGGCGTTCCGGTCTACCGCTACGGCACGGAAACCGCGGCTGACAACGCACTCATGCAGGCGGCGAACACGCTCAGCGGAGACGCGCGGCTGTCCAACGGAGAGCGCAGCCTGTTTGCACATACGGTCGAAAAGCACGGCTCCGAGTACCGCATTCTGCTGCTCGGCAGCGTGCAGGCGGTGTCGTACACCTCGCTGAAGGTTGCCGCTACACTGGCGGTTCTGGTGCTCTTATGCGCGGTTCTGGCCGGAATCGTATTCACAAACCGATTTCTGACGCGCTTTGTCATCCGGCGAGTCACCGAGCCGCTCGACCTGCTGGCCGACGGCGTACGCGAGATACGCGACGGCAACCTCGATCACCGCATCGAATACGACAGCGCCGACGAGTTTGCACCGGTTTGCGCCGCTTTCAACGAAATGGCCGAGCGGCTCAAGACCTCAGTGGAGCAGTCACTGCGGCACGAGCAGAGCCAAAAGGAGCTGCTTGCGGGCATTTCGCACGACCTGCGGTCGCCGCTGACGTCCATCCGCGCATATGTCGAGGGTCTGCTCGACGGCGTGGCGCGCACGCCCGAAATGCAGCAGCGTTACCTGCAGACCGTCCGCACCAAGGCCGAGGATATCGACCGCATGGTGTCGCAGCTGTTCCTGTTCTCCAAAATGGAACTGGATGAATATCCCACGCATCCGCAGCCGCTGCGGCTCGATGAGGCCGTAAACGAACTGGTCAGCGTATCCGAGACCGACTATCCCGACCTGAATGTGACTGCCGACACCGTTCCGGCGGTCGTCAATGCTGATCCGGATGAGCTGCGCCGCATTCTGCGCAACATTGCGGACAACAGCCGCAAATACAAGGTAAAACCGGTCGGTAACCTGCATATTTCCCTGCAAACTGACGAAAACAGCTGCATTCTGTCGCTCACGGACGATGGACCGGGTGTGCCGCCGATGGTCTGCGGTAAGCTGTTCGACGTGTTCTACCGCAGTGATCCGGCACGCAAAAATCCGGCCAGCGGCAGCGGACTCGGACTCGCCATCGCCGCAAAGGCCGTGCAGCGCATGCGCGGCAGCATCCGTGCCGAGAACGCCCAAACCGGCGGTCTCCGCATCATTATCACCCTGCCGAAGGAGGAAAACCATGCCGAAAATTCTGATCGTTGAGGACGACACCGCCATCGCCGAAATCGAACGCGACTACCTGGAAATCGACGGCTTCACGGTCGAAATCGCGCCGGACGGTCCAACCGGACTGGAAAGCGGCCTGCACGGCAATTTTGACCTGATCCTCCTCGACCTCATGCTGCCCGGACTGGACGGCTTTGCGGTCTGCCGCCGCCTGCGGGAGCAGCTGGACATTCCGATCCTGATGGTGACGGCCAAGCAGGAGGATATCGACAAGATCCGCGGTCTCGGTCTCGGTGCAGACGACTACATCGAGAAACCGTTCTCACCGTCCGTGCTTGTGGCCCGCGTGAAATCTCATCTAGCCCGGTACGAACGGCTCACCGGTTCGGCTCGGCCCAAGCATGAAATTACCATCGGCGGTCTAACCGTCAACACGGATGCCCGCCGTGTCACGGTGGACGGACGCGAGGTCGAGCTGAAAAACCGCGAGTACGAACTGCTGCTGTTCCTCGTGCGCAATCCGGATACCGTGTTCAGCCGCGAGGCGCTCTACGAGCATATCTGGGGCATGGATGCCATGGGCGATAATGCCACGGTCGCGGTGCATATCAACCGCCTGCGGGAGAAAATCGAGGCCGACCCGTCCAATCTGCGTTACATTCAAACCGTCTGGGGAGCCGGGTATCGGCTGAAAGTTTAACTCAGCTGTCGCGGAACTACAGTTCCGCCGACAATCAGGAACGGACCGTAGGCCGTTCCAAAGTCGTCCGAAAGTTCCGCCCGTTGGTTGAAACTTTCTCCCTCCAGAAGTATAAAAACCGAGATATATGCTCCCGGTTTTTATGAATTTGCACAGCAAATTCTATTTTATGCGCGCTAACGCGCAATACCTCTAAATTGGTAAAACATAGCCTATTTCAGATTAAGTTTAACAACAGTTTATCTTTTGTAAAGGCTGAATTTAAGCCGCTTGTCTATACTGGAAACAGTAAAAGACAAGCGGCTTTTTCCGTTTACGGAGGTATCGATATGAGATTATGCAGTCATCTGGAATTTGCAGAGTATATGGTATCGTTCCGGCTGCCATCCTGCACGGCGGCAGAGCGCGACGCATTTCTGTTCGGCTCGATCGAGCCGGATCTCAACTGCACCACCTATCTCAAAGGTTTTCTGCACGGAAGCGGCGTGCATGGGCATAACTATGAACAGGTTCTGCCGCGTATCGACCGTCTGCTGCACGAGCTGACCGACAAAGACAGCGTTCACCTGCTCGACTGGTACCGGCTCGGCAAACTGACGCACTTCATCGCCGATGCGTTCACCTATCCGCACAATAGCTGCTTCCCCGGCGATCTGCGGGCGCACATGAAGTACGAACGGCAGCTTGCGGTTCGGTTTCGGTGGGCGCTGTACGACACGGTTTCGACCGAAACACCGCCGGCCGACTGCGACCGTCTGTTCCAGTGGATTCAGCAGCAGCACGAACAATATCTTCGTAATCCGATGAGCGTGGACAACGATTCCCGCTTCATTGTTTCCACCGTATGCGCCGTCGTTGCGGTGCTGACCGACGACGTTGCGCCAATCTACACGCCAGCACAGCTGACAGGAGGTGTCTCTCTATGACGTTATGGGAACTTTCCATTCTGGATTTCATCCAGCAGCATCTGCGCTGCCTGCCGATGGACCGACTGATGGTGATCGTCACCACACTCGGCAACGCCGGAGCAATTTGGGTGCTGACCGGAGCCGCGCTGCTGGTTTCGCGCCGCACGCGCAAGCTGGGATTCAGCCTGCTGATCGCCGTCGGCGTGACCGCCATCGTGTGCAGTCTGGGCCTCAAGCCGCTGATCGCACGTCCGCGT
The DNA here is from genome assembly GCA_963661675.1 of Bulleidia sp. Classification (GTDB taxonomy): domain Bacteria; phylum Bacillota; class Clostridia; order Oscillospirales; family Butyricicoccaceae; genus Agathobaculum. Next base: position 11,066 of record CAVLCS010000066.1, read on the forward strand.
CCGTGTGATGTCAATCCGGCGGTGCAGCTGCTTATCAGCCGTCCGACCGACTTTTCTTTCCCGTCCGGACACACAGCCGCCTCGTTTGCTGCTGCAACCGTGCTCGCGCTCGGGCACTGCCGCTACCGGAAGGCAGCCGCCGCACTGGCGGTGCTGATTGCCTTCTCGCGGCTGTATCTGTATGTCCACTTTCCCACCGACGTATTCGCCGGTGCCCTGCTGGGCGTGCTGCTCGGCTGGTGCTGCTTCACCGTGGTGCGGCTTGCATTCCGCCGCCGTACCCCCATCGAAAGGAGAAATAAAAGATGTTCTTAAATCCATTCCGCGGTTTCTGCATGGCGCTTGCCGATTCGGTCCCGGGCGTGTCCGGCGGCACGGTGGCGTTCATTTTAGGCTTTTACGATCAGTTTGTGCGGGCGCTGCATGCGCTGTTCGGTCGTGACGAGGTCGCACGCCGACAGGCCATCCGGTTCCTCATCAAATTGGGTCTGGGCTGGATCATCGGCATGGGACTGGCCGCAACCGTCCTCGCGCAGGTGTTCGACACTGGCGTGTACGTGCTCAGCTCGGCGTTCATGGGACTGACGCTCGCGGCGATCCCGTTCGTCATCCGTGCCGAATGGAAAACAGTGTCCGCAAAGCGGCACCTCGTGTTCACGCTGATCGGCATCGGCGTGGTATTCGGCCTTGGCTTGCTGCCGCGCACAGCGCTTGACCTGACGGCACTGCACCTCTGGCAGTACGCGTACCTGTTCGTCGTGGGCGCACTCGCCATCACGGCGATGGTCCTGCCGGGCATTTCCGGCTCGACGCTGCTGCTCATCCTCGGTGCGTATCTGCCGGTCATTTCGGCGGTCAAGGAGCTGCTGCACTTCAATCTGGCGGTTCTGCCGGGCGTGATGGTGTTCGGATTCGGCGTGCTGTTCGGCATTGCATGCAGCGTCGGCCTGCTCCAGCGAGCGCTGAAAAAGTACCGCGGACAGACCGTGTACTTCGTGCTCGGCCTGATGGTTGGCTCGCTGCACGCCATCGTCACCGGCCCGACCGTCCTCGCAGAGCCGAAGGCGGCACTTTCGGCGGCAAACTTCAGCATCGCGGGCTTTGTCGCAGGCGCGGCCATCCTCATCGGTCTGGAGCTGTTCAAAACCCACCTGCAGGCACGCGAAAACGCAAGAAACACGCTGTATGATCCGGAAAATGAGCAAAGAAGTGCAGAAAATGCAGTCGAACATCACCCGAAAAGATATCGTCGTCGTTCCGGCGTTTAATATACAGAAAAAAGCGCAGCTTTCGCTGCGCTTTTTTCTCGTTTCACGAACTTATTTACCCATTTCGCAGAACCGCATCAGAATCGCGGCTACCTCTGCACGGGCTGCATTATTCTTCGGGTTCAGCTTACCGTTAGAGCCGTTCACGATGCCGTTTGCAACCGCCCACTGCATTGCATTCACAGCGTAATCGCTGACGTTTGCGGCGTCGGAGAAGTTATCCAGCGAACCGCTTGCAGCCGGAGAACCGGCGTAGCGGTACAGCATGGTAACGAGCTGCTCACGGGTGATGTTCACGGTCGGATTGGTACCGTCAGAAACGCCATTAGCCTTGGCCCAGTCCATGCCCTTCTGGTACCATGGCGTGCTGTTCGCAGTGTCCGCGCCTGCGTAGCGCGCAAGGACGGTCATCAGCATACCGCGGGTTGTGGACGCATTCGGCGAGAACGTATCGCTGCCGGTGCCGTTCATCAGGCCCTTTTCGGTGACGTAGGCAACCGCATCCGCAAACCAGTCCGACTTTGCCACATCAACAAATGTTTTCTCTGTCGGCTGCTCTGCGGTTTTTACGAAAGTCGGCGTGATCGTTACCTTGCCGGCGGGCATGGTGAACGTGTACTTGCCATTGCCCTTGTCGGTAACGGTGAGCGTATTCCCGTTTGCGTCGGTGACAGTAACCTTGTCTACCTCGTAACCGCTGTCCGGCGTAACCGTGATCGTTACGGTGTCGCCCTTGGCTGCATTCTTCGGAGAAACCGCTGCCGTGCCGTTATCTGCGGTCGGTGTGTTTACCGGATAGGTGGTTTTGCTGCTGCCGCCGGAGGAGGAAGAACGGCGAACCAGACCGGCAATCGCGTCCTCAATGGCTTTAGCCATTGCATCGACTTCGGACTGCTCTGCCTTGCTCTTTTCCCAGTCAACTGCGTTAATGGCATCTTCTACCGTATTATAGTTGGAATACCGCGTTTTATCCAGTTCCTTAGTAGCTTCAATCGCTGCATTGACAGCATCGTAGTTGGCCAGAATATTATTATCATCCCATGCGAAGGTCGGATGCTTGATACCGGCTACCCATGCAACGCCTTCAGCGGCATTAGTCTGAAGGCTCGTGAGCACATCTGCGGAGGTGAAGTCGGAGACGGCAGTGCCAGCTACATCCGACATTGGCGTTGCATCGTACTTAGCATTATCTGGCCAATAATTATTTTCCGCAGTGTCTCCAAACATATATGCAATCCAACAAGTATTGCAATCATCTTCTACCGGGTCTTTTTCAATATTTGTAGTAGCTACCATACAGCTTTTTATGGTAGCATCATCTATATAGCCAACAATTCCACCAACAGCAGCTTGAATGGAATTTACTATAATTTCTCCATCAAACCAACAATCACTTATATCCAATGAATCCCCAAAAGGACTTCCTCCTACAATTCCACCCAAAGAATCAAAAGAATCCATTGGAGAAAGTCCACCCGGAGCATTATAACCGTTACCCAAATAATTTCCTACTATTTGGGCTGAAGAGTAACATCCAGAAATCTTACAATCTCCCCATGTGCTACCTACAATACCGCCAATATATTGTTCAAAATAAGAACCGCCTGTTATACTGCCTGTTGTCCAACAGTTCATAACCGTAGACTCTTCAATATAATCTACCAAAATACCTTCGCCATAAGTACTTACATCGTTCGGATCAATCCAAATATCAGCATTTTCAATTCCTAAATTCTTGATAACACCTTTATACAGATGGCCAAAGAGACCAGTCTTATATACATCTCGTCCATGCGATGTTGCAAGATTATTTTCGTCATAACACTCATCATTATCAAGTAAAGAATCATGTGAATACAGATTGTAAATCACATGTCGTTGACCATCAAATGTACCACAAAAAGAATACCAGCCCTCAGGGTCTACATGCCATGCATTTTCTTGTCTTAAACCATTACCGATGGAAATCCATTCATATCCACCCAAATCTAAATCATTATCCAAATATACGGTTTTACCAGCAAAAGTTACACTATCGCCTTCCTTATTTATCAGCTGTGCCAAACCAGCCAACTGTTCCGCCGTAGTAATATGGAATACCGTTTCATTTTCGTCATACCAACTGGTGTCCGCTTTATCACCCCAGGTTTCCGCATCTTGCGTTTCCTGCGGCTCTTGTGATTCCTGCGTTTCCTCCACCGCAAATGCCGCCGTTGGCAGCATAGCAAAGCACACGGCCAGCGCAAGCAGCAAACTTGTTATCCGTTTTTTCATATATTTTCCTCCTCACCCTGTGCCCGCCGGACACAGTTTTCATTTTCGGTTCTTAGGAAAAGGTTTATCTCTTAGGCAGTATGTCTAAGAGATAAGGGTACCCTTATCGTTTGAACCTGTATAGCTACAGTATAGCACGCCTTTTTGCAGCTGTAAATCATACCAAAGTATGAGATGTACCGATATATACAAAACCCCTGTCTGTTTTTACAACAGACAGGGGTTTTTCTCACTTTTACAGCACCTTCACGCCCGCGCTCTCGCACGCCGAAAGGAATTCCGGCGGCAGCTTGCCGTCCGAAATAACGGTATCCACCTCATCGAGTCCGCAGATGCGGAACGTGCTTCTCCGGTCGATTTTCGAGGAATCCAGCAGCACCGCCACATGCTCTGCACGGTGCAGGACGGTCTGCTTGAGCAGCGCCTCCTCCTCGACACCGCAGGCAAACCCGGTTTCCGGACTGTAACTCGTCACGCCGAGCAGCAGCAGGTCGAAATGCACGCCTTCCAGTTCCTGAATGCCGCGTACGCCGCACACGCTGTGGCTGAACCGGTTGAGCGTTCCGCCCGGGATGGACACCTTGGGCTTTTCCAGACGAGCCAGTTCGATGGCGCACGTCAGTCCGCTCGTGAAGATCAGCATCGGCTCATCCGGCATGCAGCGTGCCACGGCGGTCGCCGTACTGCCGGAATCCAGAAACACCGTGGTGTTCGGCCGCAGCAGCGCCGCCGCCTTCTCGGCGATGATCTGCTTTTCCGCCGCATTGCGTGCCGTGCGCCTGCCGAACTGGTCGTCCGTGCCGACGACCACCTCGACGGATTTGACGCCGCCGTGCACGCGAACCACTCTGCGCGCCTGATCGAGCGCTTTCAGGTCGGTGCGCAGCGTCATTTCGGACACCGACGGGAACGCCTCCTTCAGCTGTACAAAGCTGAGACTGCCCTCTCGGTTGACCAGTTCGACGATCGCATTGCGGCGTTGTTCCATCGGGTGTTTCCTCCTGTTAGTCGTGCTGCTGAAAGTTTGCCAGCAGGTATTCCTCTGCTTCCGGGCACCACAGGCCGTTGTGCGCGT
>CAVLCS010000067.1:0-15452 GCA_963661675.1 Bulleidia sp.
CTTCGCCGAAGCCTTCGCCCTTGTACTGAACGCCCAGAACGCGCAGGCGCTCTTCCTCCCAAACCTTGCGGATATCCTGAATCTCGGTGGTGTAGCCGGACTTGTAGCCGTCCGCCTTGAGCTTTGCCATGATTGCTTCCAGCGTTACCTTTGCGTCGCCGATGCAGCGGGTTGCGTCCAGTTTTTCCGCGTGGAACTCAGAGGTATTGATTGCAAGAACCTTGATATCCGGGTTGCGGAACAGCACCCACTTGGAGCCGGTTACGAAATCGTTGAAACGAGTGCCGACGCCAATCACAAGGTCGCAGTCCTTGCAGAGCGCGTTCGCTGCCAGACCGCCGGTTACGCCGATGCCGCCAACGGCCAGCTCGAAGGAATCCGGCAGGCAGGAGTGACCAGCCTGGGTCTGCGAAACCGGAATGTTGAACTCCTTGCAGAAGTCCATGGCAACCTGACCGGCCTCGGAGTAGCGAACACCGCCGCCTGCGATGAACATCGGCTTCTTGGAAGCCTTGATCATCTCGACCGCCTTTTCGATATCGTAATCGTCCGCTACGCGGCGTGCAACGTGATGTACGCGCTTCTGGAAGAAATAGTCCGGGAAGTCAAAGCTTTCGCCCTGTACGTCCTGCGGCAGAGAGATAACGGCGGTGCCGCAGTTTGCGGTGTCGGTCAGAACGCGCATCGCGTTGACCATGGCGCTCATCAGCTGCTCCGGACGCGAAATGCGATCCCAGTACTTAGCTACCGGCTTGAAGCAATCCGATGCGGACATTGACAGGTCGTTCGGAACTTCCAGCTGCTGGAGAACCGGATCCGGCTGACGGGTTGCGAAGTAATCCGATGGGAACAGCAGCAGCGGAATGTTATTGATGGTTGCGGTGAGCGCTGCGGTTACCATGTTGGCTGCACCAACGCCGATGGACGAGGTGCAGGCGATGATCTTGCGGCGGTTGTGCTGCTTAGCGTAGCTGATGGCCGCGTGTGCCATGCCCTGCTCGTTGCGGCCCTGATAAACTCTCAGGTGACCCGGGTCTTCCTCGAGGGCCTGGCCGAGACCAACGACCATACCGTGACCGAAGATGGTGAACATGCCGTCTACGAAGGGTTCCTCTCTGCCGTCCATCTCGATGTACTGCTGGTTCAGGAACTTTACGATTGCCTGGCCTACCGTCATTCTGGTTTTGCTCATTGTGGTTTCCTCCTCAAATACTTTACTCTTTTCTCATTTAGCCTGCCGGAGCGTTTTATTGTCGCTCTCGGCGGTGTTCTCTTTTGATGATTTAAGTTTAGCATTTGAGGGTTTGCTTTTCTTCTAACATCTTGAGGAATTCGGATTTTTCTTATATTTTCGCATTACAGACGGATATTTTCGTGTTTTATCACAGAATCCCAAACTTTTCTCATCCATATCGCATTGTTTTCCGGTTCCGGTCCGCCTGCCCGCGAGTCATGCTTTGCACCTGTTTTTTTAATATCTCGCTATTTGACACGAAAATCGCCGAAACAGCATTTCGAAATTTTGAGTTTTTCGTCCTATATAATAAGTAAAAATACGTATATCTCAACATTTTATAAAAATACCGAATATTTTCACCATTTTCGCATTTCGCTCAAAAGCTGGATTTTCACCGATTTTTACAGGTTATTGCTGTCATTTTCCGGCCAATCTGACGGTCTGCGCCGGTCGGATTGCGGATTCTTGCTGACTCTTACGAAATACAAGAAGTTAGAAGAAAAACCACTGCAAACGGACTACAATAGAATCATCAAAAGAAAGCCGAACACAAACGGCGAAAGGAGCGTTCATTATGTTATTCACCATCTTTGCAATCGCGGTTATCTTCGCAGATATGTACTTCACGCAGAGCGCACAGCCGTGTCAGCCGGCAGCCCCTGTAGATTACGATTACCGCTAATCTCTCTAATTTCACACACATCTCCATTTCACCGGCGCAGCTGCTCTCTCTCGGCTGCGCCATTCTTCTTTGCTGTCGCGAAACTACAGTGTCGCCGACAAGCAGGAACGGACCGTGGGCCGTTCCAAAGTCGTCCGAAAGTTCCGCCCTTTGGTTGAAACTTTCTCCCTCCAGAAGTATAAAAATGGTGATACATGCTCCCCGTTTTTATGAATTTGCAGAGCAAATTCTTTTTACGCGCGCTGTCGCGCGTAATAATAGAATTGTTCACTACTTCTTATAGATTAAAACACCGTACAGATTTTTCTCTGCACGGTGTTTTTCTTTTAAGATTCTGTTTCCTCGTCGGACTGTTTTTTCTCGCTGTGCGTCATGCTCTGCTTGAACGACTGCCGGAACTTTCCGGGCGGTGTGCCGGTGTACTTCTTAAACATGGCGTTGAAGTGGCAAATGCTGCTGAAGCCGAGCGTGTCCGCAATTTCGGCGATCGGGATACTGGTATTCATCAGGAAACCCTGTGCCTCGCCGATGCGGCGCTTCATCACATACTGCATGGGCGGCACACCGAACTCCTGCTTGAACACATGCGCCAGATAATACTCACTCACGCGCAGGCGTTCGGCCACCATGCGCAGTGTGATGGGTTCGCAATGGTGCGCATCCAGATAGCGCCGCACGCGATGCGCCAGCACGGACGGCATTTCCTGCCGCTCCTCCTGATGCACGCGGCTGCACAGCAGCGCACTTGTCAGATTGAGCATCACCTCTGCCAGACTGTTGCACACCGCCTGTAAATTGCCGGCATCGGCGCTGAGCAGATACAGCAGGTGCATGGTTTCGCTCACCTGGGCCGCCAGCTGTCCGCACGAGACCACCGGACACTCGCCGTCCGCGATCAGGCAGTTGGGCGGCAGACCTTCTACATTGACATCGGTAAGCGCCACGCTGTACGACCGGATCTGCCGCACCTGATCCGGCTCCTCGCCGTGCAGCACGCCCTGATTACAGATGACAATGTCGCCTTCCCCGATGGGATAATACCGGTTATCCACCATGTACTGTCCTTGTCCGCCGCACACATAGAACAGCTCTAAACGGTTGTCGTGCATGTGCGGCAGAATGGATTGCTGGTTGTTGTAATTGCGGTCGATCGAAATGCAGTTGAAGAATGTTCCGCTCAGTTTACAAGACTTGTTCTCCATGTACGCTTCCTCCTAAGAATCACAAGATTACGAAATACTACCCTCGATTTTCCGGCTTCCGCTCGGAAAATCCTGCTGTTTTTTCCACAAGAACCTGATAACGCTTTCGCGATCTTTATCCGTATAATAATTACAAGAAAAGCGCAAGAGGCTTTCAAAAAGCCGTTTAAGAAACGAATAAGTTCTCTGTTTTTACACATTCGTTCTGTCTGTGCAATTATTATAGCATAAAAGCACAGAAAAAAACTTCTAATATACTGCTTTTTGAAGCCGAGCGGAAAAATCGTTTTTTAGAGTAAAAAAGGAGTGCAAGGAAAATGGCAAACAAGGTAAGAATCGGCCTGCTGGGCGCTGGTCGAATCGGCAAGCTGCACGGCGAAAATCTGGCACACGCAGTGCCGAACGCAGACCTCTACGCAGTGGCTGACCCGTTCATGAACGACGCAACCCGTGCGTGGGCGGCGGACATGGGCATCGAGAAGTGCTACGACGATCCCGAGATGATCTTCAACGATCCGACCATCGACGCAGTGTTCATCTGCTCCTCCACCGCAACCCATGCCGACTTCATCATGCGTGCTGCAAAGGCCGGCAAGCACATCTTCTGCGAGAAGCCGATCGACACCCAGTTGTCCAAGATCGAGGAGGCTCTCGATGCTGTCAAGAAGGCAGGCGTTAAGCTGCAGGTCGGCTTCGTTCGCCGCTTTGACCACAACCACAAGGCAGTCCGTGATACGGTTGCTTCCGGCAAGCTGGGCAAGCCGAATCTGGTAAAGGTTACTTCCCGCGATCCGGATCACCAGTCCATGGATTACATCAAGGTTTCCGGCGGTATCTTCATGGATATGACCATCCATGATTTCGATATGGTCCGCTACCTGGCAGGCAGTGAAGTGACCGAGGTTACCGCTTACGGCGCAGCACTCTCCGGCGCAGGCTACGACCAGTACGGCGACGTAGACACCGCCATCGTCATGATGAAGTTTGAGAACGGTGCACTCGGTGTTATCGACAACTCCCGTGCCGCTCACTACGGCTACGACCAGCGCACCGAGGTTCACTGCGACAAGGGCTGCGTACAGGTTGCAAACGACCTGAACAACACCGCCATGATCTCCTCCTCTGCAGGCGTTGAGGTGGCTAAGCCGACCTGGTTCTTCCTCGAGCGCTACAACAACGCTTTCATCGCAGAGGCTAAGGCATTCACTGAGGCTGTTCTGAACGACACCGACACGCTGGTAACCGGTTTTGACGGTCTGCAGCCGGTCAAGATCGCAATGGCAGCTGACAAGTCCATGAAGGAAGGCCGTCCGGTCAAGCTGAGCGAGATCGAGTAATTTATCCCCCGCATTACCACAAGCAAAGAGAAGAGAAAGAGTAAGAGTTTATGCGGAATGCCGCCGCACTCGGCGGCGGCTTCCGTTTCTGAGAAGAGAAAGAGGGGTTGCTCACTATGAGTGAAAAGAACAACACCGCCTCCCTTGGCTGGGGCACCCGAATCGCCTACGGCTTAGGCGACACCGCCTGCAACGTCGTGTTCGGCATGATCACTGCGCTGCTTACCCTGTTCTATACGGATTACTGCGGTATTCCGGTTGTTACCGTCGGTCTGGTCATGCTGATCTCGCGTATTTTTGACGGCTCGTCCGACGTTATCATGGGCATCATCGTCAACAAGACCAAGTCCAAATGGGGCAAAGCCCGTCCGTGGATTTTGTGGATGAGCGTACCATATGTTCTGTGTGCCGTTGCGATGTTCTGTGTGCCGCACAGCAGCACGACCGTTCAGTTCTGGTACATTTTTGTTACTTACAACCTGTGCACCACCGTGTGCTACACCGCAATCAACGTGCCCTACGGCACCCTGTCCACCATGATGACCCGTTCTTCGCACGAGCGTGACCTGCTGTCCGTCGTACGAATGGCGCTGTCTCCGGTCGGCAAGATCATTGCCGTAACCTTCACCATGCCGGTCGTTAAGCTGTTTGGCGACGATCAGGCTGCCTGGATCAAAACCATGAGCATCTGGTGCGCCATCGCACTCGTTCTGCTCATCATCTGCTTTGTCCGCTGCAAGGAAACCGTTAATTTTGAAGCCAATACGCAGGAGCAGCCCAAGGTTCCCGCTTCGCGTGCCATTAAGGCGCTGCTGGGCAACCCGTATTTCTGGGCGACCCTTATCCTCTGGACCGTTACCTGTGTTCATACCACCATCATCGGCACCGACCTGCCGTATTACTGCAAGTATGTGCTCGGCAATGACTCCTGGTATTACAGTGTGATCTACACCGCTGAGATCGTAACCCTGATCGTCGGTGCTCTGCTGTGCCCGTTCCTGCTGCAAAAGTTCAACAAGCGTGATCTGTCGCTCGTCGGCTGCATCATCGTTGTTATCGCTCATGCGCTCATCATGGTCAATCCGATGAACTTCCAGTGGATTCTGGTTATGACCATCATCCGTTCTCTCGGTCAGGCTCCGCTGACCTCTCTGGTATTCGGTATGATGGGCGACGTTGTAGAGTACGGCCAGTGGAAGAGCCATCTCCGTCAGGAGAGCCTGATCTTCGGCGGCGGCTCTCTCGGCTTTAAGATCGGCACCGGCATCACCAGTGCGGTCATGACTGCTATGCTCGAGGGCGCCGGCTTCCTCAGCTCGGTCACCGGCGGTGCAGAGCAGCCGACTTCGGCGCAGCACATGATCTCCTCGATCTTCAAGATCGGCCCGATCCTGGTTTGGGTCGTTGCCATCATCGTTCTGCTGTTCTACAAGCTGGATAAGATCTACCCCACCATTATGAAGGAACTCACCGAGCGTGAAGCACGCGGTGAAATGTAAGGAGGCTACTATTATGTTAAAACTCGGATATAACGAAGCAACCTGCAAGGAAAATTCCAACGTAGAGACCGACCTGCAGCTGTGCGAAAAGTATGGCTATGACTACATCGAGCTGCGTCTCGATATGCTGCAGGACTACCTCAAAACCCACACTGTGGACGACCTCAAGGCATTTTTCGCAAAGAGCCATATCAAGCCGTTCGCGTTCAATTCCATCGAAAATATCAACTTCTGCACGCCGGAAGAGTGGGAAAAGCTCGTAGAGCTGTTCACCTTCGGCTGTAAGGTGGCCCAGCAGATCGGCAACCCGTATATCATCGTGGTGCCGACCGTGACGAGTGAAATCTGCACCAAGAACGAGAAGGAGATCTTCGACGACTCCGTAAAGGTGCTGAATGAACTGGCTGACATTGCCGAGCCGTACGGCGTCAAGCTGTCCTTCGAGCCGATCGGCGATAAGAAGTGGTGCGTCAACAGCGTTCGTCAGGCGCTCGAGATCGTAAACGCCGTCAACCGCGACAGCGTTGGTCTGACCGTGGACTGCATCAACGTCTACCTGCACGACAAGTGCGCTGATGTGGATTTCATCCGCAAGATCCCCAAGGAGAAGCTGTTCGTGTTCCACATCAACGACTGCGCGGACCTGCCGCTTGGCATCCTCGACCACTGCCACCGCCTGATGCCCGGTCTGGGCGCTATCCCGGTGCAGGACGTTGCAGACGCTGTGCAGGCTGTCGGCTACGACGGTCCGGCGTGCCTCGAACTGTTCCGTCCGGAATACTGGAAGATGCCTGCTGAGGACGTCATCCGCATGGGTGCGGAAACAACCCGTCCGTTCCTCGGATAAATTTCCGAAAAAGCAGGATTTTCAAAAAACAGGTGTACGGCGCATGGCAGTCCGGCAGGAGGCATTCCTGACAGACCGTACTTTTAAGGACGCTAACATTGCAATTCATACATCATTTGCCCATGATCCCTCATATTTTCTCTCTTTGCAATGTTGCCAAAATCTTAGAAGAAACCATGCGCCAAACCTGTTAAACTAAAAGCACAAAGAGAAGAAAGAACCCTCGCAGAACCTCATCTGCGGGAGAGTAAAAAATGAAAGGATGGAACATTATGTTAGATCCCAACAAGGTTAAAATCGGTATCGCGCCTATCGCGTGGACGGAAGACGACATGCCGGAGATGGGTGCAGAAAACAGCTTCCTGCAGACCATCAGCGAAATCGCGCTGACCGGTTATGTCGGCACCGAAATCGGCTGCCAGTTCCCGCGTGACCCAGCTATCCTCAATAAAGAGTTTGGCCGCCGTGGTATCTCTGCTATCACCGGATGGATCAGCACTTACCTGAACGAGTTGCCGATGTGGCAGAACGAGCGTGCGTTCGTGGACCATATGAATTTCCTCAAGTCCATCGGTGCAACCGTTATCAACACTTCCGATCAGTCGTTCTCCATTCAGCACCAGTGGAATACGCCGCTGTCCAACAAGAAGGTACTGAACGATGATGAGTGGGAAGTTCTGACCAAGGGCCTTGACCATCTGGGTAAAATCGCTTACGACAGCGGTATGAAGATCGTTTACCATCACCATATGACGACTACGGTTCAGCGCACGGATGAAATCGACCGCATGCTCGCGATGACCGACCCGAAATACGTCAGCATGATTTACGATACTGGCCATCTCACCTTCTCTGTTGAAGACCCGATCGAGATTCTCAAGAAGCACCACGACCGTATCGGCCATGTACATCTGAAGAACGTCCGCAAGCCGGCCATGGACAAGTGCTACGCCGAGAACAAGAGCTTCCTTCGTTCCATTCCGGAAGGCGTATTCACTGTACCGGGCGACCCGGAAGGCTGCGTAGACTTCCCGACCGTTTTCAAGCTGCTTGACGAGTACAATTACGAAGGCTGGCTGGTTGTCGAGGCTGAGCAGGATCCGGCAATCGCAAATCCGCTCGAGTATGCGCGTATGGCTCGTGCATATGTCAAGGAGCACACCGGACTGTAAGTTAAACCATCCTATTTATATAAAAAGAGCAAGAAAAGAGCACAAAGGAGAGTATTACTATGAAAAAGCTGAAGATTGGTATCATTGGTGTTGGCCGTCTGGGTTACGAGCACGCTTGCAACATTGCAAACCGTGTTCCGGGTTCTGAGCTGGTAGCTATCGCTGATAAGGATTTCGACCGTGCAAAGCAGGTTGCTGAGGAACTGGGTGTTACCGCCGTGTACAACGACCCGAAGGATCTGTGCGCAGACCCGAATGTCGAGGCTGTTGCCATCATCACCAACACGGATTCTCACGTTGAGATGATCAAGATTGCAATGGACGCAGGCAAGCACGTATTCTGCGAGAAGCCGCTGGCTGACACGGTTGAAAAGTGCCTGCAGGCTGAGGAGATCATTGCCGCTCACCCGGACCTCATCTTCATGCTCGGCTTCATGCGCCGCTACGATCACTCTTACCAGATTGCCAAGAAGAAGATGGAAAATGGCGACATCGGTGATGTCATTCTGGTTCGCTGCTACTCGCAGGACCCGATTTCCATCATCGAGGGTACCCTCGAGTATGCTCCGCGTTCCGGCGGCCAGTTTATCGACATGTCTATTCATGATTTCGATCTGATTCGCTGGCTGACCGGCTCCGAGGTCAAGGAACTCTGGGCAACCGGCGGTTGCTACGAATTCAAGCAGTACAAGGACTGGGATGACGGCGACAACGTCTCCGGCCTGATGAAGATGGAAAACGATGCCATGGCCTTCTTCTTTGCTGGCCGTGCCGCAGCACACGGCTCGCATGTTGAGACTGAAATCGTCGGTACCCGCGGCACCCTGCGTATCGCTTCCGTTCCGACCGATTCGCTCGTTGAGGTTATGAGCCAGCATGGTGTCTGCCGCGAGTGCTACCAAGACTTCATCACTCGTTGGCACGACGCTTACGTTACCGAGATGGAAGAGTTCTGCGATTGCGTAGCAACCGGCCGCAAAGCTACCCCGGGCGTTATCGACGGTACCCAGTCCACCAAGATCGCATTCCGCTGCAAGGAGTCCTTCCTGACCGACACCAAGCTGACCCTCGAGTAATTCGTTCTCGGAATTGCATCCCCATTCCACATTCAATTTATTCTCTCTTATTTATATTCAAGTCTCCAAATAGAATACAAATAATTTTCTCCAAAAAAGGACGGAAGGCAAACGCCTTCCGTCCTTTTCGTTATCGCTATCCCCTCACAACCTCAAAAGGCGCTCTGCCGAGCGCCCTTTGGGGGTATGGAAAGACCTGACTTTCGTCAGACCGATCGCATTTGTTTTTACCGCAGCGTGAGCACCATCAGCACGACCGCCGACACGCTCAGCACAATGCCGATGATACGCGTCAGCCGCGTTACACCGCGGATGCTCATCGCATGGAAGCTTTCAAACGAGGTGACCGGATACGGAAACGCGATGAACGCCAGTCCCGCGACAAGCTGACCGACATACGCGCCGATCATGCGCAGCGGACTGTCACCGCCGAAAAATGCGCTGATGATAAATCCGATGCCGCCCAGAAATACCAGCAGATACAGGGCGGTCTTGAACCGCTTGTCCTGTTTGATATACTGTTCGGTCTTTGCCGCGCAATCTGCACAGCACACCTCAAACGAGCGCGTGCGTACCTTTACCTTAACCGGTTTCTCCGGCAGATTGCCGCCGCAGTATACGCATTTTTCCTCCATGATGGTCCCCTCCTGCAAGGTTTATTTCTGTCGGTAGGACTGGAACGCCTCCAGTACCGAACTGATCTGTTCGTCATTCAGCAGCTTGGGCTCCTGACCGGCTGCCTTACAATTATAATAGAGCTGTGCACAGAACTCGATCTGCTCAGACACATCGAGCGTGTAGCTGATATTGCCGCCGACGCACAGCAGGCCGTGGTTGCCGAGAATGCAGGCGTAGTTATCGCCCATGCCGTCCAGAGCCGCCTGCGCCAATTCGTAGGTGCCGAACGGCACATACGGGATGCACGGCACCTCTTTGCCCGAGTACGCCACCAGATAGTGCAGCGGCGGAATGCTCCAGCCAAGACACGCCAGCGTAGTCGCGTAGCGCGGATGCGTGTGCACGACTGATTTGATGCCCGGGCGCTTCTGGTAGAAAATACGGTGCATGTCCACCTCGGAGGATGGCTTGCGGTCGCCGTCTACCTTTTCACCGTCGAGCGTCATAACGACAACATCGCTTGCGTCGGTCTTGAAGTAATCCATGCCGCTCGGACTGATGGCAAACAGATTTTCCTTCTCGTTATAAATGCTCAGATTGCCGAACGTGCCCGCTGTCAGACCGCGTTTGAGCATTTCCTGACCGTATTCGACGATTTTCTCTCTTTCTTCCTGCAAAAGCATTGCTCTTCCTCCTTACTCCAGTGTAACGGACGCATGATTGACCACCCGGTCGGTCACGCCGTCGGTCAAGAACCGATCGACCTCGCGCATGAGCAAAAACGGTGCCCGCGGGATCGCATCCACCGTGGTGCCCGCAATGTGCGGCGTAAGCAGCACGTTGTCCATCTGCAGCAGCGGATCATCCGCAGAGAGCGGTTCACTGTCGTACACATCCAGGGCCGCACCGGCCATGCAGCCTTTCTGCAGAGCCTCGACCAGTGCCGGCTGATCGACCAGACCGCCGCGAGCGGTATTGATAAAGTACGCCGTCTTTTTCATGCGGGAGAAATACTGCATGCCGATCATATGCTCGGTGTCCGGCGTCAGACGCAGGTGCAGCGACACGATATCGCCCTGTTCAAACAGGGTTTCGAGCGAATCCACTAATTGAATCGCACCGAGACCGGCCTTTTCCAGTTTTTCCGGACTGGTATATGCGTCATACGCGATCACCGGCACACCGAGTGCCAGCAGGCGTCGTGCCAGAGCACTGCCGACGTTGCCGATACCGGCCAGAGCCACCGTGTGGCTGGAAAGCGTCATCAGATGGTCGGAGTTGTAAAAACTCTTCATCCACACGCCTTCCCGCATTTTGCGATGCGAAAGCGCGATATCGCGCGTCAGGTCGAGCATCATGCCAAGGGCAAAATCCGCGACCGGCTCAGCGTTGCGGATGACATTGAGCACCGGAATGTTGCGCTCGCTTGCGGCTGCAAGGTCAATGTGCTCCATGCCGCCGCGGCAGGTCAGGATAACCTTGAGGTTGGGCGCTTTTTCGATCAGCGCACGCGGCACCGGATTGAAATGCACGAGCAGAACCTCGGCTTCGCCGATCACCTTGTCCAGACCGTCCGCATACGGTACGGCTTCCGGGCCGTTCCGCTCGAGTTTGAGCTGCCGCGAGGTGAATTCCTGCTTGTCCGTACCGCCCCACATCAGCTTGGTAATTTTACCGCAGCAGAGCGCACTCTGCTGCACAGCCTGCTCCATCGTGTCCGGCGAGACGAACGCATCGCCGACCAACACGATATTCTGCGGCTTTTGAGTCAGTTCCTTCATGGTTCCTCCTTCTCGAGATAAAACAACAGCCGGCTGCGCTGCATTTGTTTGCAGCAGCAGCCGGCTGTTTTCAGTTCAGGAGCAATCGCTTAGTATGCCGAGTAAGCAGCAGCAGCGTTCTCCAGATAGCCAACGAAACGCTCCTTGTTCTTCTTGAACAGGAAGTACAGTACGAAGTATACAATGACAACCGCACCGATGATGATCGGATTCTGAGACCAGAATGCGTAGAACAGACCGGCGATCAGCGGGTGGCACATGATACCGAAGCTGATAATGTAAACGCCTTCCTGTGCAAGCTGGAAGCCGGCGTCAACAGCGACCTGCGTAAAGGTCGGAGCGAGAACGGACGCAACAACCAGGCCCAGGGAGAACCAGATCGCACCGGAAACAACGCTCTTTGCGATGTTGCCGTTGGATACACAAACAAATACCTCAACCATGTACGGCAGAGCGCACAGGTCAGCCATCGGCAGGATGGTGTTGCCCGGGAGGACAAATGCTACGACCAGCATGATCGGGATCAGCAGGATGCCGGTAACCAGCGTATTCGGCTCGCCGTAACCGCATGCATCGTTAACAGAGAGGTACCACTCACGGCCTTCGCCGGACTTGGCAGCCTTGGACTTGTATGCGTCAGTCAGAGTCGTGAATGCGCTTGCGAAGATACCAGCTACCTTCGGAAATACAGCCATGATCGCTGCGGTGGAAACGGCTGCGGAGGATACAGTACCCCAGGCAGTCAGCGCACCTTCGCCGACCAGAGCGTTGAAGTTGCCGATGATGCCGATCAGAGCGCCGACAACCAGACCGATGAACATAGGCTCGCCGAGGATGCC
Organism: Bulleidia sp.; assembly: GCA_963661675.1. GTDB lineage: Bacteria > Bacillota > Clostridia > Oscillospirales > Butyricicoccaceae > Agathobaculum. The sequence goes on from CAVLCS010000067.1 coordinate 12,291, forward strand.
GAGCTTCTTCTGCAGGGTCTGTGCATTCAGCTTGATCTTGTCAAAGCCGATCTTGCCGAGGAACCAGTTCATGAATACCGCAAACGGCAGGCTCTCCAGATGATGGGGAGCGGTCATGCAGCAGTTATCGTAATCATAATAGGTGGACCAGCGTTTTGCACAAGCCTCAGAAAACAGCAGGATGTAGAGCAGCTGAACGACCATCAGAGCCATGGAGAGCATCATATTGTCGGTCAGTGCGTACAGCATGGAACCCCATACCATGAAGGAGTAGTTATTCCACAGATCGGATGCCATAAATACGTTCGTCCACTTGGTGAAGAACAGCACAAGCTGCAGAACGATCGCAACGCCGATGAAGATCAGGCCGACCTTGGTCGAATATGCGATGACCGATGTGGACTGCCAGCCGGTATCGAGCGTCGGCAGGTTAACGCCTGCGTTCGTAACCATCTGGTTGACAACCGGTGCGATAATGCCGGAATAGCTGTTGATAACGAGGTTGAAACCAGTCAAGCCGACTGCACACAGCAGAGCCGTGTTAAAAGCCTTCTTGCCGGTAACGCCCATGCACTTTGCGATGATGAACAGAATGACCGGTACGAATACCGCAGCGCCGAACGCACTGAATACATCACTTAGTGTTTGAAAGAAACTTGCCATACTTGGACCACCTTTCCTTTTTACCCTTTCCGTACTCTTTGCTATGGATTTCTATGAGAAAATGCGCCTTACCCTTTACGCATTTGCCTCCAGGATCTTCAGGCAGTCATCGACTACCTTGTCTTCGGACAGACCGGTCAGCATGCCGACTGCCTTTACCTTCGGAATACCGAAATCTTCGTAAACCGGGCTGACACATGCGATCAGATCAAACTTCTTGCCGGTGATCTCGGTCGAAATGCTGTTCGGGCTGGCTTCTACCATGGAAGCGTCCCAGCCCTTTTCCTTCAGGCGCTCCTTGAGCTTGCCTGCTACCATTGCGGAACTTACGGTACCCGAACCACATACACACAGAATGTTACAAGTTTTCATCATTTACTCCTCCAATAAAATAGTGTAAAGCCGTTTATCTCACGAGACCGGAGCCTCGTAATCAACCAATATACTTCTGCGCTGCCTCGAACAGCTCATCTTCGTTTTTCGCTGCACGGAATGCAGCAACGACCTCCGGCTGCTGGAACACGCCGAGCACCTTCTGCAGCAGCTCGACCTGCTCATCCGGATTCTTGATAGCCATCATGAACAGCATTTCCGCCTGCACCTTGGTATCCGGATCGCCCATGTGCTCAAACTCGACCGGGTGCTTGAGCTGTGCGATGCACACGCCCGGACGGATGACATGCTGCGGATCGGTGTGCGGCATAGCTACCGCGATGTCCGCCAGCTGCAGACCGGTCGCGTAATTCTTCTCACGCGCAACGACTGCGTCAATGTAGGTGTCCTTTACGAAGCCTTCGTCGTAAAAACGCTGACCGACCTTGCGGATCGCTTCCTCGGCGTTTGCCGCTTCCACATCCCGCAGGATCAGATTGCGAAAAGTTGCCTGTTCCATCTTCATTTCTCCTTTTTTCTTCTTTCCGGAATGCTCAGTCGGTCAGACCTTCGAGGAATTCCATGATCTTTGCGCCGGATTCCTGCTCGCTGGCGCCCTCTACCTCGATCTTGATCGCTGAACCATTTTTCAGACCTGCGGTCAAAATTCCAATCACATTCTTGGGATTGATCGTGTCTTTTTCGCAGATCAGACGAATATCATCCGGAATATCCTTGCACAGTTTGGCCAGCTGGCTGGCCGGACGTGCGTGCAGACCGGTTGGATTTTTTACAACAAATTCACTGGTGAACATGGATGTTCCTCCTATTTCCTACTTTTCCTACGGGATATAACCCGCAATTCCTATGGACAATATGATATTTGATTTTTTGCTTTTTGTCAATACTGTTGATTGACTTTCTCTACAAAAAACGCTATACTTTGTGTTGTGAACAAATGTTCATCCAACTTTTCAAATTTTTAAGGGGGGCTTTTTGTGAGCAGCCGTACCGATTTGCTCGTGCGTATCTCCGAGCTTTATTATCAGCAGAATCTCAGCCAGCAGGATATCAGCAAAATCACCGGCATTTCCCGTCCCACCATCTCCCGTCTTCTCGATGAAGCGAAGGAGACCGGCGTGGTTGAGATCATCGTTCACAGTCCGATCAACAAGAATCCGCAGCTTTCGCACCTCGTGCGCACGACCTTCGGTTTACGCGATGCGGTCATTGTCGCCGGAGACTATGATTTTGACCAATCCCTGACACGCTGTGCCCACTGTGCAGTGGATTTTCTTTCGACCGTACTGGAAAACAACATGTCCATCGGTATTTCCTGGGGCCGTGCACTGGAAGCACTGTGCGATGTCCTCGAACCGACGAATTATTCCGACTACTATAATGTGACCGTTGTGCAGATGGTCGGCTGTCTCGGCACCGGCAACCCTCGTGTGGACGGTCTCGAGCTTGCGCTCCGCCTTTCCAAAAAGGTGAACGGCACCTATTCCAACATTTATGCACCGGTCTATGTGGACAGTGAGCTGGTTTACTCCTATCTCACCGCCGAGCCGCAGATCGAAGCGACGCTCAAGAAGGCCGGCACAGTGGATATCATTCTCACCGGCATCGGTTCGCTGAATGACGCCAACGGTTCGCTTTACAAATCCGGCTGCTACAACGCCGAGGAACGCAAGGAGCTGATGCGCCGCGGTGCAGTTTCCAGTCTGCTCGGCCGCATGTTCGATATCAACGGCAACGAGGTCCAGCTGGACGGCCGCTACGTTATCTCCGCACCGCTCGAAGCGATGCGCAAGCCGTCGTGGTCGATCGGCATCAACGCCAGTGCCGAAAAAGCGGAATGCACGCTTGCCGCCGTGCGCGGAAAGTACATCAACGTACTGGTCGCAGACGAGCCGCTTGCCCGCCGTATGCTGGAGATGGAAGGCGTCGCCGTTCCTGAATAAGCACCCTTTGAAGAATCAACCAATACCGCTTTCGCGGTATTGGTTTTTTCTTTTGGTTGATTGCATAATGAAGTTGGACACCTAAAAAATCCATAGTGATTTTCCAAACATGGTAGAATGAAGTTTGCACACAACATCTGCCAAGGGAGGGCAATCACTATGG
>CAVLCS010000068.1:0-15241 GCA_963661675.1 Bulleidia sp.
TCTTGTCGATATCATAGTCGATCGGCTTCTCGCAGAATACGTGCTTGCCAGCCTGAACCGCTGCCATGGAAACATCGCAGTGAGTGTCGGTGGAGGAGCAAACGAATACTACGTCTACCTCAGGATTGTTGATAACGTCCATGAAATCGGTGGAAACGTTGGTGATCTTGCGCTCTGCCAGCCACTCGCGTGCGCCGGACTTATCGAGCATCGGGTCAGCAGCAGCAACTACCTGAACGCCCGGTACGGAGTTGATCAGGTTGTTAATGTGCAGCTTGCCGATTCGGCCGCAGCCTACAACGCCAATTTTCAAAATGCCCATTGGAATTCTCTCCTTCTATATAAGGTGATTCTATTATAAACCACTTGCGGGAAGGCTTCAAGGGTGCAGCGTATTTTTCAGCGCACCGCCCAATTTTGGGGCGTTCCTTTGGTGAAAAATAGCAAAGCGGAATGCAAAAAAATCGTGCAAAATATCCGTGCATTGTGCTAAAATAGAAAATGCACAGGAAAATGCAACACATTGCACGCCAGTGTCTAAAATGCGGGGAAACGCTTGTGCGCTTTACCGCACTATGATAAAATATGTATGGATTGTGGCAAAAGTGTGTCCTTTTTGGGAGAAAAGAGGGCACATGGATGCCTGAAAAGGAGAATATCTTATGAAGGTAACTGCACAGTGGATCGCAGAGCAGTGCGGCGTATCGCGCGGAACGGTGGACCGAGTCGTAAACGGCCGTCCCAATGTGGCGCCGGAGGTGCGGGAGCGCGTGCAGAAAATGATCAGCGAATACGGCTACAAAACGCCGTCGCAGCGGCAGGCCGCCCGTGCGGGCCACGGCGCCTTCCGCATCGGCGTGATCCTGCCCAGCTGGGACGCGTTTTTTATTCGTCGGATGCGTGAGGGCATTCGCGTGGCCGTACACAACCGCGGATTAAATGATGTCAACGTGCTGGTGGAGGAGCTGAAAAACCGCTCTCACCGTGCGTACTTCGAGGCCATTGGCCGACTGGAGGAACGCGGCATTGACGGTCTGATCGTCACCGCACCGGACACGGTCGCGATGAGCGAGGAGATCGACCGCTTGGTCGCAGCCGGCATTCCGGTCGTTACCTGCGACTCGGATGTGCGCCAGAGCCGCCGCCTGTACCATATCGGACAGAACATGGTCAAGTCCGGCCGCATCGCTGCCGGACTGCTCGCGCCGTATGTCGAGGGGCAGGACGTGCTCGTCGTCACCGGCAACCGCGAGTTCACGGCACACGGACTGCGCGTGCGCGGCTTTCTCGACCGGCTGCACGAGATTTTCGACGATAACGTCAACGTCAACGTCATCGAGAGCGTCGAGCAGTACGAGCTGACCTATGACGGCGTACTGCAGCAGGTGCGGCAGAATCCGCGTCTGCGCGGCATTTATATGGCCAACGAGTCCGTGCGCGGCTGCATGGATGCGCTTGAGCGGGCCAAGCCCAATCGACGTATCCACGTTGTCTGTCACGACCTGACGCCGCATGCGCGTCAGTATTTAGAGGATGGCCGTCTGGATTTTATCGTCGATCAGGATTTTTCGGCGCAGACCACACGCGCCATCGAGGTGCTTGCGCATACACTGCGTACAGGAGAAGCACCGCGGCAGAGCATCGAATATATTCACACGAGCATCATCACACGGGAACTGCTGTGAGAAAGGAGCAGATATGAAAGCAAACTGGAAGCGCACGCTGCTGTCTCTGGTGCTGTGCGCCGGATTTGTATGGCCTGCGGGTGCGGTAAGCACCGAGCAACCGGCGGCATCGCAGACCGGAACCACAGCCGCACAGAGCAAACCGGCGGCGTATACCGTCAAGAAAATGGGTCTGCTGGGCGTGAAGCGCACCGTGGAGAGCGACAATAACACGGTGAAAATGCTCAACAAGACCGCCGCTTCGCTGGACAGCGGCTCGTATATGTCGAGCGGCTCGACCGGCTTGACGGGGCAGAGCGAGATGGAGATCTACAACGATCTGATCGCGAGCACGGAAGAGGCTATGAAAAAGATCGACAAAACCAGTCAGCCGGATTTGTACAAAACTTACGAGGCACAGCTTCAGGTATTAAAGGATTACCAAACCAGTCTGCAGCAGAACGCCGTCAGCGGCATGCAGCAGGCGATGGCGATGCTGTCGCAGCTGGACGATGCGGCGTACACCGTCCGCAAGCAGGCGGGCAATGTCTCCGGACAGCTGGCGCTTGGTGCACAGACCATGCTGATCACGATTAAAAGTCTGGGTTACACCAAGGAAAACCTGCAGGTGACGCTGGGGCAGCTGGACCGCAATCTGGCGGTACTCAAAACACAGAGAAAACTCGGTATGATCGGTCAGCTGCAGCTTGATACCGTACAGAACCAGCGTGACAAACTGGCGCAGTCCATCGACACCCTGGAGACCACCCGTGAGAACCTCGGTTCGAGTGTAGCGCTCATGTGCGGACTGGATGCGAACACCATCGTCATGCCGGCCGACTTTGAAGCGCTGTACGAGGGCAATCTGGATAAGATGTCCTATAATAAGGATCTGGAGCAGGCCAAGAAGAACAGCTTCCTCATCTGGCAGAAACAGGATGCCCGCCGGAGTGCGTACAACGCATACGACAAGAACATCAGCGGTACCGCCGAGGCGGTCAAGTCCGCCGAGGACGCACTGGCGGCCGCACAGGAGTCGGTAACAGCCGCATTTGACAGCGCGTACAAGACCGTCAAGGACTGCCGCACGACCTTAGCGGCCAAGAGAACCCTGCAGTCGCAGGCCGAGCTTGACCTGAAAACCGCGACTGTTAAGTATAAGAAGGGCATCATCTCCAAGCTGGCGTATCAGCAGGCACAGGATGCCGTAACGACCGCAAAACTCGATGTGGAAAGCGCATATCTGTCGCTGTATTCCGCATATAACCAGTACGAATGGGCAAAGGAAGGCGTGCTCGTCACCACCGCCGCCGCATAACAGAAGGGAGAAACCAACATGAAACGAACCATTGCAGCCGGTCTTTCCGCCGCTCTGCTGTGCGGCATGGTCGTACCGGCGTTTGCCGCCGATACCAAGACCACGACGACCACCACCGGCACCACCCAGACCCAGCCGACAACGCCTATCAAGCTGACGTTTGACAAGCTGGAGGAGACCGTCCGTCAGAATAACGTCACCATCAAGGCGAACAACAACACCGTGCTCAGCGCGGAAAAGACCGATGTCAGCGACAAGTACATCGAAAGCTATTTCCAGCTTTCCGAGCAGATCGCGTCCTACCAGAAGCAGATCAAGGAACTGCAGAAGACGCTGAAGGAACTGGGAACCGACGACGCTAATGCCGGTCTGCGCAAGACGCTCGAGAGCCAGATTTCCATCCTGCAGCGCAACCTGGCGGCTGCCGAAGCATCGTACAAGAATCTCGACGATGACGAGGACGATGCCAAGGAAGAGCAGGAGAAATCCGTCGATAATACCCGCCGTCAGATGCAGAATGCAGCCGACGAGATCTGCCTGAGCGCAGAAAATACCTATATTTCGCTGCGCGGCATGAAGTACACGCTCAACCAGACCAACCGCAGCATCCAGCAGCTTGACCGCAACATTGCGACCGTGCAGAAGCAGGTAAAGCTGGGCATGACCGGCGTAAACGAACTCAAGAGCCTGCAGGCGCAGCGCGAAAGCGCGGTAGCGAGCAAGGCGGCTCTGACCACGCAGGTGGAAGCGCTGACCAACACGCTTGCCATCCAGTGCGGCTACACCACCGGCACGCAGATCGAAACGAGCGATCTTCCGGTCGTAACCGCCGAGCAGGTGACCTCGATCGACTATGACAAGGACCTTGCCGAGGCCCTCAAGAACAGCTACGCGATCTACTCCAAGGAATACGCAATGCAGACCGCGTCCGACGATTACGCAAACAACAAGACCAACACGCTGTACGCGTATCAGGCGGCCAAGATCGACCGCGACGCCCAGAAGGAGAGCACGACTGCGTCCTTCCGCAAGCTGTACACCGACCTGCAGGAAAAGCAGACTGCACTTGCTGCGGCGGATGCCGATCTCGCACAGGCGAAAAAGACGTTTACAGTAAGCCAGGTGCAGTATACGCGCGGCATGATCTCCAAGATGGCGTACACGGACGCACTCGACACCTTCACCACCGCACAGGAGACCGAGGTCGCAGCACGCATTGACCTGCTGACCGCCTACAACACCTACGAGTGGGCAAAACGCGGTGTGATCACGGCAACGACCTGATTGCCTTCACGGATAGAATACCTTATAGAAACTGGAGGACCCCGATGAACAATAGCAAACGAATCCTTGCGGCGCTGCTGGCCGGTGCGATGGTGCTGTGTGCCGGCTGCGGCAAGGAAGAAGAAACCGAGGAAGAGACTTCAAGCGGCACTGCGGTCGAGGTGACCGACGTCACCGCCGGTTCGATGAGCGCAGAGTATACGCTGAACGGCAAGATCGCGGCTGTCAATGAAGTGCAGGTGTTCCCGCTGCTGGCGGGTCAGGTGCAGACGCTCAACGTCAGCGAAGGCGATACCGTATCGAGCGGGCAGACCCTGTTTACCGTGGATACCTCCACCGTTACCTCGACGATGAGTGCGCTGCAGCAGTCGTACAGCGCCACCAAGACCGCGACCGACCGTGCCATCGAATCGGCTAAGGTCGGCGTGGAGCAGGCAGAGCTTGCCGTCAGCAACACCGAGGCGCTTCTCGAAGCCGGTGCGGCTGCCGAGCAGGATCTGACCAAGGCCAAGCAGGCGCTGACGCAGGCGCAGGCCGGCGTGGCCCAGGCAGAAGCGCAGCAGTCCGCGTCCCTGGCGCAGATCCAGGCGTCCATGGACCAGATCAACAAGCAGGCGTCTCTCGGCACGGTTACGGCTCCGTGCTCGGGCACGGTTACGGCCGTGAACGTAGACCGCGGCGGCATGGCATCTTCCGCACAGCCGAGCGTTGTTATTGCCGAGAACGGCGCCGTTGAGGTGCAGGTTTCGGTCGCTGAGGACGTATTCACCGGTATTAAGGTTGGCGATACCGTAAGTGTTACCGTTTCCGCCGTCTCCGGTGAGCCGATGAACGGCACGGTCAGCTCGCTTCCGGCGGCTGCCAATGTGCAGACCAACCTGTATGACGTATCGGTTTCCCTGCCGTCCGGCACTAAGCCGCCGATCGGTGCGTTTGCTACTGTTACCTTCTACACCGACCGCCGCGACAGCGCGATCTCGGTGCCGACCGAGTGCATTCTGACCGGCAACAACAACGAGCAGTATGTGTTCACCGTTGATGCGGACGGCACGACTGCCACTCGTGTTACCGTAACCACCGGACTTGTCACTAAGGATTCGACCGAGGTCGTTTCCGGCCTCAAGGCGGGCGACAGAGTCGTCACCAAGGGTCAGTCCTATCTGTCGGACGGTGCAGCCGTGCGCGTTGTCACCTCGGACACCGCAGCCGGTGAGGAGGGCTAATCGCGCATGAAATTCGCACAAACCTTTATCAAACACCATGTAATGACCATCCTGCTGTACATACTGGTCGTTGTATTCGGTTTTTACAGCTTCCAGAACCTGCCGCTGGCGCTCATGCCGTCCATGGAAGTGCCGGTCGCGGTCGTGTACGCCACCTATGCGGGTGCCGGACCGGAGGATATTGAACAGCAGGTGACAAAGAAACTCGAAGGCGCGGTAGCGGGTCTGTCCGGTCTGGACACCCTGCAGTCCACCTCGTCCGAGAATATGTCCATGATCATCGTCCGCTTTACGAACGACACCAACATGGACGAGGCCATGACCGACCTGCGCGACAAGGTTTCGCAGGTGAAGTCCAGTCTGCCGGACGATGCGTCCGACCCGACCGTTATGTCGATCGATATCGACTCCATGCCGGTCGTTTCGGTTGCGCTGCGCGGCAATGACCTTGCGTCGCTGCAGTCCATGGCGGAAGATGAGATTCAGCCTGCCCTCGAGCGTCTGGACGGCGTAGCGTCCGTTGATATTTCGGGCGGCTACGAGCAGGAGATCTCGGTTCACACGGATGCTGCCCGCCTGAAGGGCTATAATCTGACGATTTCTTCCATCGGTCAGCAGCTTGGTGCAGACAACATTGCCATCCCGGGCGGCGACCTGGATAACGGCTCACAGACGCTGGCTGTCCGCACGGACGGCGAGTATTCGTCCATTGATGATGTCAAGAACGCCCTTATTTCGCTTCCGGCAGGCGGCACGGTCCGTCTGAGCCAGATTGCGGACGTTTCCATGCAGCCCAAGGACCAGGACGCCATTTCCAAGGTTGACGGCGAGGAATGTATCATTCTGTCGGTCAACAAGCAGTCCGGCTCCAACACGGCACAGATTGCCGAGCTGGCCAAGGCCGAGTTTGACTCTCTGCTCAAGGACAACGATTCCCTGCAGTGGAATATCGTTATGGACCAGTCCGACTACATCAACATGACGGTCGATAACGCGATCCAGAACATCTGGATGGGCGTGCTGTTTGCCGCGATCGTGCTGTTTATCTTCCTGCGCGACTTCGGTGCGACCATGGCGGTTACCATCGCAATGCCGTGCTGTATCCTGTTTACGTTCCTCATCATGAACGTGCTCGGCATCACGCTGAACATGATGTCGCTCGGCGGTATCACACTCGGCGTTGGTATGATCGTGGATAACTCCATCGTTGTTCTCGAGAACATCTTCACTTACCGAGCCGACGGTTATGACCGTCTGGAAGCCTGCACCAAGGGCACCGGCGAGGTCATCGGTGCGGTTATCGCGTCCACGCTGACGACCGTTGCCGTATTCCTGCCGATCGCATTCTCCGGCGGCATGACCGGCATGATGTTCAAGGAATTCTGTATCACCATCGTAGCGCTGCTGCTCAGCTCGCTGATCATCGCGATCACGCTCGTGCCGCTGCTGTGCTACTTCCTGCTCGGCGGCACCAAGCAGAAGAGCGTCAAGCCGCAAGGCTCGGGTGCAACGCCGATCACCGAGAAGCCGCTGTCGCGTGCATACCGCAGCGCACTCAAGTTCCTGATCACCCACCGTCTGGCCGGTATCGCGCTGACGCTTGTCATCTGTATCGTCAGTGTCGGCAGCATCGGCATGGCCGGTATGGAGCTGATTCCGGAGATGGACGAAGGCGAAGTCAGTGTTTCGGTTTCCATGCCGAACGGCTCCACCATGGAGGATACGGCTGCTATCGAGGACCGCATTGCGGATATTGCCGACCAGACCATTCCGGAAATGGAGCAGGTTTACTACTCGACCGGCTCGTCCACCTCGATCATGTCCTCGTCCTCGGGCGCAAGTGTTACCATTTCGCTCGTAGACCTCGACAAGCGCGACCGCTCGGCCTCCGAAGTCGCCAAGCAGCTGCGCCGCGACCTGCAGGATATCGCAGGCTGCGAGATCACGGTTTCGACCAGCAGCAGTATGTCGATGTCCACGGATTCGGATATCAGCGTCGAGCTGACCGGCGACGATTACGACCTGCTGGCAGAGACGGCGGACGATCTGGTCAACCAGATCAGCGCTCTGCCGGATGCCATTAACGTGGAATCCTCGGCAGGTGAGCAGACACCGCGTGTTGCGGTTAAAATCAACCGCGAGAACGCCTCTCGTTTCGGCCTGAATGCCGCTACCATCGGCGGTCTGGTCCGTGGTGAGCTGACCGGCTCGACCGCGACCACGCTCCGCATGAACGGTGAGGAGTACGACGTTACCGTTGCCGGTGACGAGGACGTGGCGACCAGTCTGGACGCACTGCGCTCCATGCAGATCCCGACCATGACCGGCGGCACCGTACCGCTGTCCATGGTGGCAGACGTTTACACCGAACTCAGTCCGCAGTCCATCGTGCGCAAGAACCAGAAGGAGACCGTTACCATCTCCGGTGAAAGCGAATCCGGCGACAGCAACGCCATCCAGGCGGCTGTTGACGATATCGTAGCCAAGTACGAGCTGCCGGACGGCGTAGAGATCGGTGACGGCGACACCGCCGCGTCTCAGATCGCAGAGACCACCGGTACCCTGATGCTGGCACTCGCGGTGGCCATCGTGCTGGTATACTTCATTCTGGCAACGCAGTTTAACTCGTTCTCGCTGCCGATTGCGATCATGCTCATCCTGCCGATCGGTCTGCTCGGCTCGATGATCATGCTGTGGCCGACCGGAAACCATGTTTCCATGGTCGCACTGCTCGGCGTTATTATTCTGGCCGGTACGGTCGTCAACTCGTCCATCGTGCTGATCGACTATACCCTGCAGCGCCGTCAGCGCGGCGAGGATAAGAACACGGCGATCCTGAACGCATGTCCGCGTCGTGTCCGTCCGGTGCTGATGACCGCCATGACCACCATTCTCGGTCTGGTGCCGATGGTATTCTCCGGCGGCGAAGGCTCCGAGATGATGAAGCCGATGGGCATCGTTATGATGACCGGTATGGTCATTTCCACCATCGCAACGCTGTTCATCACCCCGGTTTACTACTCGCTGATCGATAGCGCAGCAACCCGCATTTCCGGTCTGTTTAAGAAGATCAAGCTGCCGAAATTCCATTTCCATAAGAAAAATCCGCAGCAGTAAGCAAAAAGGGAACCGATTTCGGTTCCCTTTTTGAATTTTAGGTTTGCAGATATGCAAAGGATAGGACATGTGCATATCGTTATCAATGGACGCGCAATGCGCGCCCCTACGGTTGCTTCCGTGTACAGGTTGGTTTATCTTGCTGCAATCGGTCAATCGTTGTAGGGGCGCGCATTGCGCGTCCAAATTCCAACAATTGGCACCAAATAACGTCAACGGAACCCATTTCCGTAGGGGCGCACCAATGTGTGCGCCCTTTTGAGGGATTGGCGTTCCGGTTGACAGGGCGGACACATTGGTCCGCCCCTACGATGGCGTATACAGGTAGATTTTGTTTTGTAATTCATGTGCGGGATAATCCTTGCATATCGCACAAGTGAAGTCTATAATATTTGTATAAATTGCAGAATATCAAGTAAGAATGGAGCGAACAATATGGCTTCGGATAAAACAAATGTAATGCGTGTGCTCGAGCAGCACAAGATCGCCTACACGCCGCACGAGTACCCGCACGGCAAGGACGCCGTGGACGGTGTTTCGGTGGCCGAGCTGCTCGGTCAGAACCCGGATCAGGTGTTCAAAACCCTGGTCGCACGCGGCAAATCGGGCGGTTTCCATGTATTCGTTATTCCGGTCGCAAAGGAGCTTGACCTCAAAAAGGCAGCCAAGGCGGCAGGCGAAAAGTCGGTCGAGATGGTGCACGTCAAGGAGCTGCTCGGCCTTACCGGCTATGTACGCGGCGGCTGTTCGCCGGTGGGCATGAAAAAGGCGTTCCCGACCGTGTTCGACGAGAGCGTAAACGATGTTCCGACCGTTATGGTCTCGGCCGGCAAGATCGGTTTCCAGATCGAGTGTGCACCGGCGGATCTTATCAAACTCGTGCGTGCCACGACCGCGCATATCACGACGGATTAAGAAGGCCTGCCGCATCCGGAAACAGCGCGAACACGTTCTGCACACCGCAGCCTGCCAGCTGGGCCAGCTTGGCCGCCAGCGTGGAATCGTCGTCGTACAGGACGAAGTGTGCCTGTCCGTCCGAATCCATGTAGGTGAAGTATTTTGCGCATAATTCGCGGGAAAAGAACGGCTGTGCACCGGTCTGCGCTAGCAGCGCGGCTCGAGCCGCAGCACTGAGCGAAATCCCGTTCGGTGTGGGTGACGGCAGGGTGAAATCCTGCGAAACCGGCTGCAGAAATGCCGCGATACGTGCCGCGCCGTAAATCCCCTGCAGGGAGGAAATGTACTCGGTCAGGCTGCCGCCGGAAATCGCGGTGGAAACCGTGAGTATCGCGTGCGACAGCGTGCGTCCGCACTCGAGCGGCACATACAGCGGGATATCCGCATCGTACAGGGCCTCGTCGAATGCCGCCAGCAGACGGCGGCTCAGCGGTGTGTCGTGCTCAAAGTCCGCGAATACGCCGGGCGCTTCTGTGCGTCGAGCTTCAAAAACCAAATCGGCGGCAATGCGTTCTGCGCTGCAGAAGTTGATGGCCTGCGGCGGGTCGGTCACGCCGAGCAGACAGTGCCGCTGCACCGCGGACACCTTGAGCCGCTGCAGCGCTCCGGACGGTGAAATGCCAAGGCAAAGCTGCAAAACCGGCATGCCGAGCGAAGCGGCTTTTGTCGTGTCGCGTCCGGTGCATACCAGAATAAGGTTTTTCGTGTAGACCATAATCGTCAACTCCTTGATGATAGAAATACGTTGGAACGGTCTCCGGTTCGTTCCTTCTGTCTGCAAAACTGTCGTTTTGAGACAGCTTCTTTTCTGGACTTTTTGAATAAATTCCATTACACTATATGTAGCATTACGCTAAATTAGAATACAGGAGCGTGCGAATGAGCAAACTGATTCCCGATTATGTATTTGATTCGATTTACGATATCACGCCGGAGGTGCTGACCGCCCACGGCGTCCGCGGCGTACTGGTTGATCTGGACGGCACTATGGCGTCCCACAAGGCCGCTCTGCCGCCGGAAACGCTGCACACCTTCGTTGACCGTCTGAAAAACGCCGGTATTGCCGTGCTGGTGTTCTCCAACAACCATCCCGAGCGGGTCGGCAAGTTCTGTGAGCCGCTCGGCGTGGACTATATCAGCCATGCCGGCAAGCCGTTTTCCCGCGGTTTCCGCAGGGCGGCGAAGCAGCTTGGCCTGTCCATGAACGAGATTGCGGTTATCGGCGACCAGATTTTCACCGACGTGTTCGGAGGCAACCGTGCGGGTGCGCTGACCTGCTATGTCGAAACGCTCGACCGCCGGTTTTTCTGGATCAACGTGCGCTATCAGCTTGAGCGCGGCTTTATTGCACGCGGACGGCGCAGAATGGAGGCGAGAGCACATCATGGCTGAGCCGAAATTCGGTCCTGCGGGCAACTCGGAGTCGTTTGCCGCGGCAGGCTTTAAGAAAAGCGAGGACGCGCCTGCGTGGCTCGCCCAGATGGGACTGACCGCGTTTGAGTACCAGTGCGGACGCGGTGTGCGCTGCGGCGAGGAAACCGCCCTCAAAATCGGTGCGGCCGCCAAGCAGCACGGCATCCGGATGAGCATTCATGCGCCGTATTTCATCAATCTCTCGTCCGAGGAGAGCGAACGCATGGAGAAAAACGTCGGCTACGTGCTGGAAACCGCACGGCTGGCCGTTCCGCTGGGCGCGACGCGCATGGTCGTGCACTGCGGCGGACAGGGCAAGCTGACCCGCGACAGGGCTATGCGCAATTCTCACGCCAATGTGAAGAATATCCTGCGGGCGCTCGATGAGAAACACCTGACCGGCTGTACGGTCTGTCTGGAAACCATGGGCAAAAAGAGCGTGCTCGGCACCGCCGAGGAGGTCTGCGAGCTGGTGGCAGCGGACGACCGCCTGCTGCCGTGCATCGACTTCGGCCACCTCAACTGCCGCACGGGCGGCCATATGAACACCCGCGAGGAAGTGAAGGCGCTGTTCGATCTGATGGAAAACACCATCGGTCACGAGCGTACCGCCAAGCTGCACGCCCATTTCTCGCACATCGAGTATAACGATAAGGGTGAGGTGCGTCACCTGACGTTCGCGGATACGGTCTACGGCCCGGATTTCACGCCGGTCGCCGAGGAAACCGCTGCCCGCGGCTATGCACCGACCTTCATCTGCGAATCCGCCGGAACGCAGGCGGAAGACGCTTTAGCCATGAAGCAGTGCTTCATGGCAAGAGTTAAGAGTGGAGATTGAAGAGTGAAGAGACGAGGAAACGAGCGGGAAATCTCCACTCTCCACTCCTCACTCTCCACTCTTGAAACAACCGAATAGGGGGTATAAATTATGAAAAAGGTACTTTTAATCCACGGTCCCAACCTGAACCTGACCGGTCAGCGTGAACCGGGTATTTACGGTTCGGACACGCTGGCGTCCATCAACGCTGAGGTTGTACAGAAGTGCGAACGTCTGGGCATGGAGTGCTCGGTGTTCCAGTCCAACTCCGAGGGTGCGCTCATTGACCGCATTCACGCGGCCCGCGAGGACTGCGACGCGATCATCATGAACGCCGGTGCGTACACGCATTACAGCTACGCCATCCGCGATGCGATCGCGGCAGTGCGCCTGCCCTGTGTTGAGGTACATATGTCCAACGTGCACGCACGCGAGGAATTCCGCCACAAGTCGGTCATCGGACCGGTTTGCGCGGGCGTGATCGCGGGCTTCGGCAAGCACAGCTATCTGCTCGCCGTAGACGCGGTAAAATCCATCATCGGCTAAAATTAAGAGGCGATTACCATGAAAAGAAACGAACTGCGTGCCATGCTGCTCGAGCAGCCGTATGACGCGCTGGTGCTGACCAGCGAGATCAGCCGCCGCTACGCGACCGGTTTTCATTCGACGGCAGGCGCGGTGTATCTGTCGGCCAAGCAGGCGGTGTTCTTCACGGATTTCCGCTATGTCGAAGCCGCACGCGCGGCCATCCAGGACTTTGAGGTGCGTGAGATCAAGGCCGGACAGAGCTATTCTGCGCTCATCAACGAGCTGATCGACGAGGACGGCGCGAAAAAGGTCGCCCTCGAGGACAAAACGCTCACCTATGCGGAGTTTATGTCGTGGGGCACGGCGCTGCACGCAACGGCGGTCCGTCTCGAGGACGGCGTAGAGCAGCTGCGCATGTGCAAGGAAGAGGATGAGGTCGAGAAGATCGTCGCGGCCCAGCGTATCGCCGAGCAGGCGCTCGAGGAAGTGCTGAACGACATCAAGGTCGGCGTGACCGAGAAGGAGATCGCGGCACGGCTGACCTACCTCATGCTGCACTACGGTGCGGAGAACATGTCGTTCGACCCGATCGTTGTTTCGGGTGCGAACAGCTCCAAGCCGCACGGCGTACCGGGTGAAAAGACCATTGAAGCGGGTGATTTCGTGACGATGGATTTCGGCTGCATTTACGACGGCTACTGCTCGGATATGACGCGCACGGTCGCGGTCGGCCATGTCACCGACGAGATGCAGATCGTGTACGACACCGTGCTGAATGCCCAGCTGGCCGGTATTGCAACCTGCAAGGCTGGCGTGACCGGTCGAGATGTTGATGCGGCAGGCCGCCGTGTCATCGAAGCGGCAGGCTATGGCGATGCCTTCGGCCACGGCTTCGGCCACGGCGTGGGACTGGAGATCCACGAGGCACCGGTGGCCTCTCCTCGGGGAGAAGCACCGCTGCCCGCAGGCAGCATTGTCACCGCAGAGCCGGGCATTTACCTGCCGGGCAAGTTCGGCGTGCGCATCGAGGATATGCTGTACGTCATCGAGGACGGCTGCATTGATCTGACGGACGCACCCAAGCAGCTTATCATTCTGTAAATTGCGAAAAAGGGAGGAAACTGTGTTTTCTCCCTTTTTATATGCCGCAAAGGTTGAAAATAGTTATATCGTCACTTGATGTCAGCTTGATGAAAAACACGCAATTTAACAAATTATCCATAAGCTATACACAAAAAATCCACACAAGTTCGGCAAAATGATAACACTGATAGGAGGGGATGTCCCATGCGTATTTTGTTAATCAATGCAGAGCAGGACGAGCGCCTGTTTGCCACCTTCCGGCACGAGCATATTCAGTTTGATCAGCAGCCGGAGAGCGACACGCTCGATATTCCGGAGAATATATACGAGGCCGTCGTGTACTACGCCACCAAGCTGGACGAGAAAACCGCCGATGCGGTTCGTCAGCTGCGCGAGAGCGGCAATATGACGCCGCTGCTCATCATGGCCGGTCACACGACCGTCCGGGCGCGTATCCGCATCCTGAATGCGGGTGCAGACAACGTGCTCATGCGTCCGTGCCAGAGCGACGAGATTCTGGCGCATGTCAACGCACTGGCACGCCGTCCGCGTGTGATGCAGAGCGAGATTTTGACCGCCGGCGACCTGACGCTTGACCGCGGCCGCTGTGTGCTGTCGGGCAGCGCCGGTGAAGTCCGTCTGTCCGGCAAGGAGCTGCAGCTGATGGAGCTGTTCCTGCGGGAGCCGGGGCAGGTGCTGCCGCGTGAAATGCTGCACCAGAAGGTCTGGGGTGCGGGCAAGGACGCGACCTATAATAACATCGAGGTTTATCTGACGCTCGTGCGCCGCAAGATTCGTGCCGTCGGCTCGAAGGCGGAGCTGATCTCTGAGCGAGGTATTGGTTATTATCTGCAGGAAGCAGAATAAGGAGAAGGACGTACTTTTATGGTACGTCCTTTTGTTTTGTCTAAATTTTGATTTTTTCAATTTATTTTATACTTACTGACAGGTATACCGTAGGGTGCGACAAGGTGAATTGCCCGAAGGGCAAGAGAAGGTGCCCTGGGGTACGACCTAGGCGCACCGCTGTAAACCATTTGCAGATGTGTAGCCGTAGGGTCGGCCAGTGGCCGCCCAACGTAAAATGAAACGTTGCGTGGGCGAGCACTGCTCGCCCCTACGGGATAAATGGCGCAGATCGGATAGATACGGAGCGCCGAGGTCGGCGCTCCCTACGGTAAAACATAGAGATAACATTTAGCCATATGCAAAATTCGTAGGTATTGTCCGTAATAACGTGAAAACGAATTGTGCGGCACTGCTATCCCCCAGGGGACCCTCTCTTGCCCTTCGGGCAATTCACCTTGTGCCGCGCTTGCGTAGACTGTCCGGTCTGTGTAGCAGTATGAAAACAGCTTGAGCGGCTAAGGTAAAGAAATGGGCGGACACAGTGGTCCGCCCCTACGGAAGATGAGCAGTACGCTCGTTCCTTTATAGTCTCAGTTCTCCGATTGCCGCCGTGCTATCCCAAAGGGAAAGAGGATGATTCACAAGAAGGAGGAAACCGTAGGTTGCCTCCTTCTTGTGCCCCTGCCGGGTAGGCAAGTTACTCTCGCTTCGTAAGCGATTAAATACGACTCTTATTGCGCTCAATCGGCCCAAACCACAGCATCACCAGGCGGTGCAGCCACGCCTGAAGTCCATTTTTCGTCAAATTGTTCTGTTTCACAGCCTGTCCCTCCTGTGGGTAAGTTTTCTTTTTACGGTATTATTGTACCGCAATTTTTTGGTTGATTGCATAATGAAGTTGGACACCTAAAAAATCCATAGTGATTTTCCAAACATGGTAGAATGAAGTTTGCACACAACATCTGCCAAGGGAGGGCAATCACTATGG
>CAVLCS010000069.1:0-1147 GCA_963661675.1 Bulleidia sp.
CCATCCAGCGTGACGCACAGCCGATTCTCGAATCGCCGCATGGCAAACCGCTCACCACAGCCCGTGCGGCCACAGGTGAACACATCCGCGCACAGAAAACGGCTGGTTTCCTGTAAATCGACCGTCATGCTGCCGCAGTAGTCGCTACCTGCAAACGGAATGACCGGCTGCGGCAGAAAGCACACGCGCGCGTCCGCGCCGACCTCGATGGCAATATGCCTACACGCCTGTCCGTCACCGGTATTGAACACCTTCTCAAAGCCTTGTGTCCGAATGGCT
Organism: Bulleidia sp.; assembly: GCA_963661675.1. Classification (GTDB taxonomy): domain Bacteria; phylum Bacillota; class Clostridia; order Oscillospirales; family Butyricicoccaceae; genus Agathobaculum. The sequence goes on from CAVLCS010000069.1 coordinate 280, forward strand.
ACATCCGACCCATCCCCGAACGTATACTGCGCATTGATGCTGTCGCCCGCAAGCAGACCCGCCGAAGCCGCCATCAGAATCAGGTCGGTGTGTCCGCCGTCGTACAGCGGCCGCATGATCTTGTACGGCGCGGTAAAATACATATCCTCGACCTGCGTGCGGCCGTTCTGCCGCGCTGTCTGCACAAAAATGCGGCTTTCCATCACTTGCCCTCGAACAGCACGTCGGATTTGATCCACGCGATCACTTCGTCCAGTCCGTCTCCGCTGACCAGATTGGTAAACAGGAATTTGCGGCCTTCACGCATGCGTGCGCTGTCGGACGCCATGACCTCCAGACTGGCTCCGACCAGCGGTGCAAGATCGGTTTTGTTGATGACGAGCAGATCGCTGCGCGTCACGCCCGGACCGCCCTTGCGCGGAATTTTCTCGCCCTGGGCTACGTCGATGACGTAGATGGACGCGTCCGCCAAGTCCGGACTGAACGTCGCGGACAGGTTGTCGCCGCCGGACTCGATGAACATAATCTGCACATCGGGAAACCGCGATTCCATCTCGTCCACCGCTTCCAGATTCATCGAGCAGTCCTCGCGGATAGCTGTGTGCGGACAGCCGCCAGTCTCCACGCCGATAATGCGCTCGGGCGGCAGACAGGAGTTCTTAATTAAGAATTCCGCGTCCTCTCGGGTGTAAATGTCGTTCGTGATGACGCAAATGCTGTATTCCTTGCTCATTCGACGGGTCAGGCGCTCGATGAGCGCGGTCTTGCCCGAACCGACCGGACCGCCGATACCGATTTTTACAAAGCTCATAACCGATTCTCCTCAACTCATGTACAGTCTCGAATAGAGTGTTTCGTGCTGCATGGC
>CAVLCS010000069.1:1854-15046 GCA_963661675.1 Bulleidia sp.
GCATGCGTCTCGTGCGCGTCAAAACCGAGGTGCTGCAAATACAGCAGTGTCGGCTCGTCATACGGCACGGTCACACGGTCCGGCTCGATTTTGAGCGACAAATGCCGGTTGCCCAGTTCAAAGCACAGCCGGCCCATCTCCTGCATGGAGGAAACGCGCGTTTCGATCAGCCGCGACGGCGCAATCCGCACCGCATACACCTTGCCGTTCTCCCGTGCGAGAATGTCGCCCTCGTGGAGCGGCTCACCGACGCACACACCGAATTCGGTGCCGTCCTCGGCGGTCTTGGCGATACGCTTTTTCTCGGTCTCGAACCACTCAAACGGGATATTTACAACGGTTTCGGTCACGTCATCCCGTACATTGCCTAAAATATGCTCTGCGATCATGTCGTTTTTCCCTCCTCAGAACAGAAAATACCGCTGGGCCAGTGCCAGTTCGGAGAACGGCTCACAGGTGATCTTTTTGCCGTCCACCGTCACCGTGTAGGTCTCCGGATCGACCCGAACGTCCGCCAACGTGTCGTTGTGACGCATATCGCGCTTGCTGATGTCGCGGCAGTGCGAAACCGGCAGCACGATACGCTCCAGCCCCAGATGTCCTGCGATATCATGGTCATATGCCCACTTGGAGACGAACGTCACACAGCTCTGCGACAGCGCCCTGCCGTGCCCGCCGAACATATCGGTGTAGACCACCGGCTCGGGTGTCGGAATGGACGCGTTCGCATCTCCCATGCGGGAGGCGGTAATGGTGCCGCACTTGAGCACCATTTCCGGCTTAGCGCCGAACAGCGCAGGCTGCCACAGCACGAGATCAGCCAGCTTGCCGACCTCGACCGAGCCGACGTATTCCGAAATGCCGTGCGTCACCGCCGGATTGATGGTGTACTTGGAGATATAGCGCTTGACGCGGTTGTTGTCGTTGCGGGCGCAGTCGGTATCGAGTGTGCCGCGCTGCTTTTTCATCTTGTCCGCCGCCTGCCACGTGCGCGTGATGACCTCACCGACACGACCCATCGCCTGAGAATCGCTCGACATCATGGAGAAAATTCCCATATCGTGCAGCACGTCCTCGGCCGCGATGGTCTCCGGCCGAATACGGCTGTCCGCAAAGGCGATATCCTCGGGATTGGACTTGTCGAGGTGATGGCACACCATCAGCATGTCCAGATGCTCGTCAATGGTGTTGCGCGTGTACGGCATGGTTGGATTGGTCGAGGACGGCAGAACGTAATCGTATGCCGATGCACGGATGATATCCGGTGCATGACCGCCGCCTGCGCCCTCAGTGTGATAGGTGTGGATCGTGCGCCCGTGGAAGGCGTTGATGGTGTCCTCGACACAGCCGGTTTCATTGAGCGTGTCCGTATGGATGGAAACCTGCACGTCGTACCGCTCCGCGACTGACAGACAGCAGTCAATGGCGGCAGGCGTACTGCCCCAGTCCTCGTGCAGCTTGAGTCCGGCGGCACCGGCTTCAATCTGCTCGGCAAGCGGACCTGCGGTCGAGCAGTTGCCCTTGCCGAGGAACGCCACGTTGATCGGCAGATTTTCCGCACTCTGCAGCATGCGTGCAATGTGGAACGCACCCGGCGTACAGGTGGTGGCGTTGGTGCCGTCTGCCGGACCGGTGCCGCCGCCGATCATGGTGGTGATGCCGGAATACAGTGCCGTGCGCACCTGCGTCGGCGAAATGAAGTGGATATGGCTGTCAATGCCGCCTGCGGTCAGGATCAGTCCCTCGCCTGCAATGGCTTCGGTGGACGCGCCGACGATCATGCCCGGCGTTACCCCATCCATGATATGCGGGTTGCCCGATTTACCGATACCGGAGATTTTTCCGTCCTTAATGCCGACATCCGCCTTGTAAATGCCCGTGCAGTCCACGATGAGCGCGTTCGTGATGACCGTATCCAGACATTGCTCGTCCGTGTGCGTGCACGACTGACCCATGCCGTCTCGCAGGCTTTTGCCGCCGCCGAACTTGGCCTCGTCGCCGTACACGGTCAGGTCCTTTTCCACCTCGATGAGCAGCGAGGTATCGCCTAAGCGCACACGGTCGCCGGTCGTCGGACCGTACATCTGCGCATACTCTTTGCGGGAGATCTCGATCATTTGTCCTCGTCCTCCAATCCCAGAAAGCCCTGCCATTTTGCCTGCGCGAATGCGGTGTCGCGCACGGTGAAGTCGTCAAACGAGCCGTTTACCAGGCCGTTTAGGCCGTATCCCTCACGCGTGCCGCCGATTTTGACCAGACGCACGGTCTTGGTCTCGCCCGGCTCAAAGCGTACGGCTGTGCCCGAAGGGATATCCAGCCGCATGCCCCAGGCAGCCTTGCGGTCAAATTTTAGGCGCTTGTTGACCTCGAAAAAGTGAATGTGCGAACCGGCCTGTATCGGGCGGTCTGCAGTGCTGGTGACGCTGATCTCGACCGTCGGACGGCCTTCGTTTAGGCAGATCGTGCCGTCCTCGGTAAGCACCTCACCCGGGATGAGCGCCTGCTTTGCCGGGATCGGATCGTGCACCGTTACCAGCTTGGTGCCGTCCGGAAAGGTCGCTTCGACCTGGATTTCGTGGATCATCTCGGCTACGCCGTCCATCACATCGTCGGCGGAGAGCAACTTGCGGCCTGCCTGCATGAGTTCGGCAACCGTTTTGCCGTCGCGTGCCATCTCGGCGATCTCGCTTGAGATGTACGCGATGGCCTCGGGATAATTCAGCTTGACGCCGCGTGCATGGCGTTCCTTCGCCAGATTTCCGGCCAGATGCAGCAGCAGTTTATCGGTCTCTCGCGGAGTTAATCGCATGATTGTCGCTCCTTTCGGTCAGGCTGCGGTCTTGGCCGTGCGCGTGAGCACAGCACCGCTCAGCACCGCGAGTGCAAACACAGCCGCACAGCCGATGAGACCGGCCGCACCCGAGGTCAGTACGTTTTCCACAGCGCGGAAGGCATAGTCCGGCAGAAGCGTGGTCGCGGACTGGATGGAATCCAGCACCGTGTGTGCCGCAGAGGTGTGCTCGGCCGCACCGGCAACCCGCATCACCGACCACTCCAGACCGTCCGGATTTGCCGACGCGAACGCGGACAGCAGGCCGCTCGTTACAGCCGCGAGGCCGAGCGTACCGGTGAGCGCCGTGTGTTCGCTGTGCGCGCTTGCCTTGTCAAAAGCCGCCAGCAGACCGGCGGTGATAACACCCTCACCGACACCGATTGCCGCATGAATGCCCAGCATATTGACCGCAAATGCGGTCATATCCATGCCGTTTGCACCGGAAAGTGCGGTTTCCGCAACCACACACAGGGCACCGAGCAGCATGCTCAGTGCACCGCCGAGTGCCGCGGCCGGAAGGCGCAGCTTGGTGCCGAGCAGCTTTTTCAGCAGCGGATAAATCAGGAAGCACGGCACGATACCCATGTTGAACAGGTTGCAGCCGAGCGCGAGCAGACCGCCGTCACCGAACAGCAGGCACTGCACGGTTAAAATCGTGCTCATCACGAGGTACGCGGGCACCGGACCGAGCACCGCCGCAAGCAGAAAGCCACCGCCGATATGGCCGGAGGCTCCCGTTCCCGCGATGGAGAAATTCATCATCTGTGCCGCGAATACCGCCGCGCCTGCCGCGCCCATGAGCAGCGGTTTCGGAGATTTTTCCTTGCGCAGCTTTGCGCCCGAGGCAACGACTGCGCCGCCCGAGCCGGTTCCGAATGCGCCGCCCACTGCGGCAGAGATCAATGTACTTGCGATGTGCATAAATAACCCTCCTGATTTTTGTTTACTCTATGGTTTATTCCTGCGGAAAATACAAAAATACGGTCGCACCGTTGTTCACTTCGCCGGTCATGCGGATCTTGCCGCCGTGGCGCTCCATGATGCGCTGCGCCATCGCCAGACCGACGCCCGTGCCCTCGAACTCGCTGTCATCGTGCAGACGCTGAAAAATGCGGAACAGCCGGTCGGCGTACTGCATGTCAAATCCGGCACCGTTATCGCGGATAGCAAGGACGGTAAAATCGTCCTCCTCGTCCGCCGTGACGGCGATCTTTGCGTTTTCGCGCCCGCGCGTGAACTTAAACGCGTTGCTGATGATGTTTTTCAGCAGCATGCGCACGAGCACCGCGTCTCCGCAGACGGTCGGCAGCGGTTCCATTTCGAGCTCGACCTGCCGTTCCGGCTCGGCGAGCCGCTGCTCGTCGTAGACCTCGTGCAGCAGCGTGTTCATGTTCAGCGGCACTATGTGCGGCCGGATATTGCACATGCGCGAAAACTCGAGCAGCCGCTCCACCATTGCGGTGAGCAGCTCTGCTTTGCCGTCCAGGATGCCGAGGATATGTGCCGCCTCATCCGGCACGTTATCGCCCAGTTCGTCCTTCAGCATGGAGAGCAGCATGCGCATGACGCTCAGCGGACTTTTCAGGTCGTGCGACACCGCCGAGCAGAACCGGTCAAGCTCCTCATACGCAGTACGGAGCGCCTTATTCTGCCGTGCTATGCGCAGATGCGCCGAAATACGCGCAAGATACTCTGCGCGTACAAACGGCTTGGGCACATAATCGCAGCAGCCTGCGTCAAATCCGGCGGTGATGACCTCGGGTGCGGTCTCGGCCGTGACGAAAATCACCGGGATTTCGCAGGCGCGCGTGTCTTTTTTGATGCGGCGGCACAGTTCCAGTCCGTCCATGCCCTCCATATGGATATCGAGCACGATCAGATCGGGCAGCCGCTTTTCGAGGAACGCAAGCGCCGCTCGTCCGCTCGTGGCGGCATGTACGCGGTAACCTTGCTGCCGCAGAATCGTGCCCGCAAACGCCAGATGGTCGGGCAGGTCGTCCACGATGAGGATATGCGCCGTGCTCTCCGGCAGCTGTTCCGTGCTCATGCAGTCATCAGACGCTGCACGTAAGCGCCGTCCACCTCGGCGGTCGCGCTGCTGTAAATGAGCGCTCCCTTTTCCATCACATGCAGCTGCGTCGTGTTTTCGAGCACGAAATCCAGATACTGCTCGACCAGCAGCACGGTCAGCCCCAGTTCCTTGTTGACCCGCTGAATCGCCGTGCCGATATCCGCGATGACAGACGGCTGAATGCCCTCGGTCGGCTCATCGAGAATGAGCACCTTCGGGTCCGCGACCAACGCACGCGCAATGGCCAGCTGCTGCTGCTGACCGCCCGACAGATCACCGCCTCTCCGTGCGGCGAACTTGGGCAGAATGGGAAACAGATCGTAAATGTAATCCGGCACCTTGCCGTGCTTTTTCTGGGCATAGAGTGCCAACTCCAGATTTTCCTGCACGGTCATCTGTGGGAAGATATCGCGTCCCTGCGGGACATATCCCAGTCCGGCGGCTGCTCGCTCGTAGGTTGGACGGCGGATAATGTCCTCGCCGTCCAGTTTGATCGCACCGTGCGGTGTTTTCACCAGACCCATGATGCTCTTGAGCGTGGTGGACTTGCCCACGCCGTTTCGTCCGATCAGTCCGACGATCTCGCCTTTCGGCACATCGAGCGTCAGCCCGCTCACGATACAGCTTTCGCCGTAGCAGCTTTCCAGTCCTCGAATTTTCAGCATTGTTTTCACGCCCTTTCGCTCAGCTTGCGGCCTTGCCGCGTCCCAGATAGACCGCCTGCACGGTCGGGTCGGCCAGCACCTCGTCTACCGTGCCCTCGGTGAGCACCTTGCCCTCGTGCAGCACGGTTACGATATCCGCCGCCTGCCGCACGAAGTCCATGTCGTGCTCGATGACGATGATGGTGCATTCCTTTTGAATTTCGCGCAGGATCTCACCGGTCTTGAAGGTCTCCGGCTTGCCCATGCCTGCCGCCGGTTCATCGAGCATGATGATCTCCGGCTGCTGCACGAGCTGCATTCCGATCTCGAGCCACTGTTTCTGACCGTGCGCCAGAGAGCCTGCCCGCGTCTGCGCCTTATCCAGCAGACCGACCTTATCGAGCACGCGGTCGATCTGCGCCAGTTCGTCCGCTGTCGGCTTGCCGAACAGCGAATCCCAGATGCCCTTGTGCCCCTTGAGCGACAGCATCATGTTGTCCCAGACGGTCAGGCTGCCGAACACGCTCGGCACCTGGAACTTGCGTCCGACGCCTTCCCGCACGATCTTGTACTCGGGCATACCGGTCAGACGCACATCTGCGCGGCTCTCCGGATGGAAGATGACGCTGCCTGCGGTCGATTTGGTCTTGCCGCAAATAATGTCGAGCAGCGTGGTCTTTCCGGCACCGTTCGGGCCGATGAAAAAGTGGATGGAGTGCCGCTTGACTGCCGCATTGACCTCGGTCAGCGCGTAAAAGCCGTCAAAGCAGACCGAAACGTCCTTGATATCCAGCACTGTACTGTTTCCTGCCATGGTTTACGCTCCTTTCTGCGCTTTTTGCGTCAAATCGACCTTGGGTTTGCGTTCCTTGTGCAGCAGCGCCGGAATCTGCTCGCAGAACAGACCGACCAGACCGCCCTTCATAAACAGAATAGTCAGCACGAATACCGCACCGATGATGTACTGCCATACATCGACCAGTCCGCCGGAGGACAGATTGTACTCGCACAGGTTGATGAGAAACGCGCCGATGACCGCACCGATGATGGTGCCGCGTCCGCCGACAGCGACCCAGATGACCATGGTGATGGAGTACGAAATGGTCATCTGCGACGGCGTGATCGAGCCGTTGAAGTTGACGAACACCGCACCGGCCACAGCCGCCATGATGGCGGAGAGCACATACGCAAAGGTCTTGTAGTGGCTGACCTGATAGCCGGAGAAATAGGTGCGGTTTTCACCATCGCGGATGGCGACAAGCAGCTTGCCGAACTTGCGCGTGGTGAGGAAACGGCAGAGCGCGTAGGTGAGCACCATCAGCGCCAGTGCACCGTAGAACAGCAGGAACATGCTGCCGCGGTTCTTCTCACCGCGAATGCTGCCAAGCACGGTCTGGATCTCCGTGATGCCGACGTTGCCGTTCGTGTACGGCGACAAGGCGATGAAAATGGAGTACGCCGCCCAGGTCAGCGCCTGCGAAATGATCGAGAAATACACGCCTTTGACGCGGTTTTTGAAGATAAAATAGCCGATCAGACCGGAAACGACAGTCGGCACGATAAACAGCATGACGATCGCACCCGGAAGGGTCTGGAATGGTTTCCAGATCATCGGCAGCTCGGTCAAGCCGCCGACGTGCATGAAGTCCGTGATGGCACCGCCGGTCGCCTGTAGCTTGAGATACATCGCCATCGCATAACCGCCGAGGGCGAAATACAGGCCGTGGCCGAGCGAAAGAATGCCGGTGTAGCCCCAGATGAGGTCAAGTCCCATCGCAACAATGGCGAAGGCGATGCACTTGCCGAGGTACAGGATGGTCGAGCTTGCCGTCAGCACGCCGCTTTGCAGCAGCAGCGGCATAGCCGCCAGCACCGCAACGATCAGAGCAAAGCAAAGGTTCATGCCCTGCTTTTTGAGCAGTTTCATCAATTTCTCCCTCCTTAATCATCCAGATTGCGGCTGCGAATGGTGAACAGACCCTGCGGACGCTTCTGCAGGAACAAAATCACGAGCAGCAGCACGATGGCCTTGGCAATGGTTGCCGAGGTGTAGTTTTCTGCGAAAATGCTTGCGCCGCCGATGGCCGTCGAGCCAACGACCGTGCCGAGCAGACGGCCTACGCCGCCGAGCACGACCGCCATGAACGAGTTGACGATGTAGTTCTGACCAACGGTCGCGTCAATCGAGCCTAAGAGCGCCAGCGAGCAGCCCGCGAGACCCGCAAGACCAGAGCCGAGCGAGAACGTCAGGCTGTCCACCCGACGGGAGTTGATGCCCATGCACTGGGCCATCGGGCGGTTCTGCATGACCGCGCGTACCTGACGGCCGAATGCCGTGCGATACATCAGCAGGCCGACACCGCCGAGGCAAATCAGCACCAGACCGAGAATGAACAGGCGATTGTACGAGAATGTGCAGCCTGCCACGGTCAGACCGCCGGACAGGAATTTCGGTGCGTTTACGTTGACGCCTTGTGCGCCGAAAATCGAACGTGCCGCCTGCTGGAGAATCAAGCTGACACCCCAGGTAGCCAGCAGCGAGTCGATTTCGCGGCCGTACAGCCGGGAAATGACCAGCTTTTCCAGCACCGCACCGAGCAGAAAGGTTGCCGCAAAGGCGAGCGGCAGGGCTGCGATGTAGTACCAGTCGCGCATGGACGACGGCAGGAATGCCGCAAACAGCTGCTGCGTGACGTAGGTCATGTATGCGCCGATCATGACGAACTCGCCGTGCGCCATGTTGATGACGCGCATCAGTCCGAACGTGATGGCAAGTCCGAGTGAGGTCAGCAGGATAATGGAGCTGAGACTCAGACCGTTAAACAGCGTGGTAATGAATTCTTGCATGGTGTTCCCTCCTCATTGCTTGCTCGAATCCGTAAATCGGAGCAAATCGTGTTTTTGCTCTCATTTCCGGATTCCAGCACGGGCAAACCGAAGTTTGCCCGTATCGCCGGAACGGAATAGAATGTATAGGGGGTTATTGGTAAAATTGGTTACTCAAGCGGCTGGATGCCTGCGGCTACTGCCCAGTCATAGCTCTTGAGGTACGGATCGGGATCGACCGGACCGTCGGTGGAATATACCTCGTAGATAAGGCCGTCATCGGCAACCTTGCCGATGCGGACCGGCTTTGCAAGGTGCTGATTCTCACCGTTGATGGTGACCGTGCCCTCCGGTGCGTCAAAGGAGATCTCGCCGGTGTGGATGGCATCGAGAACCGCATCTACGTCAAAGCTGCCGGCCTTCTCGCAGGCTGCCTTCCAGAGGTAAACCGCGTCGTAGGCTGCCTCTGCCGGGTCGCTCGTGACTCGATCCTGGCCGAACATGGTCTTGTAGGCTTCAACAAACTTCTTGTTCTGCTCGGTTTCCGTGGTCTCGTAGTAGTTCCAGGAAACCATGTGGTCCTTGAGGATGTCAGAGCCGATGGTAGCTACCTCTTCCTCCGCGATGGAGAAGGACATGGTCGGATAGGTCTCGGCGGTGTAGTTCTTCTCGCTCATCTGCTTGAAGAAGGAAACGTTGCCGGTGCCGTTGAGCGTGTTGATGATAATATCCGGCTTTGCGGCCTCAATTTTTGCGATGATAGCGGCAAAATCGGTCTGATCCATGTCGGCGTATTCCTCACCGACAACATTCGCGCCTGCCGCCTTGACCTGCGCCTCAATGATCATATTCGCGGTACGCGGGAACACATAGTCCGAGCCGAGCAGGAAGAAGTTCTTGTAGCCCTGCTCGAGCAGGTACTCGATGGCCGGAACGATCTGCTGATTGGGTGCGGCGCCCGTGTACACAATGTTCGGCGAGGACTCCATGCCCTCATACTGCACCGGATACCACAGCAGAGCATCGTAGTCCTCGACGATCGGCTTTACCGCCTTGCGGGAGGAAGACGTCCAGCAGCCGAAGATGGTCGCGACACCATCGCTGTCGATCAGCTTTTCGGCCTTGGTCGCAAAGGTGGAAGGCTGAGATGCGCCGTCCTCCTCGACGTACTCGATCTGGCAGCCGTTGACGCCGCCGGCCTTGTTGATCTCGTCAATGGCGAGCACCTCGGCATCACGCACAGAGGTTTCGGAAATCGCCATCGAGCCGGTCAGCGAGTGCAGCAGGCCGACCGTTACCGTGCCGCCGTCCGCGGAGGAATCCGCGCTGTCTGCCGCCGGAGCGGAAGAGCCGCCGCCGCAGGCGGTCATGGTTGCCAGCAGAGCAGCGCAAACCGCGCCTGCCGAAAGTCTGCGAAGCAGGGAATAATTCATATGAAATCTCTCCTTTACGGGATTGGTTTACGAATTTGGGAAATGAAAAAAGCCGACCCGCACGGCACCTGCCGTTCCGGATCGACCCCATTGTCGAATCTTGTTGCGTTAATATAATGCGTCCTCACCGAACTTGATGCGTGCCGCCTGAATGATGAGCCGTGCCGCGTCCTCGCGTGACAGCCTGCCGGTGTTCACCGTCAGATCGTACAGCGTGGGATTGGTCCAGTCGTCACCGCCGGTGTAGTATTTGTAATACTCTGCGCGATACTGATCGGTTTTGACGATCAGCTTGTTCGCCTGTTCCGCGGTTACGCCGGATTTCTGCATGATGGACTCCACACAGGTCTTGCGCGGCGCCTCCACATACACGCTGAGCACGTTGGCCCGATCCCGCAGGATGTGGTTGGCGCACTTACCGATGATGATGCACGGCTTTGATTTTGCCAGCTCCCGAATGATCCACGCCTGAATGCGGAACAGATTGTCGTCGGAGACGAACTTGCGGTCGCTCGGTGCATACGCGCGGTCGATATCCGGTGCTTTGCGGATGAGCCGCAACAGACTCGGCCTGCGCAGCCGTTCATCTGCCTGCATGAACTTCTCTTGGCTGATGCCGCTACACTCGGAGGCCATCTGCGGAATCTGGCTTTCGTAGCACGGGATGCCGAGCTGTGAAGCCAGCAGCTTACCGATCTGCTTGCCGCCGGAGCCGAAGCCTCGGGCGATCGTGATAACGTAATTTTCCACGTCTTTCACCACCTTCGTTGATCTTTGATCTGTACCTATCATACACCCTGCAAAAGCCGGTGAACACCGAAAAAAGCAGGGATTCTCCGGTAAAAATCAGAGGTGCGATGCGCGGTAGGCGCTCGGCGTGCAGCCGGTGATGTCCTTGAAGATGCGCGTGAAGTAGTCCGGCGAGGCAAAGCCTAAGCGTTCGCTGATCTCACCGGCCTTGTCCGTGCTCTCGCGCAAAAGCTGCTTGGCATACGCCACCCGCACTTGATTATACAGGGCGCCGAAAGCCATTCCGGTGTGACTGCGGCACTGCTTGCCGAAATAGTCCTTGCTCAGACCGAGGTGCTCGGCAGCCTGTTCCATCGTGATGACGCCGTTCAGGTGTGCCGCCAAAAATGCCGCCAGTGTGTGCACAAAGCCGTCCTCCTGCACCGGAATGCTGAGATTCTCGAAGGTTTCGCGCACGAGCGCGTACTGGCTGTCCTCGTCTGTGTGCGCCGAGAGCGACTGCGCCGCACGGCGCAGGACTTCACTCAGCTGTTCCTCGCGGAAGGGCTTGACGATATAGTCGAACGCACCAAGCACCAGTCCTTCCCTTGCGTACTCAAACTCGCCGTAGGAGCTGACCAGAATGACCGGTGTCTGAATGTCGCGTCGGCGCAGCTCGCGCAGGAGTTCCAGTCCGTCCACAAACGGCATACGGATGTCGGTCACAATGAGGTCGAAACGCTCCTTATCCAGCTGCTCGAGCGCCTGTTTGCCGTTGGCGGCCTGCGCCGCCAGGCAGAACCCGTTCTCCTGCCATGCGTGCATGCGCGCGTACACATAGCGCAGCGCCTCATCGTCCTCGACCAGTAAAATGCGATACATGTCCTCACTCCTCTTTTTCGTCCAGCAGCTTTGCCGCCCGTTCAAAATCATAGCGTTCGAGTGCTTCCGACAGCCGCGCGAATCGCTCTGGCGACATGGTGTGCCGCAGGCTGCCGCCGTGCTGCTCGAACCACTGCACGGCGGAGAAATCGTAGTTTTCCACCAGCTTTTTCAGCTTTTGGGCCGTCTGTTCGGACGGTTTCCCGACCGGTTCGGTCTGGGTTTCCGCAAACGTGCGCAGCTCCTCTATCGTGCGGTCGAATACCTCGGTAAACTGCGGCAGCGTGTCCGCTTTGCCGTGGTGCACCTCATCGAGCAGCACGCGGCTTGCATCGGACAGCGCATCGCACCCGAGGTTGCCCGCCAGTCCGATGAGATCATGCAGCAGCGCCCGTGCGTTCGCGGGACGGCCGTGCTCCAGATGCAGCCGCACATACTCCGCCGAGCGGCTGTGCGCCCGCAGGAACCGGCGGCACAGTGCGGCAAGCTGTTCCCGTTCTCCGCCGAGGGTAGCAAGCGCCCGCTCGCGGCGGAACAGACCGCCGTGGTCGGTGGCGAGCGTTTCCGGTGCGTCCACCGCCAGTGCGAAGTACCGCCGCAGGACTTGATACAGCCGGTCCGGCCGCACCGGCTTGGTGATGTAGTCGTTCATGCCCGCGTCAAGCGCCTGCTGCCGCACACCGTCCACCGCGTCAGCGGTCAGCGCCAGCAGCGGCACGGCACGATAGCGTTCCAGATTTCGCAGACGTTTTGCCAACTCATAGCCGTCCATGTCCGGCATGCGGATATCGAGCAGCACCAGATCGTACACGCGCTGCCCGGCCAGCCGCAGGGCGTCTCCGGCACTGGCCGCCGTGTCCACCTGCAGCCCGAAACTGCGCAGCAGCTCGCACTCCATCACGAGGTTGATCTCGCTGTCGTCCACGAGCAGCACGGTCTTTTCCTCGTCCATCTCGGGCAGAGGTGCGCGTTCCGGCTCGATAATCGGCTCCGCCGGTGAAAAATCCATCGCAAACCGGAAGGTCGAGCCGTGGCCTTCCCTGCTTTCGAGCGTTAATTCATGTGCGCCCTTGCTTGCCGCCTCCACAATGCGCCGTGCGATGACCAAGCCCAGACCAGTGCCGCCGTATTTGCGCGTCACGCTGCTGTCCGCCTGCTCAAACGGCTCGAAGATACGCGCCTGATCCTCGGCGCGGATGCCGATGCCGGTGTCCGCGACCGAAAACGCGATAGCAACACGGTCTTCGTCCTGCGGCACGGCCTTGGCGGTGATGGTGACGCCGCCGTGCTCGGTGAACTTGACGGCATTGCCCGCCAAATTCACGAGCACCTGCCGCAAGCGGGTCGGGTCGCCGCTGACAGCCTGCGGCAAGTCATTTCGGATATCCAGTGTCAGCGTCAGACCCTTTTGACGGGCGCTGTGCTCGAGCATGTCGCGCACGGCGTGCAGCAGTGCGGCCGGATCGAACACGACCGTTTCAAACGTCAGCGCACCCGCTTCGATCTTGGAAAAGTCCAGAATCTGGTTAATGAGTTCCATCAGCGCCTCGGACGAGGTGTACATGCTGCTGCAGTAGCGCTTCTGCTGCGCGTTCAGCGGTGTGCGCTCGAGCAGATACAGATAGCCTGTCACCGCACCAAGCGGTGTACGCAGTTCATGGCTCATTTGCGCCAGAAATTCACTCTTGGCCCGATTGGCGCTGTCCGCTTCGTCTCGTGCCTGCCGCATCTGTTCCTCGGCGGTACGGCGGTTTTCCAGTTCGCGTTCCAGTGT
>CAVLCS010000070.1:0-14094 GCA_963661675.1 Bulleidia sp.
CCATAGTGATTGCCCTCCCTTGGCAGATGTTGTGTGCAAACTTCATTCTACCATGTTTGGAAAATCACTATGGATTTTTTAGGTGTCCAACTTCATTATGCAATCAACCTATTGAAAATATACCACAAAACCGGGGGAAATGCAAATTCGGCAGCGTAGATAACAGAAATGTTACCGTACAAACAGAGCGTTTGACAGGAGGATATTCGGTTGTGCCTGACAAATGCCAATAGAATGTCTGCATACAAAATATATACTGTATACGAGGCATTTCTGGATAAAATGACGTATTACGCAATCATAATGCGTGAAATGAACGTGTGGTCACTTTTGGGCAGGATGGCTCTGCACCGGTGCTCGTATGGTTCCGGCGATTTGGAGAATCCTTGAAATTAACCGGCAGAAGTGTTACTATAAAAGCAGAGGAAAGGAGGGAGCAAACGTGAAAGATCCGAACATGATGACGTACTATTCCTACATTATCATGCTGACCATATTAGCGCTTGCGGTGCTCTCTGTTCTGGTTTCGGAGAATGACCGGATTTCCCATCAGAAAAAGCGGTTGTTTGTCCTCACGAATGCGCTGATCGCGGTTGCGGCCCTTGCGGAGTGTGCGGGCATTCACATCAACGGCAAGGAATACATACCGAGCGGCGTACTGGTCGCCGTCAAGACGGTGGATTACATATTTACGCCCACGACAGGCGGCGCACTGACGGCTCTCATGCAGACCGAGAATCAGAAGAGATCGCTGTTTCCGTGGCTGTTTGTCGGCAATGCTGTTTTTCAGGTGATAGCGGCTTTTCAGGGCTGGATGATCGAGATCGACGAGCAGCACTGGTATACCCACGGTCCGCTGTACCCGGTCTACATGGCGTTTTATGTGCTGATCATTATCAATCTGCTTGTGAAAATGGTCTTTTACGGAAAATCCTTCCGCAAACAGAACAAGACGTCGCTCTATGCCACCATTGCGCTTGTCTTTATCGGCATTGCAATGCAGGAAGTGTTCGGAGGGTATCGGGGTGCTTATCTGGCTGCGGCTTTCGGATCGGCGTTTCTGTTTATCCATTATAATGAGTTTTCCCAGCTCAAGCTGGATGACGCGCTCACGGAACAGCGGGTGCTTATTTTTCGGGATGCGTTGACCGGTGTATACAGCCGGTTTGCGTATAATGATGCGGTCAAGGAGGCCATTCCGGAGGATTTCACGGTTTTCCTGCTCGATATCAACGGATTAAAGCCGGTCAATGATTCCATGGGACACGAAGCAGGCGATGAACTGATCTGTGGTGCGGCCGCGTGCATTCAGGCAGTGTTCGGAACAAACGGACGGGTGTTCCGTATCGGCGGTGACGAATTTGCGGTGCTGGCGACTATGCCGCGTGAGCAGATTCCGGCCGCTCTGGCGAGCCTGAAGCAGAAAACGGACAGCTGGTCCGGCGAACGTGTGAAGACGCTGAGCCTGTCCGCCGGATATGCGCTGGCGCAGGAGCATGAAGGCGATTCGATCGAGGAACTCGTCAAGGAAGCCGATAAGGCCATGTATGAGCAGAAGAAGGAATATTATCAGAAAACCGGCCGGGACCGCAGAGGAAGTGCGGGAAACCGGAAATAACGATGAAAATCAGGACGGAAGGTGTGGGAGACCTTCCGTTTTGGTTTTATTGGAAGGGGCTGTGTATTTGAAGGATGGGTTTGGCATTCTGCATGCGTCGGCAAGCTGGACAGGCTTTTTCAACGGCACATCGTTGCATTTGATTAACAGAACGGTACCATTCATGACCTTGAGGACACTGCCACCATACTTTCTTATTAGAATAGGGAGCAATTTCTTCGGCAGTACGGTCATTCTTTACAGGATGCCAGTAATGCGCTAGAGCAGGTGTTTTAGCGGCAAGTGAGGTTTCCGGTAAAATACGATGACCGCTACAATAAGGACAACCGGTACCTTTGCTGCCGGTACGGGTATAGACCATCGCCTGCCAGCTGTGATTGTGTTTGCATTTCCACCAAACACGCTTTTCTGTTCCGGGAAGAACATCGGTTGGCTGCAGCGGTGCATTTTTGTCATAATCCCATTCGGCAGCAATATCCGGACGGACAGTGGCCAGACAGGTTTGCGGTGTTACGCGCAGATGAGCACAGTAGGGACAGCCGGAATGGTTGTTGACTCGGTTGGCAATCGTTGCAGAATACTCTTTTCCACATATGGGACAGTTCCATAATCGTTTGATGCTTGTGCCGGTGGAAACGACATCAGGAGTATCGGGATTACGGTTGCTCCATTCCTTGGCTAGTGAAGGATACTGTACCGCCAGCGAGCGCTCTCGCAGGACATGATAGTATAATGCTTCGATAGCACTGTGGTCTTGCACATGGTCAGATACAATAGGAACTCCGGTGAGTTTTTTCGAAATATCCTCGATAATCTGATTCAGATATTGATATTGAGTAGAGACCGGATAAGTGATTATGTCATTATGTGCTGGCAAGATGGAATTTGTCTCGGGCAGTTCTTTCAGCCGGATAACACGGTAACCTTTCTCGCGTAAAAGAGCATCTTTGCGTGCATCGCGTGAGATGGCTTCCGGTGTCTGGTGGCGATAACCATCTATCTCCAAGGCAACCGGTGCCTGATCTTTTAAACGAACCTCGATATCAATACGATATCGGCCGATCGGAACTTCACAGGTGCAGGGAATTCCATTCTGATAAAGGTAATAGTATATTGCGCGTGAGGTGTATGAAATATGAAAATGCTTGGCACAGGTGGGACAATCACGCAGTAATTTGGTGCGATTGGATATTTTATCTTCCCAAATGTGTTTGGGATTAAAGGGACATTGCCAATACACTTTTGTATTACTGTAAGGTAAAACTTGACGAGGCGTCAGAGCTCCATTTTTTCGGTAACACCATTGCGTAGCGATATCACCAAACAGCGCTTCCAGATTGTAATGTGCGGAGATGCGTTGATTGCGGCAATATGGGCACAGGCTAGTTTGTTTGTGAGAGGAATTGCGTAGACGTTTTGCAGCGCGGACTTGCTCCTTAATAGAACGTGCCCATGTATGCCCACTGGAACAGCACCAGTGAGCAGGGTGATTCGAACCGGGAGTATAATCATATAGTGTATCAGCGTTGCGTACGGTATCCCAGTACAGTACAAGCTCTGGATATTCAAAAGCGGCATTATAAAAACTGCTTGGCTGTTCGCGGCTGCATTGCGGGCAAATCGGTCGATTGGGCCGTTTGCGGGATATTTTGTTGGGTCTGGCTTTCCAGTGGTATCCACAGGTACGGCAGTACCAGTTTACAGGCTTACCAGAGGAAAAGCCAATCTTCTGAGCGGAAAGAGGATTAACGGCATCGCAATAGTATTGCAGGATATCTGGACGATCTTTTTCGATGCACCAATCGAATAATGTTTTCATATAAAATTACCTCGGTTTAAGCAGTAGTAATATAAATATACACGAATATATGTACTATAAAACGGATAACTGGTATGCATGTAAATATATTTTTTACTATTTACAAGTTGTTTTAACAGAGATATTGATAGTTGCTGCATGCTTCGAGCACTGATGACGCTGATGAGCCAAATAAAAATCCGCCCAACCAAATGATTGGGCGGATTTTGCACTATGAGTTAGTATTCAGTCGATCCTGCACCTCTTGAGCCAGATAATCCTGCACATTTTGATAAGTAATTGTGTCAAACAGCTCAGTGGTCTGTACATCTGCTTCATCCATCCACTGCTGCATCAGATCATCGATGGAACCGACAAGTTCGGTGACGATGCTGTCCCGCACTTCATCGAACTGGCTTTCATCAAGCGGCAGACGCTTAATGATATGATAACCATAATTGCTCTTGACTAAGCCGGAGATTTCACCTTCAGAAAGTGCGATGGCACCATTATAGAACTCATCTACCATCTGACCCTTGATGAAGGTATAACCATTGGAATTGCTTTCCACGCCGGGGTCTTCACCATACAGGTTCATGAGGGTATTGAAATCTTCGCCGCTATTAATACGGTTCAGCAGAGATTGTGCAATCGCCTTGGCTTCTGCATCGGTGCGAATGGTATCGCCAGTGGCTGGATTATCTGTCATGATAAGAATATGTTGGGCTGTAATAATATAGTTTTTTCTGAAATAGTCGTGCAGTTCGCTGTCGGATGGGGTAAGAGTACCGTTCTCTCCATAAAAGTAGTCTGACAGCTTGGTGGCACATTTGGAAATGTACAGGTAGTTTTCATATTGTTCCGGGGTAAAGCCTATTTGAGCAAGAGTGTCCAGATAAGAATCTTCTCCTAGCTGATCAATGTTTTCCTGCCATGAATTCTCCAGATCTTTCAAATCATCATCGGACATGGTTAAGCCGTATTCCTGGAATTTTTCCAGTACCATACGGATAAGTACGACTTGTTGTTTGGCTGCCTCAATTACAGCGGGACCAAACTGTTCGGCAGTTTCAGAATTGTTCCATATATCGGTAAGCCCCATCTCATCATACGTTTTAGAATAGGACTGCATATTGCTCTGCAGATAGGCAGCATATTCGTCTGCATGAACAGGATTGCCATTGACGGTCAGAACGACAGGCGTTTCGTCTTCGTCATCAATATTGTCAATCGTCGGTGCGGCACGATTGAATACAGTGATTTCTGGTGCTTTATTTTTGACTAAGAATGAATGAATACCCCATGCAGCACCGCCGGCGATCGCCAGCGCAGCAATGATAGAGATCGTAATGATAATACCTGTTTTTGCAGAGGATTTTTTCGGCTGAGGCATATATACAGACTGATTATTGAACACGGGCGGCATATACTGTGGCTGCTGAGGCGGTACAGAATTTTGCGTGGGTGATGGCAGTTTGTTTCCGCAGTTGGTGCAGAACGCAGTGCCGTCAGGCAACTGTTCTCCACATTTGGGACAAAACATAAGGTAGCCTCCTTTAAATTTCTATTGATAGATATAGTATACAATTAATATGGAAAGAAGACAATATCTGTTAAGCATATTGTTGAATAAAGAAAAGAATCGAATTTTCACATCCAAATCCCAATCCGCATACCATGCAATAGCGGTTTGCGATTTTGGGAAAGGAAGATGGCGATGAACTATTACACCGGAGCCTGCCGAGGAAGCGGCTGCTGTCAGCCGGACGCGTGCGGCGCTTATGTGACGATTCAGGGACCGACCGGCCCAACCGGTCCTGAAGGACCGAGAGGTGAAGCCGGTCCGCGAGGTGAACGAGGGCCGATGGGACCGCGAGGCCTCATGGGAGAACAGGGCTGTCCGGGTCCGGCCGGTCCTCGAGGAGCAATGGGTCCGATGGGACCACGCGGCTTGCAGGGCGTCCGCGGCGATACCGGCCCGAAAGGAGAACCGGGCAGTATGGGTTTGCAGGGTGTCCGCGGTGATCCGGGACCGGTTGGCCCGAAAGGTGACAGAGGACCAATCGGGCCGAAAGGCGATCCCGGTCCGCAGGGACCGATGGGCCCGAGAGGTGAACGCGGAGAACAGGGCGAGCGAGGGCCAATCGGCGAACAAGGCTTGATCGGGGAACAGGGACCGCAGGGTGAGACCGGCCCGCAGGGCATTCAAGGCGACCGCGGCTGTCCCGGCCCACAGGGCGAACAGGGAATTCCGGGGCCGAAAGGCGATAAAGGTGATCCGGGTGATAAAGGGGAACAGGGCATCCAAGGCCCGAAGGGTGACAAGGGCGACACCGGCGAACAGGGTCCGCAAGGTGAAAAAGGAGAGAAAGGCGACACCGGAGAGCAAGGTATCCAAGGCCCGAAGGGCGACACCGGCGAACAAGGTCCGCAAGGAGAAAAGGGAGAAAAAGGCGACACCGGAGAGCAGGGTATCCAAGGCCCAAAGGGAGACACCGGCGAACAAGGTCCGCAAGGCGAAAAAGGAGAGAAAGGCGACCAAGGAGAGCAAGGCATCCAAGGTGAAAAAGGTGACCCGGGTGACACCCCGGTCATCACGGTCGCGGAGGACACGCCGGTCAGCTACAAGCTGCACATTCAGACCGGCGAGCGGAAACTGACAACTGTCAATCTGAAACCGCCGTCGGCGGAATACCATGCGGATTTGTCGGCTGTCGGAAGTGTGCTGGAAATTCCACTCAAAGATTTGGTGCTGATTTACCAGACCACCTCGACCAGTGCCCTGCGGATCAGCGTGGCGCCCAAGGACGCGGCGGCACCGGTGCTGACCGACATACGCCGCACGTCGATCTACAACAGCAGCACCACGGAGACGCAGACCGACAACGGCCGGACGATTTCCGCACGGTACGAGATTGACGGCACGGTGTACACCAACTCGCAGGAGACGCACAGTATGCGCATCCGCCAGCAGGACCCGGCGACGCTGCTGTGGTCGTACTGCGAGGTGAATTCGTTCCTGTCGGGTGCGGGCGCACGCTGCTCGATCAGCGTCCAGTGGATGGAATACAATGTCAGCTACAAAGTGCCGACAACGGTGTAAATTTGATCAAAAAGGCGTTCCCAATCGCGGGAACGCCTTTGCTTTGTTACAGCACCAGTCCGAGCCGGTCCAGCTGCCGCCGATGCTCCTCGCCGGTGGTGAGCAGGTAAATGCGTGTCGTTTCGATCGTGGAATGGCCGAGCACGTCGGACAGCAGCGCAACATCCCGGCAGGTGCGGTAGAACACCACCGCGAACATGTGCCGCAGGTTGTGCGGAAAGACTTTGCTCGGCTCCACGCCTGCCGTGACGCTCAGCCGCTTCATATCGCTCCAGATTTGACGGCGTGACAGCGGTTTACCGCTTTCTGTGAGAAAAATCTCACCGGTGGTGATTTTTCGGCTGCGTGCGTACTGCAGCAGCTTGCGGCACAGCTTTTTCGGCAGCAGAATGCTCCGGATTTTGCCCTTGAGCGTAATTTCGGCACGGCCGCGTTTGGCGGTCTCCACGGTGATGTACTGTACTTCGCTGACCCGAATGCCGGTCGAACCGATGGTCTCCATCAGCAGCGCCAGCCGCTCCTGCCCGAGCGTGCGTGCTGTGTGCAGAAGCCGTTCGTAATCGCTGCGGGTCAGCTCGCGGGAGGTGTCGCGGAACAGCTGCCGCTGGATTTTGAGGAAGGAGACGCGGCATTCCGGCCAGCCGCAGAAGCCGAAAAAGCAGTTGACCGCGGCCAGCATGGAGTTGATCGTGGCCGGCTTGTACTGCGCCAGAAGCTGCTCGCGCCACGCAAGTACCTGCGCCTTTGTGACGCTTCGGCCGTCGAGCCATACCGCAAACGCACGGACATCTCGCTGGTATTTCTCTATCATGTCGGAGGCGTGGTCGGTCGCCCGGAGCCAGTCGCCAAAGGCTGCAATTTGTTCGCTTGTGATGAAATATTCCATTATAATCACCTTTCTTTGTTGAAATAAGGTCAGTATAACGGATTTTGGGGGTTCGGAGCGTAAAAATACCTGAGGTTCGGAGGAACCTCAGGTATTTTTGTCGGGTTTTGCTTATTTGTCGTTCAGTTCGCAGAACCGCATGAGAATTGCTGCAACCTCAGCACGGGTTGCGTTATTCTTCGGGTTCAGCTTGCCGTTCGAACCGTTCACGATGCCGTTGGAAACTGCCCACTGCATCGCACTGACAGCATAGGTGCTTACGCTTGCAGAGTCGGAGAAGCTATCCAGCGAACCAGTTGCGGCCGGAGAACCAGCGTAACGGTACAGCATGGTAACAAG
The DNA here is from genome assembly GCA_963661675.1 of Bulleidia sp. Classification (GTDB taxonomy): domain Bacteria; phylum Bacillota; class Clostridia; order Oscillospirales; family Butyricicoccaceae; genus Agathobaculum. The sequence continues at coordinate 7,745 of CAVLCS010000070.1, forward strand.
CTGCTCACGAGTGATATTCACGGTCGGCTTGGTGCCGTCGGAAACACAGTTAGCCTTAGCCCAGTCCATGCCAGCCTGATACCACGGCGTGCTGCCGGAAGTGTCCTGACCGGCATAGCGAGCCAGAACCGTCATCAGCATACCACGGGTGGTCGAAGCGTTCGGCGAGAACTTGTTGTCGCCGGTGCCGCCCATCAGGCCCTTGTCGGTGACGTACTGAACCGCATCGTTATACCATGCGGAAGATGCAACGTCAACGTAGCCGTTCGTGGACGGCTTTTCGTCTGCAACCTTGGTGAAGGTCGGTGTGATGGTTACCTTGCCGTCCGGCATGGTGAACGTGTACTTGCCATTGCCCTTGTCGGTGACGGTCAGGGTGTTGCCCTTGCTGTCGGTTACGGTCAGCTTGCCGAGTTCGTAGCCAGCGTCAGGAGTTACTGTGATCGTTACGGTGTCGCCCTTCTTTGCGGTGGTCTTATCCATCGTTACCTTGCCGTTCGACGCGGTAGACGCGGATACGGTGTTGGTCGTGGTGGAACCGGAGGAGGAGCCACCGGAGGAGCTGCTCTTGCGGGTTACGGAAACCGTGCAGAAATTCTCTGCGGACGTGTAAGCATCGCTTTCCTTGATGCTTGCCGTGAAGGTATAGGTCTTGGTCTCGTTCGGCAGAGATACCGTATAGGTATTATCGCCATTATCCGTCAGTTCGATGCTGCTGTCATTGCATACTACGCTAACAACGGTACCTACGGTTGCAGTAACCGTCAATTTAACCGTGCCTGCACCGGTCAGTGCAGTCTTATCTGCAACAATGGTGACTTCGGAAATCGTCTTGACAGTCTGCTTGGTCAGCATGGTGTCATAAGCGTTCAGAACACCGGAAACATCCGCTGCATTTGCGATGTCTGCAGCTGCAGTGTTGTAATCTGCCGCGCTGACAGAGTAGGACTTGCCGTTCAGCTCGGTAGCCTTGCCGTTGTTATAAACGGTATCTGCCAGAGACTTCACATAGTCTTTTACGGTCGTCAGCAGTGCACTCTTGGAATCCTCCAGAGCCTTAGATGCTGCATCAGCCGTCGTTGCTGCCCAGATATCCGAGTAGCCCTTAGCCATAGCAGCCTGAATCTGCGGAACTTCGCTGTACTTCATGTCCGAACCCGGAACAACAGTGCTGCCCAGATTGGTGGATTCAATGTAAGCGGTCCACTGCGATACAACTTCACTCGGCGAATAGGTGCTGATTTCACCGGTAGCCGGATTTACCAGTACATTCTGCTCATCGTTTACATCTGCAGAATCAACCTTGCTGCCGGTAAACGCAACCAGACCATTTGCAGTGATCGCACCGCCGCCATTCAGGACGATAGTGTGATTTTCCGTGCTGCCGAAGGTCTGAACTGTAACACCGGAAGCGATTTCCAGGGTTTTCTCATTCTTCGGCATCGCCATAATGGTCAGCGTATCGCCCTTTACTGCAGTTGCAGCAGCATCGGCCAGCGTATCGTAATAAGTGGTCGTGCCGTCGTGCTCTACATATGCGTAGGTCAGTTTCTTCATACCAGCGGCCTTGGTCACATCAACGAGCTGATGATAGAAGGCTTCCTTGTGGTCGTCAAAATCTTTGTGGTTAAAGGCCTTTGCAGACGTACCAGTCAGCATTTCGTACATCATAATGGCATTGATGTAGTCGCCTTCACCGGTCAGATGCGTGATATCACTCGGAGGATTACGCTGCAGTTCGGAGCCATCTGCGTTCAGATAAGTCAGGCGGGCATTCTGAATCAGCGTGCTGGCCGGAATTACATGTGCTACAATATCATTCAAGCCATCATCTGCGCCATTTACATAACGCTGCCAATCAGTCAGTACCGTTCCCTTCGGATCCTGCTGCTCGGCCAGAGAGCGGCAGCTGTAAACATGGTACAGGCTTACTTCTGCCTGAGAGGCATACTTGTTGATGTAATCTTTCAGCGTAGTCAGGTTGGGATCCTGGCTGAGCTTGCCATCGCCGTTGGAACCGGCAGGCTCGTTCTTGCCCCAGGTTTCCATGACAACATAATCCCAGTCTTCCGCCTCAATACCCATGCTCAGCGGCTTGCTGTTATAGGCATCATTGCGGACACCATTCTCCTTATAACCGGAGAAAACATCCTTTTGAGGATCATATGTACCGATCGTTTTGTTTTTAATGCGCTGTACATATGCTGCCAGATTGCCGCTGTCGCCGCCAAAGTAGTAGTTGGCGATCATAGTATTCGACTTACCCAGACCCTGTGCAATATTCTTCATGTAACCGGACAGTGCACCGAAGTAGCTATTGCCAATCAGCAGAACATTCAGGTTCTTGGTATCATCTACGTTGATCGTGGTGTTGCCCTGAGACGACATCTGCTTCTGAGAATCAGGTGCTACCGGAGAAATCTGAATCGTCAGATTCTTTGCTGCAGAAGAGGACGTACCGAATGCAGTAGAAGCTACATCAACAGTCTTCTTCGGCAGATAAATTTTCGTCAGCTTGGGAGTATTCGCAAATGCTTCTTCGCCGATTTTCGTCAGCGTGGACGGCAGTTTCACAGCGGAAAGTACCGGCATATCAGCGAATACCTTGTCGCCGATTTCGGTTACGCCGTAGCCAATCTGTACCTTAGTGATCATGGACTTGTAAGCAGCCCATGCCGGTACACTGTCTGCGGTGATGGAAGAAACGACAGCAGACTTTTCACCGAGTTCATCGGTAGAAGCTGCACCGTTTACCTCAATCGTCAGTACGTCGCCGGAGATGCTCCACTTGTAGTTATCAACTACGCCAGCCGACGGCAAAACATTTGCTTTATGATTCTTCAGCCAGGTGTTCATTGCGTCAGAACCGGTCAGGAAGGTCGTATTCTTCAGACTATTAGCAATTTCACCATTTTCAGTTGCAAATGCAGTATCTGCTACCTCGGCAACGCTGTCCGCAACGTGAACCATCTTGAGATTGGTCAGCGAAGCAAACGCATTATTACCAATCTTGGTGACGCCGGACTGTACCAGCAGAGTTTCGACATCAAAATCATGCCACGGTGCATCGGAAGCGTTGTCATAATCCTTGATTGCACCATCGCCGAGTACGGTAAGGGTCTTGCTGTCTGCGTCATAGGTCCAGAATACCTCGGAAGAGTACGGAGCCTCACCGCATGCGCCCATATCGGTATGGGTGATGACATTCGTGTAGGTGGTACCCTGCTTGGTAACTGTATTGTAGGCAGCAGAATTTGCCTTTACATGCATACGGATATCTGCACCGGTCGTTGCATATGCAATGTTTCGGGTCGCATCCTGGCCTGCAAACGGAATACCCGTCATATTCGGATTCAGAATATAGACGTTGTTTGCCGAACCGGCATACCAGAAGTCAACGTTGATCATCTGGCTGCCTACTGCAACAGTGGAGCCATAGTTGCGCGAGCCTACAATAGCACCGCCGACCTTGGTTACACTGTCTGGAATATGAACCTTAATGTTGCTTCTTGGCATATTTGTCATGGAATTGAACAAATAGCCGCCAATCTCGGTCAAACCGTCCGCAAAGACGATTTCCTTGATTTCAGATGCGTGTACACCGGTGTAGTCCTTGGTAAACTCCTTGCCGTAGGACTCATACCACGGGAATGCCGTATTATCACCGTCATAACCCTTGATTCCGGGGACTACGGTATCCTTAGCGGTATTCGTCGGATAAATGGTAACAACGCCATCCTTGCTCATCTTAGCTGCGATGGTGGTAGTACCGATATAAGCGTTGTAGTACAGGTCATCTGTCTGCGGAAGCGGCATACGACCATGTTCATCCGGCTGTGCGAATGCGTTATCAGCAACCTCTACATCAGCGTCAATGGTTACATCGTCCTGTTTGATATTCAGCAGATTTGCAAACGCATATGCACCAATGCGGGTAATACCGCTGTCAAGAGTGATCGTTTTTACATCATACTTAGCCCACGGAGCATCGGTGGCAGAGGTATAATCCTTGATTGCACCGTTGCCCTTAATGGTCAGGGTCTTGGTATCTGCATCGTACAGATAGAATACGTTGGAGCTGTACGGTGCAACACCGCAGGCGCCCATGTCCGTGTGTGTTTTAATGGTGTAATCACCGGTTTTCAGTTTTTCGTGAGCCTTGGAGCCTTCCTTAACGTGAACCGTGTAGTCAAAGCCCAAGCAAATGTTGCGTACACTTCTTTCCTGAGTAGAGTCCTGCGGCTTTTTGTTAGCCGGCATGGTCGTCAAATCAGGGTTCAGAATATAAACATTCTCTGCAACGTCGCCGACATCGTTAATGACCGCTCCAACATTGGTTACGTTCTCCGGAATAACGACTTCTGGGCTGCTCTTAGCACTGCCGCCGATCAGGAAACCGCCGATCGTCTTTACGGTGTCCGGAATCTGAAGCTCAATCGGAGTGTCCTTTGGAACATTGGTTGCATTATTGAACAGATATGCACCTGTATCGGTAATGCCATCTGCCCAAACGATTTTTTCAGATATTTCTGATACTTACCTGCACCACTCCAGTTTGTCAGTTGATTTTTGTCATTAAAAATAGGTGTATAGTTTTCATCATAAAATACATCAAACCATGGGAAACCGGTATTATCGGCATTATATCCGTTTACATTAGGTACATTGGTATCACCGTTTGCGGAGTAAGTCGGGTAGATGGTCAGAACGCCATCATGATCCATCTTGGCTGCAATATCGGTATCGCCGATGTACTCACGGAAATACTCATTGTCAGCCTTGGTCAGATTAACGCGGCCCAGTTCATCACGGTCGGTTTCACCGGTATAGTTGTGAGCCTTGAGCCAGGTTTCAAAAGCGCTGCCTTTGCTATAACCGAACGAAATAGTATTGAGATCGGTTGCAGCAAACGGATTCTCTGCATTCGTATCGATTTCCACGCTTGCCGGAACAGTAACATTGTTTACGCCGGTCAGAGCCTTGAATGCATTGGCGCCAATGGTCTTTACGCCGGAAGACAGAACGATTTTCTTGATCTGATCTGCATAAGCATTCCACGGAGCCGGATTAGCATCCGAATAATCCGCCATAACGCCGCTGCCGTTATCCATAGCAGTAATGGTCAGCGTATCGCCATTTACCATCCAAACCATCTCAGAGGTGTAGTGCTCATCTGCGCCGCAGGCACCGATTGCATCTACTTCCCTCAAAGTCATGTTGGTGATGCCGCTGGTAGTGGACAGCTTGGATCCCTTTGCAGTATATACCGTGGCTGTGCTGTTGGTTGCAAAACTTGCGCTGCTGCCGGAAACCTTAATCTCTGGATCACCCAGTACATACATAGCCGATGCGGTGCCAAACTGACGGGTAGAAATCAGATCTACGCTTGCCGGAATTGCAATCTTGCCAACATTGAGGCTCATAAAGGTTGCCTGACTCATCGTCTGGAGAGAATCCGGCAGGTGAATCTTCAAGTTGGCATTAAAGGATGCGCTGGTAATATCCTGACGCGGCTGGTTGAAAAAAGCGTACTCGCCAACCTCGGTAATACCATTGCCAAATCGAACAGAAGAAAGCTGCTGACCTGCACGCTCGGTGTTCCACGGGCGCAGAGCAATGCTGGTGTTGGCCGGTGCATAAAATACATTATTGTACTTATTGTACGGCATCAATGCACCTTCACCGCTGATCAGCATTTCGCCGTCAGTTACCTTGGCGGTGAAATCCGAAGCGTTGGTGTTGCCGTTCTTCTGGAACGAAACACCGTTGCTCAGTTCATCTGTGGTGTAGACATGGACTACCGCCTTCAAACGATTTGCAAGGTTTTCGGTGATCAGTTTATCAGCCAAAGCCTCGTCAATAACCGCTTTTTTAGCAGTTTCATCCGATGCTGCATAAATCTCGTTATACAGCGTGCCGATTGCATCGGGCTTTAAATCATATGTAATGTTGCCGCCTGCATCAGCATTATAATAACCCTCGTAATCTTTCCACTCGTATGTTGTGCTTGCCTGCTGAGAGGCGCTCTGTAATGCCAGGCTGCTATCTGCTGCATCATCTTCTACTGCAAACGCAACTGTTGGCGCCATAGTAATTATCATACATAACGCCAGGATTGATGATAACAATCGTTTTTTCATTTTTACCTCCTATACTCCGTCCGCTTGCGCGGATTGGTGTACTCTTTTGTCATTTGCGGCACGGACCGTCCCGAAGTCCAAGCCGCTGCGCCGTATTGCTTGTGTGCTCCGGCGCATTAACGCCTCCTTCCCCGTATGGACAAAATAAATATTTTCGCAAATTGCAAGTGCAAGTTGGACACCTGCACGGTAGAAATTAGTTAATCAGAG